>NZ_WOSX01000005.1 GCF_011516735.1 Acetobacter fallax | reverse complement strand
ACAGGGCTCGGGTCATACGGGCCGGCCTCCATACCGGCACATAGTATGAATCAGATTTCGACCAGTATGGGAATCCTTAAAATGAACCTATTAGATCGGATTGTGCTCTAGCGGAAATCTGCCTCGCGCAGATGTGTCAATTTCGGGTGCCAGATGGCCGGATGTACAGAGTGGCCTGCACTTGCTGGTGTGCGTTTCCTGATCTGTGCCAGACATGGATCAGGAAGCGCCTGTCCGGTTGGGGGCAATTCTGTCTGTAAGCTGGCTCAGGAATGCTTATTTGCACAACCTGCGAAATACTCTATCTGACGCTCCGCAGGCTTACCATAACGCTTTTTTCTTCATCCCATAATGTGTTGGTAAATGCTTCTCTTATACCGTCACGTAAATTCAGTACTTTGACAGTTGCGAAGACTTCGTGCGCCTCGTGACATGCGTTCAGGCGATAATTCGGAATGCCGGGCGCTGCATGATGGACGTGATGTATACCGATATTGCCGGAAAACCATTTTAATACCGAGGGCAGTTTCAGGAATGAACAACCGCCTGTAGCAGCATCGAACATATTCCACCCGGTGTTACTGGCCCATTTCACACCCTCGAATTTGTGCTGCACAAGAAAGAGCCAGACGCCGATGACACTTGCCGGGTAAATGACCGAGAAGGCGACAAGAAACACAGTTTTCAAGCCAAATATCTCAATCAGACCCCAGTATATAAGTAACAGGCAGATATTTGTCACGTAGAGGCCGATCCGCTCACGAAGCCAGGCCACCGGTGTATCAAATGCAATTCTGTAAACGACAAAGAAAATAATCGGAGGCATGATAAATATGGTAAATACTGGATTTTTTGATATTTTGTATATGACTTTCCCGAACCTGGATTTGCTCATATATTCGGAAACAGTGGTGCAGTCTGAGTACAGATCTGAAAGCCTGCCCCTGTTATCCACATTATTCCATGAACCATGATGGATGGAATGATGCTTTTTCCAGTGATCGTAGGGCGTAAATGTCAGAAGAGAACAGAGCCTGCCGACAAAGTTATTGACCCGCTGACTCCGGAACAGAGATCCGTGACCGCAGTCATGCTGCAGAATGAACACGCGTATGGCGAGGCCGGAGGCCAGAGGAGACAGAAAAAGTGCTGATAAATAACCATTTTTTACGGAGAACAGTAAAAAACCGTAACAAATCACAAAAGCCGAGACAGATGAAATAACTTGGTACAGGCTCACAAGTACATCAGATTTCTGATAGCTTTTTATCGATTTGATAACCTCAGGCGATACTGTTTCGAAACCGCGCGTCTGTAACATAAAATTTCCTGCGATAGCCTGACGCACGGCTGATATGTGTGGTGAGCTTTATTGACGCTTTGCAGAGATAGCAAGGCCCGGAGCCGTGTTCCGGCTTTTATTTTATGCCCGGAATGAGCATGGCCACGGACTGATCATGGAAATCTCCGGCTCTGTCCGGATGCGCCCGAAACCTGTCTGGTTATGAATAAACAGGTCTCGGCGACAGCAGCCTCTTCCTGGACTGTCAGGGCTTCCGGGCATCTTTCCATGCATGGAGAGCGGCCAGAGTGCGCCTGACGTGTTCGTCGGGCGAACGATCAGTATAACTCATCAGAATCCTGCCACCCGGAGCGATGACGTAGGATGTCCGGCTGGCGTGAGTGCCGCCGGGCGATTTTGAATCGTAAGCGGCGGAAACGCTGCCGTCCGGATCGGCGGCGACGGGAAATTTGCTTCGGCATTCACTGACAGAGAAACGGCGGAGTTTTTCGATGTCGTCTGTGGAAACACCGATGACGTTGGCGCCTAATGCGTGAAATTCGTCCATGGCCTCGGCAAAGTCATGCGCTTCGATCGTGCATCCCGGCGTGAAAGCGGCAGGGTAGAAGTAGAGCACGACCGGTCCTTTTTTCAGCGTATCCGCAAGGGAAAATCTGAAATCCTTTCCACCCATACTGGCCTGGAGGGTAAAAGGCGGCGCGGTCTTTCCGACGGGGAGTTCTGCATGCGCGAACTGTGTTCCGGCAAGCAGCAGAACGGTTGAAAAAAAGACAGGGACAAGGCGTTTTTTCATGATTATTTTTCCGTATGGACCGGTCTGCGGAGGTGTGACAGTGGCACCAACGGTTTACGGATGTAACTGTTGCAGGGTGAGAGCGGAGCCCTGCTCGGGCTCTGCCAGTCTCTCCACAAAGCCAGGCAGAGTTCAGGCCTTTAACGAATGACGTCAGGAGAGACGACCACGCAGTTCGATGCGCCCGCATCAAGCCTGCGACAGGCGGAAACGGCTTCGGCCCGTGATATCCCGGTCAGACGCGCACGGAAAAGCTGTCCCCGTGAGACTTTGACACTGGCAACCTGGGCACGGGCGCCAGAGAGGTCGCTGGAGGCGCGGGAACGGGCATGGGATGCGGCCTGTTGCGCCATGGACGACGACGAGAATGCGCCGACCTGAATAGCCCAGTTACGCGCCTCTTCAGCAATAGCGGCATTACTGCGCGAGGACGTCAGGCGCGATGCCTGAGCTGGCACGGGCGTAGTGGCGGCGGCGGCGCGGGAAACCAGAGAAAAGCGGGCAGGCGCCGCACGTGAGGTGCGTTGCACCGCTGGCTGTTCGTTCGTGTCCTCTGCCGGGTTTTCGGCGGTAGCGGCTGTGACACCGACCGGAGTGGTGTCTTCAGATTTCAGACGGTTCTGCCAGACGGCACTGGTCTGCGACGCGCTGGTATCGGTGGTCTCCGTTGCGACGCTGGCGGTCTGCACGGCACTCCCGGATTTCAGGCGGGACTGCCAGGCGGCACTGACCGCCTGCGGTGATTCAGGATTACGTCCGACAGGAGCCCAGGCATGGGTATAGGTCGGGGCCGGCGTCTGTGATGCCGTTGCATCCGACTCCGCCGGGGCTTCGGCCACCTGCACGGGCTGACCGGCATCTGCATTGTTATGATGGGACCAGGCGGAGCGGACAGTGTTCGCAGTATCGGACGGCATGGCGGCCGACGCATAGGCGGCGTAACGCGACGATTCGTGGCTGGCAACGAGAAGATCGGCCTGCGAGCGGTTATTGGGCCAGGTACCTGCGATTTCGCGACCGATAGTTGCGACATAGTTCCGGGTTTCGCGCGGCAGGGTGCGATTATGTCCGAGAAAATCCTCAAGGCGACCCGGGCCGGCGTTATAGGCAGCGAGAAAGCCCGGAGAACCATAGGTGTCGTAGAGCTGACGAACGTATGCCGTGCCTGCGAGGATGTTGTCGTGCGGATCGTACGGATCGTCGCCGAGATTGTTCTGACGTTTGATCTCATCATAGGTCGGCGGCATGAGTTGCATGAGACCCATGGCACCAGGAGCCGACGTAACGAGCTGGCCGTTATGGAACATGCGACCACCGGACTCACGCTGGATTACGCTGCGAATCCACATATCCGGTATATCGAAGCGCTGCGAGGCTTCCTGAATATAAGGTCCCCATGGATCGTCTGCGGGGCCTGGCGGGGCGTAATAGGATTTCGCATGAGAGCGGTATTGCGCTTCTTCCTGTGCGATGGGGATCTGCATATCGGAGCCTGGCGTTTCCCCGGCACAGGCGGAGAGCAGGGCCAGCAGGCCGATGAACGCTACGGTGCGGACCGGCCGGGTGCAGATGGTCCGCGATGTGCTGATGTTGCTTCCGGGGGAGATTTCAGGCCGGGTCGTTACAGACCTCTGACACGCTTCTGGCCAGTGACTCATCGGTGTATTCGTCCCGTCCGCAAGGCTGAAGCCTCCCGCTCAATTCAATCCGCATGGAAGAATTATCGTCCAACGCCTTCAATTGCACGCATTTTATCTGCCTGCGCTATCGATGCGTTCTCCGGTCCGGACACTGTGCCGATGAATTGTGACACTAACGTGGCGGCGAGACAGGATATCGGATGCATTGTTCCCTGAGGTGCCGGAAGTGTCGTTCCTCCCTGAGATCAGACAGTTCCTGACACCGGCATACTGACTCAAACCAGATTACAGAGACCGTAGTTGCGGGGGTGTCCATGATTGGGTTACGCGGGCACATCATGAATGCATCGACCGGTCACACCACAGCTTCTCCGGATGCTCCACCGTCCGGCGGAACGTCCGCAGCATCCCCGGCATTACAGATGGCGGAGGCTGAGGAGGCCGGAACGGGCCATACCCTGCATGCTCCGGAAGATGATCAGGAACCGGTTGTCTACCGATCCCGGATTATCCTGGCGCTTGAGGATATTGCCGAAGGTGCGAGGCTATGGCGTCTGGCGGTTTCGCTGGGCTGGCTGGATATCAGATTACAGTTTCGGGGCTCAGCAGTAGGACCCTTATGGCTGACGCTGGGTACAGCAGTGATGATCGGGTCCATGGGCGCGATTTATGGCAGACTGTTTCATCTCGTACTGCGTGATTATCTGCCGTATCTGTCGATTTCGATGATCCTCTGGCAGGTAGGTATTGCCGGTGTGACACAGGATGCCTGCATCTGCTTCACGAATGCAGCCGGTTCGATACGATCGATGCGGCTTCCATTTTCGCTTCAGGCGTTTCGTACGCTGGTGCGCAATTCCGTGACATTCAGCTACAATATTGTCGTGCCGGTCGCGGTTTATGCGATTTTTGGTCTGCTGCCTGGCGTGGTGGCGCTTCTGGCAGTGCCAGGTCTGCTGATCTGGGCGGCGAATGCGTTTGCCCTTTGTCTGCTGTTTGGCTCGATCGGGGCCCGTTATCGTGACATTCCGCCGATTATCGCCAGCGCGTTGCAGGTTGCATTTTACGTGACGCCAATCATCTGGAGCGTAAAGCAGCTTGGGGCACGTGGCTGGTGGCTGATTTTCAATCCGTTTTATTCACTACTCGAAATTGTGCGCGGACCACTGACGGGCGTGGTGCCTCCTCTGATGATATGGATTGTGGCGCTGGGGATCAGTGTCAGCCTGTGGCTTATGAGTCTGCTCGTTTTCTCGCGGTCGCGGGCCCGGCTCGCTTTCTGGATCTGATGCGATGACATCTCTCTCCTCTTCGCCTTCGTCGCCGGCCGCTGCTGACCGGGACCGGGCTATAATCCGGGTTAACCATCTGACACTGGAGTTTCCGATCTTCCATGGCGGAGCGCGGTCTTTGAAAAAGACGCTGTTCCGTCGGGCAAAGCAGCCACTGGCGGCTGTGCGGGCAGCGCGGACGGGCGGCCAGGTCGTCGTCGGCGAGGACTCGTCGGGTGTGGTGCATGTCCGGGCGCTGACTGATGTGTCGTTTACGATCCATGCCGGAGAGCGCATCGGACTGATCGGGCATAACGGCGCCGGCAAGAGCACGCTGCTCAGGGTTCTGGGCGGGATTTATGTTCCGCAGCCGGGGATGCTGACGGTCAGAGGCTCGGTGGAGACACTGATCGACACCAATTCGGGGATGAACCCGGAACTGACAGGGCGTGAGAACATCTTTCTTCAGGCCCAGCACAAGGCGTTGCGGACCGCTGAACTGAAAAAGCTTGAGAAGGATGTCGAGAGTTTTGCGGCTCTGGGGGAGTTCATGGATCTGCCCGTAAGGCTTTATTCGAGTGGTATGGCGATCCGGCTGGGCTTCGGGCTGGCTACGGCGATTGCCCCGCAGATTCTGCTGATGGACGAATGGTTCATGGCGGGCGATGCGAAGTTTCAGGAAAAGGCCCTTCAGCGTCTGGCCGGAGTGGTGGACGGGTCTGATATTCTGGTGATTACCTCACACTCGCTGGGAATCATTGCGGAATGGTGCACACGGGTGATCTGGCTGGAAGGCGGACGCGTGCAGATGGATGGTCCGACGACTGACGTGCTGACGGCTTATACAGAGGCGATGAGCAACCATGGGTGATGCTTTCGACTGTCCGGCCCAGCCGGTGCGGGTTGTGGCCCTTTACCGGTTTACACCATTTGAGGATTGCACGGCGATGCGGCAGCCTCTGGCGAAGCTATGCTGCTCGCTGGGCGTAAAGGGCATTTTGCTGCTGGCTCCGGAGGGAATCAACGGAACGATTGCGGGCAGCGATACGGCGATCGGCCAGGTGCTGGCCCATCTTCGGACGTTGCCGGGATGCGCGGATCTGGAAGTCAAAGAGTCCCGTGCGGAGGTGATGCCGTTTCTGCGGATGAAAGTACGACTGAAACGCGAAATTGTAACAATGGGGATTGAGGGAATCGATCCGTTGTCAGAGGTCGGGGCATATGTAGAGCCCACAGACTGGAATGCACTGATTTCCGATCCGGATACGATCGTTATTGATACGCGTAATGATTATGAGGTTGCGGTCGGTACGTTCCGGGGCGCAATCGATCCGGATATTACAACGTTTCGCGAGTTTCCGGACTGGTTCCGGGCGAAACGTGACGAACTGGTGGCGGCCGGGCGATTGCCGAAGATTGCGATGTTCTGCACCGGAGGCATTCGCTGCGAGAAATCGACGGCTTTTGCGAAAGCGGAAGGTGTTTCCGAGGTGTTTCATCTCAGGGGCGGCATCCTGAAATATTTGGAGACAATACCTCAGGAGGAAAGTCTGTGGGATGGCGAGTGTTTTGTGTTCGACCAGCGTGTGACGGTGAAGCACGGGCTGGAACCGGGCAGTTATGACGTGTGTCATGCGTGCCGGCGGCCAGTGAACGCGGAGGATAAGGCATCGCCGCTATATGAGGCGGGCGTGAGTTGTCCGGCCTGTCATGATGAGCGCACAGATGAACAGCGGCGGCGTTATGCGGACCGGGAGCGGCAGACGCGGCTGGCAGCAGCGCGGGGAACCCGGCATCTTGGGGCGGGGGATACAGAAACCTGAGGGGCTCCCTGTCAGACCACGAGTGCGGTCGCCAGTCAGAAAAACGACAGGCCGGAATACGGTGATGGGTCCGGGCAGGCCGAAGTAGTGGTAATCATGCCTGCCGGAAAACAGCCTGGGAATGCGCATTATACCGGAGGTTATGAAGATTGATCTACACCCCGGCCTGCTGATCATAAACGGTTTCCAAAGGCTCTGTTGTCATCAGGTGCTGGAACCTTACTCAGGGCTTTGCCCTGAAACCCACCAAAGGTCACAGACCTTTGGAAACCATTTTATTATTAATCAATCGGGGTGCAGAGGCCTGCGGTCCCTGCCGGGTTCGGGCAGAGCCCGGATTCTGCTAACCCTTTAAAAAATCACAGATCAACACGTAACGACAACAGAGCGTTTACATGGTTCCAGGGCAGAGCCCCCTGCCAGCCTCACACTCATCAACCTCACACCGGTCAAAGGCCGGATCCTCTGCTATATTTATTGCCCGGGGCATAGGTGGCGCTCGTAAGGCGCTGGCTCCGGCAGAAGCGTATGGGGCAGGCGGGAATATCAAGTCCTATATCCAGAGCCTGTACGCTGTGGGTCAGCCAGCCGAGTGAAAGGATATCGACGCCGGTTTCGGCGATGGGGCGGGCGGTTTCAGGAGTGATGCCGCCTGAGGCTTCTGCGATAGCGCGTTTGTTGATGAGGATAACTGCTTTTTTCAGAGTTGGCAGGTCCATGTTGTCAAGGAGGTAGGCGTCGGCGATGTTGCAGGAGAGTGCACGTTCGAGCTGATCGGGTGTGTCCACTTCAAGCTCGATTTTGACGAGATGACCGGCGCGGTCGCGGGCAATTTTGAGGGCGGCGACGACGTCTCCGCCGCAGAGGGCGAGGTGATTGTCTTTGATGAGAATAGCATCATCGAGACGATAGCGGTGGTTGTGGCCGCCTCCGGCGCGGACGGCGTATTTTTGTAATGCACGCAGACCGGGCAGGGTTTTTCTGGTGCAGACAATGCGGGCTTTTGTGCCGGAGATGGCATCCGCGATCTGACGGGTGGTGGTGGCGATGCCACTGAGATGCGAGAGAAGATTGAGCGCTGTGCGTTCGCCGCCAAGCACGGTTTCCGCCCTGCCTTCCACCGTGGCGATGATGCTTCCCGGCTGAAGAAGAGTTCCATCGGTAATGTGAGGCTCAAAGCGGACTGTGGGATCGAGAAGAGTGAAAGCCAGACGTGCGCCCTGAACACCGGCGAGGATTCCGGTTTTGCGGGCGCGGAATGCGGCTTTCAGGGTTTGTCCGGGCTGAACGAGAGCCTGGGTCGTGCTGTCGCCGCCTGTGCCAAAATCTTCGAGAAGAGCATTACGGATAATGGGTTCCCACAGGATATCGGGCAGTGATGTTACAGGCATTGTTCAGAGACTTTCACAGATGAGATGTCTTCGATGGTAAGGATCTGACGGGAGGAGATCTGATGCTGTCCGCTGCCGGAATACTGGTTTTCAAAAGTCTCCGGCCTTTGGTGATTCAGGGACTGAGCCTGTGAAATATCATCCGTCCGGAAGTGACTTCCCCGACTTTCACGCCGATTTAAAGCGGCCTGAGCGACAAAGGCCGCAATCAGAGCATTCTGATCGTAATCGACGTATGGAGTGACTTTTTCCAGAAGACGGCGCAGGCCGGTTGCGTTGCGGAGGATCCCCGCGTGTTCCATGAAGGCGTTGCTGACGTCCAGCTTTGAGGAAAAGCGGGAGGCTTCCAGGCCGGGACGGAAGGAGGGCATGATTTCGATGGATTTGCCGTTCAGATCCCCGGCAGTCCACTGACCAGTGACGAAAGCTTCCAGAAGGGAGTTGCTGGCAAGACGATTGGCACCATGGAGACCGTTGCAGGCAACTTCGCCGACAGCCCACAGACCAGGGATGGAGCTGCGGCCACGCGCGTCCGTAGCGATGCCGCCCATATGGTAATGCATGGCGGGACGGACAGGGATGGGCTGCTGTTCCGGATTGACGCCAATGGCCAGGCAGGCGGTGGTGATGCCAGGAAAAAGGTTACTGAAAGGGCCCGCGGACAGGGAGCGCGCATCTAGGAAGACCCTGTGACCTTCGCTCTGGTGAGCAGCGATGGCACGGGCGACGACATCGCGGGGAGCGAGTTCATCTGTGAACGTCTTGCCGGTTTCGTCAACAAGACGCCCGCCGGCACCACGAACGGCTTCACTGATGAGTGGACGGCGACCCGAGCGGGAACCGGTATCGAGCGCTGTCGGGTGGAACTGAGTGAATTCCATATCGGTCAGCTCAGCACCGGCACGGGCGGCAATGGCAAGACCGGAACCGGTGCAGCCTTGCGGACTGGTCGCACCGGCATAAAGCGCGCCAATCCCACCGCTGGCCATGACGCAGATTCGGGTGGGGATGAAGCCCTGGCTGGTCCGGACGCCGTGGAGGTCGCCGTTTTCAATCCGGAGACCAGTGAGGACACAGTTTTCGATAACGGTAATGCGGGGCGTATTTTTTACGCGGGCAACAAGAGTCTTCATGATCGCGGCACCACTGGCGTCACCATTGGCGTAGACGATACGGGGATGCGAATGGGCCGCTTCGAGATGAAGCGAAAGACTGCCCTCCGGATTTCTGGCGAAAGGAACACCCAGATTCAGAAGCGTTTCGACGGTTTGCGGGCCGGCGGCAGTAATCGCACGGACGACAGTCTGATCGCACAGACCGGCGCCGGCGGCGATGGTATCGGCGGCATGGAGGTCCGGGCAATCATCAGGCCCGACGGCGGCGGCAAGGCCACCCTGAGCGAGGCTGCTTGCGGCGTCATCTCCGGGCGATGCTGCGGAAAGCAGGACGCAGGGGCATTCCAGATGCAGGGCGGTCGAAAGACCTGCCAGACCGGCGCCGGCAATAACGGGCCATCCGGCGTAGCGGGAGAGAATGGTCATCTTTCTGCCTCCTCTGGTGAGAAAGTCAGGCGGCCAGCATGCGTTCGACGGCCAGACGGGCACGAGGCTGCAGATGCGCGGGAATGGAAACCGGGGTTTGCATCGTTTCCAGTGAGCGGCGAATACCGGCGAGCGTGATCCGTTTCATATGCGGGCAAAGGTTGCACGGACGCACGAAACTGGTGGCGGGAAACAGAACCGAGAGGTTGTCGCTCATGGAACATTCCGTCACGAGCAGGACTTTTTCCGGCTGGTTTTCAGCGATGTAGTCCTGCATCTGAGCGGTGGAGCCAGAAAAATCGGCCTCGGCGACGACTTCCGGCGGACATTCCGGATGAGCGATGACGGTGACGCCTTTATGGATACGCCGGTATTGCCGGATCTCCTGCGGAGTGAAGCGTTCATGGACTTCACAATGGGCCGGCCAGGTGACCATTTCGATACCGGTTTCGGCTTCGATGTTCCGGGCGAGAAATTCATCGGGGATCATAATGATCTTCGGGACGCCCAGACCCTCAACGAGGCGCTTCGCATTTCCTGAGGTGCAGCAGATATCGGATTCCGCTTTGACGGCGGCGGTGGAGTTTACATAGGTGACCACCGGGACGCCAGGATGCGCAGCCTTAAGAGCGCGGACGTTTTCAGCGGTGATTCCTTCGGCGAGCGAACAGCCCGCGCGGGTATCAGGGATCAGAACAGTCTTTTGAGGATTCAGTAGTTTCGCGGTTTCGGCCATGAAATGGACGCCGGCCATGACGATGACGCTCTGATCAAGCGTCTGTGCCGCACGGGCCAGAGCGAGGCTGTCGCCCCGGATGTCTGCCACGCAGTGGAAAATTTCCGGGGTCTGGTAATTATGAGCCAGGATGACGGCGTCATGCTGCTTCTTGAGACGCAGGATAGCCTCAATGTCGTCGGCATAGAGGCGCTCCCAGTCGTCGCGGTGCATAAGGTGCGAGACCGGTTCATAAAGACTTGCGCGGCGATCTGTGAGTGTCTCTGACATGGTCGCGCTCCTGCGCCCTGTTATACTCAATTTGAGCATATATAGAGCCCGGGGTCACGGGCGCAAGGTGGTGCGTGTACACGTTTTCACGAGGCCGTTGAAAAATCTCTGGCAGCCTCGGCGTTATGGTCCCGGAGAATACTCCGACCCGGCACATTGCCGGGATCTTAAAGGCTGTTTCAAAAGCTCCTCTGCCGGCGATCAGACGCGTGTCTTCTGCCCTCCGATGCGCACGGCCCGCACGACGCTCCGCTTCCGTGCTCAAAAACACACGCCTCTCAGGGGCGTTCTCGCCCGGCAGTGCGGCTTTTGAAACAGCCTCTTAATCTTTGGCGGTTGTCTGCCGGTTCGCGGTGCCATACAACAAAACGGCGCGAGCGTCGTTCGGCGCCCGGGTAGCCATGGCCGAAATAATCCTTCTGTTGGGGGGCACGCAGCCTTTCGGGCGCCAGAACAGGACATATCCCGGAACAGGACATATCACTGAGAGCCGACCTCGTCCTCACGGCGCGGATGCCGGGTTCACGCGTCCTGTCGGCATAACCCTGGTCCGCTCTCGCGGCTTCGCCGCCGGCATAACCGGCTCCGGAACGCGCCATTCCGTAAGCGTCAAATCGCCTGACCGCCGCAGTTTCCTGCGCGCATGCTGCGCAAGGGGGTATCGGTCCCCATGAGACCCTCCGCCGATGTTTCGTAACCCGGACTGAATTACAAAAGATTGATATCACTCAACTTCTTATCCACGCACATTCCAGGTCAGACACTACGAACCGGTGTGATGCCAGTTGTCATTCAAACTGGCAGATGTGAGAAAACGTCGGGATTCCGCACGAATCCGGATTGATCTCGTGACGGGCTCTCCAATGCATGGCTGTTGGCTGGGACAACCCCTTGCGATCATCTTTTATGTCCCCATATTTACACAGAAGACCAGAGCCGCATTGCCTCCTGGAGGGGTGTGGCAAGGCCTGATGATCGCCTGAGTGAAAAGGGACAACAGGAATAATGGATATTCAGAAATTTACGGAGCGCTCACGTGGCTTCCTGCAGGCCGCGCAGACCATCGCGCTCCGTGACTACAACCAGCAACTGACGCCGGAGCACCTGCTCAAGGCCCTGCTGGATGATGAAGAAGGCGCGGCCTCGTCACTGATCAAAGCCGCTGGCGGAAATCCCGTCGGGGCCAAAGCCGCCGTCGAACAGGCACTCGCAAAACTGCCAAAAGTACAGGGTGGCGGCGCAGGTCAGCCGCAGGCAACTCCGGATCTTGTCCGCCTTCTGGACGGTGCCGAACAGGCCGCGCAGAAAGCCGGCGATTCCTTCGTCGCACAGGATCGCCTGCTGGTCGCCATTGCGGCCTCTGACTCCGCCGCCGGTCGCGCCCTGAAAGATAATGGCGCTTCAGCCGATGCACTTGAAAAGGCAGTGGTCGCGATCCGCAAAGGCCGCACCGTTACCAGCGAAAACGCGGAAGCCGGTTTTGACGCGCTGAAGAAATACGCCCGCGATGTCACCGCCGTAGCCCAGGCCGGCAAGCTCGATCCGGTCATCGGTCGCGACGAGGAAATCCGTCGCGCCATCCAGGTGCTTGCACGCCGGAGCAAGAACAACCCGGTCCTGATTGGCGAGCCCGGTGTCGGTAAAACCGCGATTGTGGAAGGTCTCGCCCAGCGCATCGTCAACGGTGACGTGCCCGAGGCACTCCGCAACAAGAAACTGCTCTCCCTCGATATGGGCGCCCTGATCGCCGGCGCGAAATTCCGTGGCGAGTTCGAGGAACGTCTGAAGGCTGTCCTCAAGGAAATCGAATCCGCTGAAGGGCAGGTCATCCTGTTCATCGACGAGATGCACACACTTGTTGGTGCCGGTCGCTCGGACGGCGCGATGGATGCGTCCAACCTGATCAAACCGGAGCTGGCCCGCGGCACGCTGCATTGCATCGGCGCCACAACACTCGATGAGTATCGCAAATACATCGAGAAAGACGCAGCCCTCGCCCGTCGCTTCCAGCCGGTCTTCGTGGGCGAGCCATCCGTGGCCGACACGATCTCGATCCTGCGCGGCATTAAGGAGAAATATGAACTCCATCATGGCGTGCGTATCTCCGATGGAGCCCTGGTCGCGGCAGCCACGCTGTCCAACCGCTACATCACCGATCGCTTCCTGCCGGATAAAGCCATCGACCTGATGGATGAAGCCTCCAGCCGCCTGCGGATGCAGATCGACAGCAAGCCGGAAGAACTCGACGAACTCGATCGGCGTGTCATTCAGCTCAAGATCGAACGTGAAGCGCTGCGCAAGGAAGATGATTCCGCCAGCCGTGAACGCCTTGAAAAAGTCGGTGCCGAACTCTCCGATCTTGAAGAAAAATCAGACGCTATGAACGCGGCCTGGCACGCCGAGAAAGATCGGGTGACTGCTGTCCAGAAGCTCAAGGAGCAACTGGATGAAGCCCGGTCAAAAGTCGAGGTCGCGCAGCGCAAGGGCGATCTCGGTCAGGCCTCCGAACTGATGTATGGCGTGATCCCGGATCTCGAAGCGAAGATCACCAGAGCGCAGGAAGAGCAGTCCGGTAACACCGGTGATCTGGTTTCCCAGGCCGTGACCGAGCAGAGCATCGCCTCCGTCGTCTCGCGCTGGACCGGTATCCCTGTGGACCGCATGGTCGAAGGCGAGCGAACCAAACTGCTGCGCATGGAAGACGAACTGCGCAAGCGGGTCGTCGGCCAGGAACCAGCCCTCAAAGCCGTCGCCCACGCCGTCCGTCGCGCCCGCGCCGGCCTTCAGGATCCGAACCGTCCGATCGGCTCGTTCCTGTTCCTCGGCCCGACCGGCGTCGGCAAGACCGAACTGACCAAGGCTCTCGCCGAATTCCTGTTCGACGACGAAAAGGCCCTGCTGCGCATCGACATGAGCGAGTTCATGGAGAAGCACTCCGTCGCCCGCCTGATCGGAGCCCCTCCCGGCTATGTCGGTTATGAAGAAGGTGGCGTGCTGACGGAAGCCGTGCGCCGCCGTCCCTATCAGGTCATCCTCTTCGATGAGGTCGAGAAAGCCCATCCCGATGTCTTCAACATCCTGCTCCAGGTTCTCGATGACGGTCGCCTGACGGACGGGCAGGGGCGTGTGGTCGATTTCCGCAACACGCTGATCGTGCTGACCAGCAATCTCGGCTCGGATGTTCTGGCCAACCAGCCGGACGGTGAGTCGACAGAGATGGTCCACGCTCAGGTGATGAAGGTCGTCCGGGAACATTTCCGGCCGGAATTCCTCAACCGTCTGGACGAAATCGTACTGTTCTCACGTCTGCAGAAAGCGGACATGACGCATATCGTCGATATCCAGATCGCGCGTCTCCAGAGCCTGCTCACCGACCGCAACATCGTCCTGAAACTCGATGATCTCGCGCATCAGTGGCTGGCCAACGAAGGCTACGATCCGGTCTATGGCGCCCGTCCGCTGAAGCGCGTCGTGCAGCGCAGCCTGCAGAACCCGCTGGCGGAACTGCTGCTCGAAGGCACCATCCATGACGGAGAGACAGTGACCATTTCAGCCAATGGCGATGGTCTGCTGATCGACGGGAAGGAAGCGGCGACAGTTCTCGCCTGACATCCACGCTTTCAGGCGCGGCAGTAAAAAACAGGGTCGCACAGTGTGCGGCCCTTTTTTGTCGCGGGCTTCTTCCGGGCTCTGCCCGGACCTGGCAGGAACCGCAGGCCCCTGCATCTCTGCCGGTTTAGAAAAATGGTTTCCGAAGCAGAGCGCTACTCCTTCGCCAGCCGCAGCAGCGTCCCGTTGTGATCGTCCGTGATCAGCACAGTCCCGTCTCCCATAACAGCCAGCCCGACAGGCGAGCCGGGGGGACCACCACTGTCGGACAGATCCTGCCATCCCCGGACAAGTGGCATCGGTTCTCCCTGCGGTCTGCCATGCACATCCACAGCAAGACTCACCACCTGATGCCCTGCGGCCCGATAGCCATGATATGCCATGAGAACACGGTTTTTCAGTCCGGGCAGAGTGGCCCTGTCGTAAAAGATCATCCCCAGCGGCGCGGAATGAGGGCCAAGCAGCAGATCCGGACGCGGGACGGCAGCGCAGCTATGGTCCGGATACTCCGGCGCGGGACGGTCATTATCAAAACAATAAGGCCAGCCGTAATCGCGCCCTTTGCGGATAATATGAAACGTGTCGTGCGGCAGATCATCATCGGAGAGCTCCGGGTCAATGCTGTCGATGCTGTCACGGGAATTCACGGCTGCCAGTAAAACGCCATCCGGCATGACAGTGAGCGCCATGGGATTTCTGAGCCCCGTCGCCACCACATCGCCACGACCCGCATGATGCACCGTCTCTCCCGGTCGAAACCACAGGATCGACGCGCGGGGAATTTTTGCATTCAGTTCCGGACAGCGCCGCGAAGCATCAGGTGCCTTTCCTGACCCTGATTCGCAATTGTTCGTGGCAGAGCCCGCGCTGAGATAAAGGCCGCCGCCCGGGTCCGCTGCCAGCGCCGTCAGAACATTCCGCCCCGTGAGGGGCAGACCCGTCATCACCTCCTGCGTCCCCGTCGCAGTGCCATCCTGACGCAGCAGAACCCGAAGAATATGGCCGGGCAGTCCGATATAAAGCTGACCGTCAGCCGCCAGTGCCAGCCCGTCAGGACGGTCCAGCCCCGTCAGCACGTCTTTCTCCTGCCCATGACCATTCTGGTCGAATGCGAGCAGTCGACCCCGATCATGGTGCCAGCCACCCATGTCGGCGATGTAGATCGTGCTCCCCTTCACCGCGACACCACGGGGAAAATTGATGCCGGAGGCAACAAGACCGACGCAAAGGCCCTCCGATGTCCGCAGATCGACACGGGGAAAGCCGTCACAGACCCCATGCCGTATGTAGGAATCAGGTTGTGCGCGAACTTCTCCGCCAAACAGCAATGACAGAACCGGAAAGATCAGAAGACAGATCAGGGCTCGTCGCAACGCAGGCCACACTGTTTCGCCTTCTCCCTGTGCAGCCCCGGCCCCTGCGGGCTTCCATGCGTTGCCGCGTGCCCGCGATGTCCACAGACAGCAACGTCGCAACACGCATCGGGATCATGGAAAGGTCGCGGATCTCAGAAAAATGAGAGTGGCTGGCCATCACAGGAGACGGTAGCGTCGCGGCGGTCAGCTCCGTCCATATCGGAACGCCGACCACCGGAAAGTCGTTGGTTACAGAGTCAGATTCGCGCGCAGATAATAGAATCCGCCATTCATATCGAGCTGTGACGTGCTCATGTAATATTGCGGAACTCCGAGATAACGGTTTCCGTCCGGAACCCGGCTCGGCCGCGCATCAAAGATGTTGTTCGCACCAAGCGTGAACGACCAGTTGCGATTGACGCGATAGGTGATGTCCAGATTGGTGACGAATTTCGGCGTGTTCCTGAACTGAAGAAAGTTCGTGCTGGACAGCGAACTCGTATTGCCCGCGCCCCCATAATACGTCAGTTGGGACGTTGTCTGGCCATAACGGATCTCATGCACCCCGACCGTCCATTTGCCACTCGTGAACCGGCCGCCCCAGATCATCTTGCTGCGCGGATAAGCCGTCGTGATATACGCAACGCTCTGGGCGGAGAGCAGCGGCGCCCCGGTCAGATTGTTATTCGCTTCATGAGACAGACGGGTACGGTTCAGGTTGATCGCAACATCCCAGTTAATCACCCCGACATTGCCAAGCTGCGTCGGATAGGTGGCCGTCAGATCCAGTCCCTGAGTGCGCGTGCTGGCCACATTCGCAAACCAGTTTGCCGAAAGAGATGAAGAAGACCAGCTTTCCGATCCGGCGGGTAGCGAGAACCCGTTCATGGCAAGAGCACTTGCCGCCGTCGTGCCATAAATGTTCCCGCCAGGCAGAATCTGATCACGCAGATTGATCTGATACACATCGACGGTGATATGCAGTTTCTTCACCGGCTCGATGATGATGCCCCCTGTCGCGTTGGTGGACCGCTCCGGCTTCAGCTGCGAAGCGCCATTCGCCAGTGCACCGGGTGAATTCGCGGCAATCAGACCGCGCGCCGCTGTCGGAGAGACCGTCAGCGAGCTGTAATGCTCCTGCGCCAGCGTCGGGGCGTGGAACCCGTTCGAGATCGTGGCCCGGAAAGCAAGCCACCTGAAAGCATCATAACGGGTCGAGACCTTTCCGGTCTCCGTATCACCCACATCGGTGTAATGCTCAAACCTGCCAGCCAGATCAAACTGCCAGTTCTTCAGAAGATGCGTCGCCACATCGACATAGCCGCCAACTACGTCACGGTTCGAGTTTCCGGCATTGCCTGCATTCATGCCTGTGAGGGCATCAGACCCGCTGCCATAAGTTGAATCGGGTGACCCCGTGCCAACCGAATAACTCTCATAACGATAGGTCGCGCCCCCCGCCACATTGATGCTGTGGGGCCAGCCGGACACATGAATGGCTCTGCTCAGATCAAAGGTATTGCTCCACTGCGAGTTATTGAAACTCTGGACCTGAAACGTCGTCGGTGTGCGACCCGTCGCCGTATAGAGAGCGTAGTTCGACGAATCCTTCAGACCGATCGCGTCATAATCACGTCCATAAACCGATGAAAGATCCCAGTTCCACCCACGAAAAATGCCTTTTACACCCGCCGTGACCTCCCAGTCATTCTCATCAAGAGTCTCAAGAGGCGAGTAGCCGTCCGGATAAATCGCGGCATAGCCGGGATAAGCGGTAACGCTGCCCGGCAGGCGATAATTCTGATACGATTCTGCATGCCTGTGCGCATACGTCGCGAGGGCATAAGCCTCGATGTCATCCGTAATCTGATAGCCCGCCTTGATCGCTACGCTTTCGCGCGTCTCTTCCGGCTGTCCGAGCAACTTGTTGATCTTCGTCCCCGTCCTTCCATCAGGAGCGCTGCGATAGGTGTGATCCTGGTGAAAGAAGTCGCCACTCACATGCACATAGCCACGATTACCGAGTTTCGCGCCTCCATCCAGATTCACACCCTGCTGGAACCCGTCTTTCGCGGCATTGATCCCGGTGATCGACTGGGCATTGAACCCGTGATCCTGCTTTTTGAGGATGATGTTCACCACCCCGGCCACAGCATCCGACCCATACTGCGCGGAAGCGCCGTCACGCAGAACTTCCACATGATCGATCGCCGCAAGAGGGATCAGGCTGACATCAACAGGGGTCGAACCCTGCTGCGGCCCACCATCCGCGTAAAGATTCGCTGTCGTGTGCCGCCGCTTGCCATCCACGAGAACAAGGGTCTCATTCGGGCTCAGCCCGCGCAGACTGAAAGACCGTGTCAGGGCCCCGGTGTCGAAACCACCTGTGGGAATCGTCAGTGATGGCAATAGCTGAGAAAGAGCCTGAAGGAGATTGGGCTGCCCGGTCGATGCAAGCTGCTTCGATGAAATGATATCGATCGGCGCCACACTGTCCCGCGCCTTTTTCCCCGTCTCGCGCGTGCCAGTCACAATAACGGTCTCGCCGATATCCGGTGCCTCAACGGAACGGACCGGTACATGCGCCGTGGCACTGACCGCACGCCCGCTCGCAGGCGTATTCACCGTGCGTGCCGAAGCAGCGACAGGGGCCTTATGAGTCCGCACTCCGACGGAAGGCCGGATCGTGGTCTGCCCCGTCTCATCGGCAGCCATCGCCAGTGCGACCGGCTGAAGTGGCAGAACAGAGGCGGCAAGCAGCGCACGCCTGAGCAGACCCCCAGGAACAGATTTTTTCCTGCTGGCATCAGAGGAATTCGTGGCTGGTACAATGAGTGAAGGCAAGATGGAGTCTCCATAATCCACGAATATATGTTGTATTTTTTACATACAATCACACTGTTTCGTTGTTGCTATCACCACTCACTCAGTGCGTGAATTTATTATATGCGCATATTAATCGTATCGCAGATCATTGTGTCCTGCGGAACACAGTGTGTTTCGGTGTCGAATCAGTCCGTTAGCAGTTACGCGTAAGGCAGCGCCGTTCCGGCGTGTCGCCTGTAATGTCAGGAGGTCCGGCCTTACGACTTACGTGAGACTGACAGGTGTGAGGCTGGCAGGGCTCAGCTATGGAACCCGGCAGGGGTCGCTGCCCCCTTCACCCCGATCTGTTGATCAACAAGCCGGTTTCCAAAGGTCTGTGACCTTTGGTGGTCATCACGGGCAAAACCCTGAGAAAGTGTCAGCACTTAACGACAACAGAGCCTTTACAAACAAATCGGAGTGCAGGGGCTTACAGTCCTGCCGGGTCCGCGCTGAGCCCGGATGCCCGCATCCACGTCACAGCCTCTGAGACCTTCATCTCTGTCAAAGAGAAACAACGCCCGGTCCCAAACGGCATCCGTCAGATCCGGTCAGACAGAGACCCGCCCGGATCCGGGGACGGTGTCCCATCCAGGCCACAGATCCCCTCGTCCCGGCACGACCGCGCAGCAGATTACCTGCCCGTCCCGTTCGTCCCGCAATGCGATGGATCACCATCGGGCTTATCGGAAGACACCATCTTACAGTCCAGTGTCTGCGCCACACCCGGCTGTGTGGAGGCGCGATAAGCCGAAACGAAAGACGTTGCGATATAGCCGATCATGCCCAGCCCCACGAGAATGATCACCCCGATCACGATCAGCTTGGCAACAGGCTTCTGATCGAGCTTCACATCCATCGGAGGAGATTTCAGCGCGTCGAGCTTCGACTCCAGGAAATTCTTTTTCACAGGTCCAGTAATCCTTGTGGTGTGTCTTTGCGGCCTTCAATGCGCGCAGCCTTCCCGCCGTCAGCAAACACAAGCGTGACGTGCTCCCCGGCCGAAAGTTTCCCCGCCCGCGTCACCGGCTCGCCTGCGGCATCGCGCACCAGCACATAGCCACGCTCCAGAACCGCACGCGGCGAGACGGATTCAAGCAATCCGCCAACCCCGGCCAGCCGTGCCTGTCGCTCCCGGCACAGCGCCAGAAGCGGGGCAGGGGAAAGACGGGTGCGACCAAGCCGGGCTTCCGCCGCTCGTCCCAGCGCCGTGGCCGCCGCATCCAGCGCCGCCGTCCGCAGCACCAGCCGTGCGCGCCGTTCCGCAATAATCGTTCCGGGCGCCGGCATGTGACGCTCAGCAACCATCAGCGCTGTCCGCCGCCGCTCCAGCAGCGAAGGCAGCGCCAGCTCCAGCCTGTGCGACCGGTCATCCAGCCGCATCCGGGCCGTGTCGAGCAGAGAAGGAAGATCCGGTAAACCGGACGCCGCCCGATCGAGCCGCAATCGCGCCGTCTGGGCAATCCGGGTCAGCGCACTCCCCATCCGGGCAGCCCGATGCGCAAGGTCCGCCAGCAATTCATTGCGCACCGGCACCGCCAGCTCCGCCGCCGCCGTCGGCGTCGGGGCCCGAATGTCGGAAACATAATCGATCAGCGTCGTGTCCGTCTCATGCCCGACCGCCGAGATCACCGGAATCGGACAGGCCGCCACGGCCCGCAGAACACTCTCCTCGTTGAAGGCCATCAGGTCCTCAAGCGAGCCGCCGCCCCGCGCCACGATCAGCACATCCGGTCGCGGCAGAGACGCCCCCGGACCGGGCACGCCAAGCCGGCCAAAACCCTGAATCGCGGCCGTAATCTGCGCCGCCGCTCCTTCGCCCTGCACCGCAACCGGCCAGATCAGCAGCTCCCGTGGAAAGCGCCGCGCAATCGTCGTGCAGATATCATGCAGCACCGCCCCCTGGGGCGAGGTCACAACGCCAATCAGCTTCGGCAGACGCGGAATCCGCCGCTTCCTCTCCCGATCGAACAGCCCCTCTTCAGCCAGCCGCAGCCGCAGCCGCTCGATGCGCGCCAGCAACGCACCCTCGCCGGCATACTCCATCTTCTCGACGATCAGCTGATAGCTCGACCGCTCGCCATAAGAGGAAATCCGTCCCGTCGCGATGATCTCAAGCCCATTTTCCGGCACCAGCCCGAGCCGCGATACCGACCCGCGCCAGACCACGCCGGAAATCTTGCCTCCCTCATCCTTCAGTGAAAAATAGAGATGACCGGAGCTGTAGCGCTTGAACTCCGTGATCTCGCCACGAACGCGGATGCGCCCGAAGGTGCTTTCGAGGGTCTGTTTGATCGCTCCTGAAATCTCGGCAACCGAGTATTCGGGAACATTGCCGAAAGGCGCGGCAAGTGGGGCATCGTCCATGGCCCGACCCTATGCTACAGACGCAGCAGCCTCAACAGGAGACCCTGCGGCAGGGTCATAAATCAGACGGCAGCGCCTGTCGCAGGCAGGCGCGGGAAGGGTGAGACGATGCGGGTTTTGCTGGTTGGATCAGGCGGGCGTGAACATGCCCTCGCGGCGGCACTCGCCGCCTCACCCGACCTCACGCAGCTTTATATCGCCCCCGGCAACCCCGGCACGGCTCTCTGCGGCACCAATGTTGCCATCGCGGCAGGCAACGTGGCCGCCCTGGTCGATTTCGCGCGCCGCGAAGCCATCGACCTCGTCGTGCCCGGCCCCGAAGCCCCCCTGGTCGCCGGCCTCGCCGATGCCTGCGCGGAAGCCGGGATCGCCTGCGCCGGTCCCACCCGGGCCGCCGCCGCCCTGGAAGGCAGCAAAACCTTCACAAAGGAAATCTGTGACGCCGCCGGAATTCCCACCGCCCGCTGGGAACGGTTCACAGACCCGGCCCACGCCATGGCGCTGGTCCGCCGACGCGGCGCTCCCATCGTCGTCAAGGCCGATGGTCTGGCCGCCGGCAAAGGCGTCGTCGTCGCACAGACCATCACCGAAGCCGAAACCGCTATCAGCGACATGATGACCTCCGACAAGCTCGGCGATGCGGGCCACGCAGTCGTGATTGAGGAATGTCTTGTCGGCGAGGAAGTCTCGCTGTTCGCCTTCTGCTCGGGTGAAACCGCCGTGCTCATCGGCGCGGCGCAGGATCACAAGCGCATCGGGGATGGCGATACCGGGCCAAACACGGGCGGTATGGGCGCAATCTCCCCGCCGGCCGGCTTCGACCGCGCCGCACAGAACCACGCACTCGACCTGATGGTCCGCCCCATGCTGAAAGAAATGGTCCGGCGCGGCACCCCCTTTCATGGCATCATCTTCGCTGGTCTCATGCTCACGACCGAAGGCCCGAAGCTGATCGAATATAATGTGCGTTTCGGTGACCCGGAGGCCCAGGCCCTGCTGATACGGCTCAGCACCGACCTTCTTCCCGCTCTCGCGGCTCTCGCGAAAGGATCGCTCGCAGACGTGACGATCGGCTTCTCGGACGAGGCCTCGGCCGCCATCGTGCTGGCCGCACGCGGCTATCCCGAAACCTATGCGAAAGGTGGCCTCATCGCAGGAATTGACGACGCCGAAGCTCTGCCCGGTGTGCGCGTGTTCCAGGCCGGCACCAGCCGCAATGCAAACGGCGATCTGGTCGCGTCCGGCGGCCGCGTGCTGACAGTCTGCGCGACCGCGCCCACACTCGGAGAGGCCATCACGCGGGCTTATAAGGGCGTCGGAGCCATCCGGTGGGACGATGCCGTGTGGCGCACCGACATCGGCGCCCGTGCTCTCGCGGCTGAAAGTTAAGAATTCATCCGGAAAAAGCTCACAAGCCCGTGAGCAGGGCAACCGTCAGCCCCGGTAACGCTTGTGTTCATGCAGCCTGCAAGCGGCTTTCCCGTTTTCGCGCCTCGCCTTGCCGGTCGATCGGTGCCGTGGGAATGTAAGCCAGTCAATAAGAGTCCGTGGTATTTCCTGCCCGTGAAGAGGCAGGAGCCATTGAAGGCCTGTCACAGAGGATCGGTTGTAATGCGTTTTCCCCATGCCAGTCAGTCCGGGATCAGTCAGTTCGGGTCCGGGCGCGCAGGAGTGGCCCGCGCTCCGGAAACCGGCGGCGCCCCGGTACAACATACCCCGGCACAGGATATCGACCAGACCGCCATTAACACGATCCGCACGCTGTCCATGGACGCGGTGCAGAAAGCAAATTCAGGTCATCCCGGCACAGCCATGGCCCTCGCGCCCGTGGCCTACACCTTGTGGCAGGACGTGCTGAATTATGATCCGGCCGATCCCCGATGGCCCGGCCGTGACCGCTTCGTGCTGTCCGTCGGTCACGCGTCGATGCTGCTCTATTCCCTGATCTATCTGGCCGGCATCCGTGATCTGAAAGACGGTAAACCCACAGATAAGCCGTCACTCACGATCGGCGATCTGGAAAAATTCCGTCAGCTCGGCTCCAAAACACCAGGCCACCCGGAATATCGCCACACAGCCGGCGTCGAGACCACGACCGGACCGCTCGGCCAGGGCTGCGGCAATTCGGTCGGCATGGCCATCGCGCAGAAATGGCTGTCAGCCCGCTTCGACAAGCCCGGTTTCCCGCTCTTCGATTATCACGTCTATACCGTCTGCGGTGACGGTGACATGATGGAGGGTGTCTCCAGCGAAGCCGCCTCCACAGCCGCGCATCTGAAGCTCGACAACCTCACCTGGATCTACGACGCCAACCGGATTTCCATCGAAGGCTCCACAGACCTCGCCTTCACGGAAGACGTGGCGAAGCGCTTCGAAGCCTATGGCTGGCAGGTTCTCATCCTGAAGGATGCCAACGACACGGCCACCCTCCTGGACCTGCTTGAAAAAGCAAAAGCGGAAAAGACCCGCCCGACCTTCATCCTCGTCCATTCCATCATCGCCTGGGGCTCCCCTCACAAGGCCGGTACCGCCGCCGCGCATGGCGAGCCGCTTGGCGAGGAAGAAATCCGCGAAACCAAACGCGCTTATGGCTGGCCGGAAGACAAAAGCTTCTACGTACCGGACGGCGTGCAGCAGCACTTCCAGGATAAGCTCGGCGCACGCGGCAAAGCGGCTCATGCGAAATGGGACGAACTCTTCGCTGCTTACAGCAAACAGTACCCGGATCTCGCAAAAGAGATCGAACTGATCCTCTCCGGTGGTCTTCCGGAAGGCTGGGATTCGGAAATCCCCACCTATAAAACGGACGCAAAAGGCATAGCCTCCCGCGCAAGCTCAGGCGAAGTCCTCAACGCCATCGCGGCAAAACTGCCCT
The DNA here is from genome assembly GCF_011516735.1 of Acetobacter fallax. Classification (GTDB taxonomy): domain Bacteria; phylum Pseudomonadota; class Alphaproteobacteria; order Acetobacterales; family Acetobacteraceae; genus Acetobacter; species Acetobacter fallax. The sequence continues at coordinate 123,265 of NZ_WOSX01000005.1, read as the reverse complement.
GGCTGCTCGGTGGCGCGGCCGATCTGGCGCCATCAACCAAAACCGCGATCAAAAACGGCGGTGCATTCCAGCCGCCGGAGTGGAACGGCAGCTATTCCGGTCGCAACCTGCATTTCGGCGTGCGCGAACATGCGATGGGCTCCATCGTCAACGGTATCGCGCTGTCAGGTCTGCGGGCCTTCGGCGCCGGCTTCCTGATCTTCTCCGATTACATGAAAGCGCCGATCCGTCTTTCGGCTCTGATGGAAGTGCCCTCGATCTACGTCTTCACGCATGATTCCGTCGGCGTGGGCGAAGACGGACCGACCCACCAGCCCATCGAACAGCTCGTGCAGCTGCGGGCCACACCGGGCCTGATCACCATCCGCCCCGGCGACGCCAACGAAGTCGCAGAAGCCTGGCGCACCCTGATCCCGTTCACGGATCGTCCGGTCGCTCTGGCCCTGAGCCGTCAGAACCTCCCGACACTTGATCGGAGCAAATACGCTCCGGCCAGCGGCCTCGCCAAAGGCGCTTACATCCTTGCTGACAGCGGTAAAAAACCGGCCGTCATCCTGATGTCCACCGGCAGCGAACTGGGTCTGGTCGTCGAGGCCTACGAACAGCTCGTCGCGGAGGGCGTGGCCGCGCGGGTCGTCTCCATGCCGTGCTGGGAACTGTTCGAAGAGCAGCCACAGTCCTACCGTGATGAAGTCCTGCCACCGGAGGTGACCGGACGCGTCTCGGTCGAAGCCGCCTCCGCCGTCGGCTGGCATCGCTATGTCGGCCTGACCGGCGAAGTGATCGGAATGTATGGCTTCGGTTCATCGGCCCCCGCGCCCGAACTGATGAAGAAATTCGGATTCACTGTCGATGCGGTCGTGAAGGCCGCGCGTAAACAGGCGGGTGCCTGACATCTGATGCTATGCCCCGCGTCTTCGTGACGCGGGGTTTTTTGATGAAAGAGTGCCGGCGTCGTCACCGATGCCGGGGAAGAGGAGAATTTGCCATGAACGCCACGTCGAGCACCGGAAAAAGTCCGTTGCGTGAGCTTGAACAGTTCGATCAGTCGCCATGGCTGGATTTTGTCCGACGCGGTTACACGCGGGACGGTTCAATGGCAAAGCTCATCGCGGAAGATGGCGTAAAGGGCGTAACCTCCAACCCGGCGATTTTTCAGAAAGCCATGGGTGAAGGCACCGATTACGACGCGCAGATTCACGACATCCTCGCCCATGATACTGTTTCGGCCGGCCAGCTCTACGAGCGGCTTGCCATTCAGGATATCCGGGAAGTCGCAAAACTTCTGAAGCCGATATTCGACGCCACAAAAGCCCTCGACGGCTATGTGAGCCTTGAGGTCTCGCCATACCTGGCGCGTGACACGCAGGGTACGGAACACGAAGCCGCTCGCCTCTGGACCGCCGTTGCCGAACCCAATCTCATGATCAAGATTCCCGGCACGAACGAAGGCGTGCCGGCTATCGAAAAATCAATCGCGGACGGCATCAACATCAACGTCACGCTGCTGTTCTCGCTCAATGCTTACAAAAAAGTCGTCGAAGCATGGCTTTCCGGCCTTGAACACCGCCTGAAGGCCGGAAAGCCGGTCTCCGGCATCGCTTCCGTCGCCTCGTTCTTCGTCAGCCGCATCGACGGCAAGATCGATGCCGAAATCGATCGCCGCGTGAAAGCCGGAGATGCCGATAGCAAGGCTCTCTCCGCCGTGCGCGGCAAGGTCGCCATCGCGAACGCGAAACTGGCCTGGCAATACTGGCTCGGCGTCATGAAAAGCGACCGCTGGTCGAAGCTGAAAGCCGCCGGCGCCCAGCCGCAGCGCCTGCTCTGGGCCTCCACCGGCACAAAAGACAAAGCCTACAGCGACGTGCTGTATCTTGAGGAACTGATCGGCTCCGAAACCGTCAACACCATCCCGCCCGCCACGCTGGATGCGTTTCGCGATCACGGCAAGCTGCGTGCCTCACTGGGCGAGAACGTCAGCGAAGCCGAACACGTGATGAAAGAAGCAGAACGTCTCGGACTCGATCTCGAAGGCATTACCCGCACACTCGTCGATGAAGGCGTCGCCTCCTTCGCGGAAGCCTTTGACAGCCTGCTGGGCTCCGTGGCCGCCAAACAGAACGCAATCCTCGGAAAGAAGCTGGCGGACACAAAACTTTCTCTTCCGACCGCGTTCGATGAAGCCGTCAAAAAGGGCCTGGACACCTGGCGTAAAGCCGGCACGATCCGCAAGCTCTGGGCACGCGATGCCTCGGTCTGGACCAGCAGCGACGAGTCAAAATGGCTGAAATGGCTCGATATCGTCGATGATCGCCTGGCGCATCTGAAAGAACTCGAAGCCTTCCAGACAGAGGTGAAAGCCCGCGGCTTTAAGCAGATCCTGCTCCTCGGCATGGGCGGCTCCAGCCTCGGCCCGGAAGTGCTCGCGGAAACCTTCGGTAAGCACGAAGGTTTTGCCCATCTCTATGTTCTGGACAGCACCGACCCTCAGCAGGTCGCGACCTTCGGGAAGAAAATCGATCCGGCACACACGCTGTTCATCGTCTCTTCCAAATCAGGCAGCACGCTCGAACCCAACATCATGCTCGCGTATTTCTTCGATGTGGCGAAGAAGACGCTCGGCGAGAAAGCCGGCCAGCATTTCGTCGCCGTGACCGATCCCGGATCGAAACTCGAAGCCCAGGCGAAAAAAGACGGGTTCTGGAAAGTCTTTTTCGGTGAAAAGCAGATTGGCGGTCGTTATTCCGTGCTGTCGAATTTCGGCATCGTTCCCGCTGCCGCATCCGGCGTGCCGCTGAAACTGTTCCTGGATGACGCACTGCATGGCGTCCGCGCCTCCGACAGCAGCGTCCCCCCTGCCGTCAACCCCGGCGTCCTGCTTGGCACCGTCTTCGGCGTCGGCGCCACGGAGTTCGGCCGCGACAAAATCACCATCATCGCAACGAAACAGATCGCCGATTTCGGTGCCTGGGCCGAACAGCTCATCGCGGAATCAACCGGCAAGCTCGGTAAGGGTCTGATCCCCGTCGATGACGAAACTCTGGCCGGTCCGAAACATTACGGCAAAGATCGCCTGTTCGTTTACTTCCGCCTGTCGAACGAACATTCCCACGAGCAGGACGAAGCCGTCCGCACCCTGATCGACGCCGGCGAGCCGGTCGTCACCATCAATCTGCATGACCGTCGCCAGATCGCGCAGGAATTTTTTCGCTGGGAAATCGCAACAGCGGTGGCCGGGGCTTATCTGAAGATCAACCCGTTCGATCAGCCAGACGTCGAAGCCAGCAAAATCGAAACAAAGAAGCTGACATCAGCCTATAACGAAACCGGTTCCCTTCCTGCGGAAGCCCCGTTCGCCACAGACGGTGATCTCGCCTTCTTCGCCGATGCGAAAAATACCTCGGCCCTGAAAGGCACGAACACTCAGGCCATTCTGAAAGCCCATTTTGACCGCGTGAAACCCGGTGATTATGTCGGTCTCCTCGCCTATATCGAGCGCGACCGGGCTTCGATCGAATGGATTCAGCACACAAGGCTGGCCATCCGCGATGCAAAAACCGTCGCCACAGCTGCCGAGTTTGGCCCCCGTTTCCTGCACTCGACAGGCCAGGCCTATAAAGGCGGCCCTGACACAGGTGTGTTCCTGCAAATCACCGCTGATGACGCGCATGATCTGCCCGTCCCCGGCGAGCGTTACAGCTTCGGTGTGGTAAAAGCCGCACAGGCCCGTGGCGATTTCGACGTTCTCGCCGAACGTGGACGCCGCGCCCTCCGTGTCCACATCAAAGGCGATCTGAAAACAGGCCTGGCAACGCTGGCCTCGGCCATCAAAGCCGTCATCTGAGCGGAGGAAATCAGAGTATGCAGATCGGTATCGTCGGTCTCGGCCGAATGGGCGGCAACATCGCCGTCAGACTGACCCGGCATGGACATGATGTCGTCGTCTATGACCGCGACCCGTCCGCCGTCGAAAAAATCGTGGCCCGGGCGGAAGGTGGCCGGGCCACCGGCGCTTCGGGCGAGGCCGATCTGGCGTCAAAGCTCCAGGGACCGAAAAAAGTCGTCTGGCTGATGCTGCCGGCAGGCGACATCACCGAACAGGCTGTGAAAACCTTCGGTGATCTCTTCGGAAAAGGCGACATCCTGATCGATGGCGGCAACAGCTATTACAAAGACGATCTCCGCCGCGCTGCTGCACTGGCTGAAAAAGGTATCGACTATGTCGATGTCGGAACCTCAGGCGGTGTCTGGGGTCTCGAACGCGGCTACTGCATGATGTATGGCGGCACGCCCGCGGCAGCCTCGCATATCGATCCCATCCTGAGCGCCCTGGCGCCCGGCAAGGGAGACGTGCCCGTCACGCCGGGTCGCGACAAAGAGAGTCTCGATCCACGCGCCGAGCAGGGTTATCTGCATTGCGGTCCGGCCGGTTCAGGTCATTTCGTGAAAATGGTCCATAACGGCATCGAATACGGCATGATGCAGGCCTTCGCCGAAGGCTTCGACGTCATGAAAAGCAAGGACTCTCCGCTTCTTCCCGAAAACGAACGCTTCCCGCTGAACATGGCCGATATCGCCGAAGTCTGGCGTCGTGGCAGCGTCGTGTCCTCCTGGCTGCTCGATCTCACAGCGGAAGCAATGGCGAAAAACGGAGAACTGTCAGAATTCTCTGGTCAGGTTCAGGATTCCGGCGAAGGCCGCTGGACAATCGAAGCCGCCATCGAAGAGTCCGTGCCAGTCCCGGTCATGACCGCCGCCCTGTTCACACGCTTCCGCTCACGCACAGGCAATAATTACGCCGAGAAAGTGCTGTCCGCCATGCGGTTCGGCTTTGGCGGCCATGTGGAACAGAAGAAATAATCAGCAACACGGGCGCCCGACTGCCGCACATGGAGTGGAATTTTGAGAACTGACGACATAGCACGGCATGATGCCAAACCGGCGCCTACAAAGACCGTTCGCCTCGTCGTGACGGATATGGACGGCACCCTGCTCACCCCGGACAAACAGGTGACGCACGCAACGCTCGATGCCATCGCGAAACTCCGCGCTGCAGGCGTGCCGGTCTGCCTGGTCAGCAGCCGCGCGCCGCAGGGTATCGCCATGTATTTCGACGCCCTGAAAATCCACACGCCCTATGCCGGCCTCAACGGCGCCATCATCTGTGACGCGGAAAGTAACGTGCTGTCATCCCTCGTTCTCAGCGCCGGCGCAGTGCGGGACGCACTCGATATGTTCGACGTCCATGATGTCGATGCGTGGCTCTTTTCCGGAAAAGACTGGGTCGTCCATGATGACAGCACCGGCTATGTGCCCAACGAAAAACGCGTGATCAGAACAACGCCAGTGGTCGCAAAGGACTTTACGCCCTGGGAAGACAAGGTCGGAAAAGTGACCGGCTCCAGCGCGGATTATGATCTTCTGGAACGCATGGAAGGCGAAGTCGGGCAGATGCTGGAAGGCCAGGCCAGTGTTGCCCGCTCCGCACCCTATTATCTCGACATCACGCCACTCGAAGCCAATAAGGGCCACGCCCTGCGTGAACTCGGACGCCTCCTGAACGTCCCTGTGAACGAAATCGCCTGCCTGGGCGACATGCGCAACGACATCCCGATGCTGGATATCGCCGGTCTCGCCATCGCCATGGGGAACGCAACGGATGAAGTTGCCTCCCACGCGCATGTTCAGACCGACACGAACGAAGCGAATGGCTGGGCAAAAGCAATCGAAACCTTCGTGCTCCCCCGCGTTCCGGTAGCCGGAGCAAAGTGACAGTGGCCGCGCCCGCGACATCGCACGAAGGTGCCGGCATCCGCCTCGTTCTGGCGGATGTGGACGGCACCCTCGTCACGCGGGAAAAAGTTCTGACAGAACGGGCCATCAGCGCAGTCGCCCGCCTGCGCAAACGCGGCATCCGCTTCGCCATCACCTCCGGTCGGCCCCCGAAAGGAATGGAAATGCTGATCGCACCGCTGCAACTCGACACACCCATCGCCGGTTTCAACGGTGGCCTGATGGTCATGCCCGATTTCTCCGTGGTTCAGTCGCTCACCCTGTCGCCGGACTGCGTGAAAAAGACGCGAGCCCTCATGCGGGACCGCGGTGTCGATGTCTGGATCTATCGTGGAAATGACTGGATCGTTCCTGACATCACGCATCCACATGTCGCCCGCGAGCGCCGGACAGTGAAGTTCGGTCCCATCGCATGTGCTGACATCGATTCCATCACCGACGGCGTCGTGAAAATAACAGGGGTCAGCGACAACCCGGACACCATGAAACAGCTTGAAGCCGAGACGCGGAAAACTCTCGGAAACAACGCCTTCGCGGCCCTCTCCCAGCCTTATTATCTCGACGTCACCCACCCGGATGCAAATAAGGGCAGCGTCGTGCACACCCTGTCACGACTGCTTGATATTCCCGCAACACAGATTGCTACTCTTGGCGATCAGTCCAATGATATTCCAATGTTTCATGCCTCCGGCCTCTCGGTGGCCATGGGGCAGGCGAGCGAGGCGGTCAAAGCACAGGCGACTCACGTCACCGAATCCTGCGACGATGAAGGCTTTGCGATCGCCATCGAACGCTATGTGCCGGGAGACAGCAAATGAACGGCCATGATGTTGTCTCGGCAAAGGCCATTGTGCTTGCTGACAGCGACGCCGTCGCCCGCCACGTCGCCGATTTTCTTCTCACGGAAGCCCTCCGCGCCACCGGGGTCTTCCGTGTCGCCCTCTCCGGCGGGTCCACGCCAAAGCGGCTTTACGCGATGATGGCAGAACCGGATTACGCTGAGCGTTTTCCCTGGAACCGAACGGAGTTTTTCTTCGGTGATGACCGGTTTGTTCCGGAAGACTCGCCCGACAGCAATCGCGGGATGCTCCGGAAAACCCTGTTTTCCCGCGTCGCGATTTCGACACAAAACATCCACCCGATGCCCGATCAGGGCGACCCGGACGAGGCCGCCCGCGCTTATGAAGCCGTGCTGCAGGCGCACTATGGTTCGCCGGTGCTGCGCAACGACAAGCCTCTCTTCGATGTTGTCCTGCTGGGCCTGGGGGAAAACGGACACACAGCATCCCTGTTTCCACGTCAGCCCGTGCTTGAGGAGAAAACCCGCTGGGTCGCGCCCTGCGTCCCGGACGACGCACCGCATACGCGCCTGACATTGACCTATCCGGCGATCGCCTCCAGCCGCTATGTGCTGTTTCTGGTCACGGGTGCCCCAAAAGCCGCCGTTTATACCCGTGTCCGGAAAGGAGACCCGGTCGAGCCGGCCAGCCACATCACCTCGGATGGCCAGATCGAATGGATCGTGGATAAAGACGCCGCAGCATAAGGAAGAAAAATATGAGTTCTGCGACAGCCGCAGCGGATCAGGTGCGTGAATACAAGCGTCAGGCGGCGGAGTTCGCAGCCGATATGGTGCAGGATGGTATGATCGTCGGCCTGGGCACCGGCAGCACCGCCGTCTTTCTGGTAGAAGCTCTGGGGCGCAGACATCGCGAAGGTCTCCGCTTTCTAGGAATCCCCACCTCAATCGCAACTGAAAAGCTGGCGCGCAGTCTCGGAGTTCCACTGACCAGCTTCGCCGAACACGAGAGTGTCGATCTCGCCATCGACGGCGCCGACGAAATCGAACGGGGCACACTCAATCTCATCAAAGGTCTGGGCGGCGCGTTGCTGCGTGAAAAAATCGTCGCTGCGGCTTCGAAAAAATTCGTTGTCGTGGCTGATGACAGCAAACTTGTTGATCATCTCGGCGCGGACTGCCTGGTGCCGGTCGAAGTCACACCCTTTGGCTGGGAAAGCACAGCGCGCCATCTCGGCCGTCTCGGCGCGCGTGTCTCCCCCCGTCGCAGCCCGACCGGACAATTCTTTGTCAGTGACGGCGGAAATCTGATCCTCGACTGTAATTTCGGGACAATCGCAAAACCTGCGGACACCGAGGACGCCATCCGCCGGATCGTTGGCGTTGTCGATTCCGGCCTGTTCACCGGCATCGCCAGCGAAGCCGTCACATGCGGACCGGAAGGTCTCATTCACGTGACCGTCACAGGTGCCGGCAATGTCTTCTGATCGCTCAGCACAGAGCGCTGCGGCGTCTTCTGCCCCCGTCTGGCTGCCCCCGCGCGTGGTGGTGGTCATGGGCGTCTCCGGGTCCGGTAAAACCACAGTTGCCAGCGGCCTGAACAATCTTCTCGGATGGACATTTCAGGAAGGCGACGGCCTGCATCCTCCGGCCAATGTTGAAAAAATGGCGGCCGGTATCCCGCTGACCGACGAAGATCGCTGGCCCTGGCTGGACAAATGCCGCGCCTGGCTCGACGAATGCGCGACCTCCGGTACTGGCTGTGTCCTCTCCTGCTCAGCTCTGAAGCGTGTGTACCGCGATCGTCTCCGGGCGGGCGGAACCGATATTGTCTTTCTTTTTCTGAAAGTTCCTCAGGACATTCTGGCAAACAGGATGATGCAGCGGAAAGACCACTACATGCCGCCCAGCCTGCTCGGAAGCCAGCTTGAAGCGCTTGAACTGCCCGGCCCGGATGAGCACGCCATCGAACTGGAAATGAGCGAAACACCAGCCGGGGAAGTGGCTCACGCACTGGAAGCTCTGAAGGCCGATCATCAGAAGTCGATCAGAAAAGCCGGTTTCTGAATGGTGAGAGAGCGGGCTTTGCCCGCACCCGGCAAAGGTCGCGGATTTCCTTCACCCGGATTTGTTAAAATAACGGTATGTTAAGGTTCTGTTAGCGTTAAGTACTGGCTCCTTTCGAGGGCTTTGCCCTGGAACCCACCAAAGGTCACAGACCTTTGGGAACCATTTTATTATAAACCAATCGGGGTGAAGGGGTCTGCGACCCCTTCCGGGTGCGGGCAGAGCCCGGATTCCGCCAGACTTTTGTAAACAACAGCCGGACCCGGTAGCGCCCGAATACCTTCCCCCCTCAGCAGCCAGTGTTCCCCAACCGCCAGTATAAGCCCCGTTTCAGAACACAGAACCCAGCGCGGCAAGCATGGCTTCCGCATCCGGACGCCACGCCACCACAACATCCGTGATATCGTTTTTTTTCAACGCAAAAGCTGCATTCTCAGAAATCGCGATCCCATGCATCCTCTCGCCGGAATAACCGCTCGCCCGCAGCGCCGCACCCGTCGCAGCCGCGCTCCGGGCGGAAAACGCCATCACGACACCAATCTCGTCCGCTCGCAGTGCGTTCAGCACCCGCACCGGAAGATCGCGCACAGGAGTTGCCGCATAAGCCACCCGGCGCCGAACTATGAATCCCGCCTGCCGCAGTGCCAGCGCCAGATCCAGCCCCTGTCCGGCTCCTGAAAGCAAAAGCACCGGAGCAGGTGCAACACGCGACCGCACCAGTCCGACAAGCGCCACGGCATCCGCCCCGGCGCTTTCCACGGAACGAAAACCTACCGCCCGCACCCGTCGCGCCGTCGCATCGCCCACAGTAAATACAGGCACATCAGATCCGACAGCGCCCGCGAGCGCCGGCAGCGCCTGGCTGCTGGTCAGCAACACAGCGGCTATGCCTGTCTGTCGTCGTATCACACGAGGCTCGATTGTCAGTGCGGGCGCCGCATAAGGAATCCAGCCAAGCGCTCGAACGGCCTCCATGGTCTCGGAAAGCCCCGGTTCAGGACGGCCAATGAGAACGCCGGTCCTACGGCGCGGCAATACATTCTTACCCGTCATTGCCCACGTCTCCCGTTTTCAGCGCATAACGACCCCTCACACGCGACACCGGCACGGGTCGTCATCACCCCATACCAGCCGGGCTCGCCTTTGCCCTGTATGCGACTGATGACAGGTGGGAGACTGGCGGCGGGGCGCTGTCCTGGAACCCGGCAAAGGTCAAAAATCTTTGCAAGGGCTCTGTTCGCGTCAGGCGTTGATCTGTGATTTTTCAAAGGATTAACAGAAGATCCGGGCTCTGCCCGAACCCGGAAGGGGTCACAGACTCCTTCACCCTGATCTGTTGATAAATAAGCCGGTTTCCAAAGGTCTGCGACCTTTGGCAGGTTTCAGGGCAAAGCCCTGAGAAAGTGCCAGCACCTGACGGCAACAGAGCCTTCGCAAACCATTTTGTGATCAGAAAACCGTGGCGCACGGGCCGGTGGCCCCTGCCGGGTCCGGCTTCGCTTATCCGAAGGTCAGTCTCCATGGACTTCAGGTATCAGTCCGTGAAAATATCGGACGGACTGTCCGCGCGCAGACTGTGCCCGAGTTCACGCCCCATCCGTTCCGCATCGGCCGCAGAACCCACAATCTCGCGCTTCAGCAGAAACGTCCCGTCTTCGGAGGCGACGAGTCCTGTCAGATGAAGCTGGCTCTTCGGACCGGCCACAGGCGTCAGTAACCGGGCATAACCGCCAATCGGCGTCCGGCACGAGCCATCCAGCTCAGCCAGCAAGGCCCGCTCAGCCGTCGAAACCGCCCGCGCCTCATAATCCTCAATCGCCGACAGCAATTCGCGCAGCTCAATATCGCTCTCACGAACCGTCACCCCGACAATGCCCTGCCCGGCGGAAGGTACCATCACGTTCGGATCGATCACCACAGAGGCCCGATCCTCCATCCCAAGACGACGCAGACCGGCCAGAGCCAGCAGAGTCGCATCGCACTGACGGGCCGCCAGCTTGTCCAGCCGCGTCTGCACATTGCCCCGCAGCAGCCCGAAGCGGAGATCGGGCCGCACATGCAATATCTGCGCTTGCCTGCGCACCGAAGCACAGCCGACCAGCGCACCATAAGGCAGGGCAGAGTAGGGATCAGCCGGATCATCGCCCGGCGTCAGCCCCGGTCCGAGAATCAGCGCATCCCGCGCATCCTCGCGCCGCATCGTGCAGGCCAGAACCAGCCCGTCCGGCAGCGTGGTCTCCAGATCCTTCAGACTATGCACCGCAAAGTCGATTCGCCCGTCAGCCAGCGCTTCGTGAATTTCCTTCGCGAACAACCCCTTGCCGCCAATCTCCGCCAGCGCGCGATTCTGCACCTGATCGCCCGTCGTGTTGATCAGGTGCTCCTGAAACGCGTTCATGTCCCGCAGAACAGGACAAAAGCGGGTCAGTCGTGTCAGAAAGGCCCGCGTCTGCCATAATGCCAGCGGCGAGCCGCGTGTCCCGACACGCAGCGGCAACTGCTGGCGACGGTGCTGCGGAACCGCCATCTTCTGGCGGGCTGCCGCCTGCGCTGCAATTTTCTGCAGGGCTGCGGACGGGGACGGTTGGGTTGGCTGTGCGGAAACCATGTCGCGTATTTATTACCAGCGCAGGGTGAAGGAAAGGTGACATGACGCCAGACAGCATCAGGAGCAATGCTTATCCTGTCGGAAAGACGAGTCCCGAGGGTCCCCTCCTGGCCATCGAGTCCTCCTGCGACGAGACCGCCTGCGCCATCCTCGCACCGGACGGAACCATCCTCGCCGAACGCCTGATTTCCCAGGAAGATCACGCCGCTTTCGGAGGCGTCGTGCCCGAGATCGCCGCAAGGGCGCATCTGGCATTATTGCCCGATCTGGCACGAAAAACACTGGAATCGTCCGGCCTCAGACGGTCTGATCTGAGCGCCGTCGCCGCCAGCACCGGGCCCGGTCTGATCGGCGGCCTGATCGTCGGCGCCAGCTTCGGAAAAGGCCTCGCCATCGCGCTCGGAAAGCCGTTCATCGCCGTCAATCACATCGAAGCACATGCACTCTCGGCAAGGCTGCCCGGTGTTTTTGACGGGCAACTTTTATTCCCTTACCTGCTGCTGCTCGTCTCAGGGGGGCACTGCCAGTGCCTCGCCGTCGAAGGCGTCGGACATTATCGCCGCCTCGGCGGCACAATCGACGACGCCGCCGGCGAAGCCTTCGATAAAGTCGCCAAAATGCTCGGCCTCGGCTGGCCCGGCGGCCCCGCCCTGGAAACACTCGCAAGGGAAGGGAACCCCACCGCCTTCGCCCTGCCGCGCCCCCTGAAAGGACGCGCAGGCTGCGATTTCTCCTTTTCCGGCCTGAAAACCGCCATCGCCCGTCAGCTCGAACCCTTCGGATCGGCCCCTCTGCCACGCCAGGTCGCCGCCGACCTCGCCGCCAGTTTCCAGCAGGCCGTCGCGGACGTCATCAGGGACCGCGTCACTCACGCCCTCGCGATGATGGAACGCCCCACCGCCCTCGTCGCCGCCGGCGGCGTAGCGGCCAACAGCGTGCTCCGGGCCTGCCTCACCGGGCTCGCCGCCGAACACAGCCTCCCTTTCGTGGCCCCGCCACTCCGCCTCTGCACGGATAACGCCGTCATGGTCGGATGGGCGGCCCTCGAAATCTGCCGCGAAGCCGCCCGCCGCGATCTGCCCGTCCCCGATGACCGCGCCATGCGTCCACGCCCCCGCTGGCCTCTGGCGGAAATGGCCGGCCGTTTCGAGCCGGCCTGACCCCGGAACCCATCCGGACTACAGCCCCTGTGCGCCCCGATCCGTTAAACAAACCTGTTTTCAAAGGCTTTGTTAGCGTTAAGTGCCAGCATCTTCTCAGGGCTTTGCCCTGGAACCCACCAAAGGTCACAGACCTTTGGAAACCATTTTATTGAAAACACATCGTGGTGCAGGAGCGTGTGGTCTCAGGCCAGGCCTGCGGGCACACCTCCCACACACCATATTTTTCACCGGTTTGATGCAGATCGCTTGCCGCCCCCCGCGCCTGTGCTATGCGTGCGCCCGCGGAGGAAGCTGACATATTATGATGAAAAATACATTTCTGACCGGCGTTGCGACAGCGGCACTGCTTGGCATATGCGCTCTGGCGCCAGCCCGGGCCCAGACCCCGGAGCCCGCTGCGGCCCTGCCCGCACCTGCGACAGCCAGTGCGATCCAGACCATCCCCGGCATGCCCCCGGTAATCAATCCGAACAACATCTATTCGGAAGCCCGTCCGGACAACATCGCGCCGGAAGTGGCGAAAGATCCTGCCCGGATCTACGTGCCGAACCTCCGGTCAAACGATGTCTACGTGATTGATCCCGCAACAATGACCGTCGTCGATCGCTTCCCGGTTGGCCGCAGCCCGCAGCACGTCGTCCCGTCCTGGGATCTGCGTACCCTCTGGGCGACCAACAATGCCGAAGGCACAACCCAGGGCAGCCTGACTCCGATCAACCCGCGTACCGGCAAGCCGGGTCAGGCCATCCCGGTCGATGACCCGTACAATATGTATTTCACCCCCGACGGAAAATCGGCAATCGTCGTGGCCGAAGCCCGCAAACGCCTCGATTTCCGTGACCCGCACACCATGGCGATGCAGGGCTCCGTCGAAGCGCCGGAATGTCGCGGTATCAACCACGCCGCCTTCTCCATCGACGGCCGCTACGCGATCTTCACCTGCGAATTCGGCGGCATGGTCGCCAAAGTCGATACAGTTAACCGCCGGCTGCTCGGCTATCTGAAGCTCTCCACCGGCGGTATGCCCCAGGACATCCTGGCCGCTCCGAACGGCAAAACCTTCTACGTCGCCGACATGCATGCAGACGGCGTATTCGTTCTCGATGGAGACACGTTCAAAGAGACCGGCTTCATCCATACCGGCGTCGGCACGCACGGCATCTACCCAAGCCGCGACGACACCGTCATGTATGTCGCAAATCGTGGCTCGCATAAGGTCCACGGCCCGCGCCACAGCAAGGATGGCAGCGTCTCGGTCGTAGACTTCGCCACAAATAAGGTCATCAGAACCTGGCCGGTCCCCGGCGGCGGCAGCCCCGATATGGGCAATGTCAGCGCCGACGGAAAACTGCTCTGGCTCTCCGGACGCTTCGATGATGTCGTCTATGCGATCGACACCACAACAGGCGCGATGAAAGAGATTCCCGTCGGCGCCGAACCCCACGGCCTGACCGTCTGGCCGCAGCCAGGCCGTTACTCCGTCGGTCACACCGGTATCATGCGCTGATAAGGGCCGTCCGTGGGGCGGCGTCTCATCGCGCCGGCCCGCAAACCCTGACGTCACCTGATTGCTTGACCGGTCGTCTTATCCATGACCCCCTGTGAACCGCATCTGTGCGGATATCAGGAGGTGAGCTGTGGTCCATCTGTCGATCGGTGATCATGTATCGGACCTCAGAGGGGCTCACGACGGCAAGCTGGTCGATATCGAAGGCCAGACCGGCTACGTGCTGCAAGGCAACGGCGTCGAGGTCGAGTTCCCCCTGAGCCAGCTCAAGCCTTACGAAGCACCGAAAGTCGCGGAAATACGCACACTGTCAGGGCCTTTACGTGACAGGTTGCTGACCCCGGCGCAAAAAGCCCTCCTCGCCTCCGTCCCCGCGACAATTACCGCCGCGATTGCAAAAAGCTACGCTGAGGGTGGTGATGAATCCGGATCACGTCCGGTCTTCGCCGCACTCCCTGACTCGAAGAAGCTGGACGTTATCCGAATCTATCTTCCAACGCTTCCGCAGCGTCTTCTCGCTCCCCATATGAACCTGGTTGTCGCCATGCGCGATAGCGGGAAACGCTCGTCGTAAAACCACCACCCTCACAAAATAACACGGACCGGCCCGGCGATATCTGCCGCCGGAAATGGCGTGCGCTCACACATGATGACGACACCGTCAGCGTCGCGACCAGCGCCGGCTCATCGTCGATGTGAAGGGTGATCACCGTCATCTCAACGGTGTCGGAAAGCGTCATCCGGTCAGCGCGGCTCGGCGCGACATGCTGAGAGTTTCACGGAATATCTCAGTGTTTCATGAATCAGCCCCAACGGTGCGATGTGTTTCATCATAACCCGAACCGGCGATGCCACAGTGCATACCATGCATTGCCACCTTATGGCCCGCCAGGTTGCGTTCCCCGCCCGAATCGGTCCACCTTCATTATAGCAAGTCCTGTTCAGCCTTAACGAAGAGTCCGCCATGATCTGTCCTTACACCGGGCCGAAATCCGCCTTCCGCCGCCTTCTCCCTCTCTCCCTCCCCCTCGCAATCATCGCATCGACCGCGCTTTCCGCTCCGTCAGCCTGTGCCAGCGATGTCTCCGGACCGGTAAAACCCACCTCCGCCGAAACACACAAAGAAGACAGCCCGTTCTCCTTCAAACCACAGCAGGTCGTCAGCGACGGTGCCGTCTCCATCCGCGGCCAGAGAATCGCCTATCAGGCCATCGCCGGCACGCTGATCGTCCACCCCAAAGGCTGGGATGACGCCGCGCCGGAA
Organism: Acetobacter fallax; assembly: GCF_011516735.1. Taxonomy (GTDB): domain Bacteria; phylum Pseudomonadota; class Alphaproteobacteria; order Acetobacterales; family Acetobacteraceae; genus Acetobacter; species Acetobacter fallax. The sequence continues at coordinate 108,064 of NZ_WOSX01000005.1, read as the reverse complement.
AAAACAACGAAGCCGGAAGACGAACCCGTCGCGTCCATGTTCTACGTCGCCTATTTCAAAAAAGGCGTTCCCGCCGCCTCGCGCCCCATCACTTTCGTCTATAACGGCGGCCCCGGCTCAGCGACGGTCTGGCTCCACATGGGCGCCTTCGGTCCCCGCCGTATCCGGACAGCAGACGACACGCACACCCCCGCCGCGCCTTACACACTGATCGACAACGATGACAGCCTGCTCGATGTCACCGACCTGGTGTTCATCGACGCTCCCGGAACCGGCTTCGGTCGCCTTGGCGGTAAGGACAAGGACAAAGCCTTTTACGGCACCGACCCCGATGCCCGCGCCTTCACCGATTTCATCGCGCAGTTTCTCGGTCGCTACAAACGCTACAACTCGCCGAAATTCCTGTTCGGTGAAAGCTACGGCACAACCCGGTCCGCAATCGTCGCCAACATGCTGGCGGAAGACAAAAGCATCGACCTGAACGGCGTCATGCTCCTGTCCCAGATCCTGAACTACGACAACACCATCGACCGCCCGCAGGCCAACCCCGGCATGGATATGCCCTACATCCTGGCCCTGCCGAGCTTCGCCGCAACAGCCTGGTATCACAAAAAACTTTCCCCGATGCCGACAGATCTGCCCGCCTTCCTTCACGAGGTCGAGCATTTCACGCTGACCGACTACACAGCCGCGCTGCAACAGGGAACCGCCCTGCCGGAAGCGAAATTCAACGAAATCGCCGAAAAGCTACACGGTTATACAGGCCTGCCAGTGGACTACATCAAACACGCCAGTCTGCGTGTCGATGGCGGAGAATTTGAAAAAACCCTCCTGGGAGATCAGGACATCGACACCGGTCGCCTCGACAGCCGCTTCTCGGGCTTCTCGATCGATCCGCTCTCCCAGCACCCGTATTATGACCCGATGGGCTCGGCGCTCGGCTCCGCCTACCTCTCGGCTTTCAATGATTACTCTCGCGAAGTCCTGCATTATGGTGGCGACAGCGCAACCGGCGCTTACCAGGAATACAAACCCAGCGCCCACTCAATCGGCAAATGGGATTTCAGCCACGCACAGCCCGGCATGCCCTCCTCAAAACGCGGTCTGCCCAACGTATTGCCGGATCTTGCTGATGCCATGAAACAGAATCCCTCCCTGAAAGTGCAGCTCAACCAGGGCTATTTCGATCTCGGCACTCCGTATTTCGAGGGTATCTATGAGATGAACCACCTCCCCATTCCACGTAAGCTGGCCGGAAATATCGAATTCCATCAGTATATGTCAGGGCATATGGTCTACACCCACGCGCCCGCTCTGAAGGAACTGCACGATAATGCCGCCGCCTTCATCCGCGCCAACGACAACCTTCCGAACTGAGAAAAATAAGTCCGGGCAGGGAAGCGGGCTCTGCCCGCACCCGGCAGGGGGTCGCGGATCTCTTCATCTTTATCGTTTGATAAATAAGCAGGTTTCCAAATGTCAAAGACCTTTGGCAGGTTTTAGGGCAAAGCCCTGACGAAGCGCTTGCCGGCAACGAGAAGCGTGCCTTTGCAGCGGGGCAAATCCCCGCTACGCTTCGATAATCAAAAGTACGCGCCAGACAAACGCTCTCCCGGAATATGCTTATGATGCTGATTTCCTATGACCTTTTCAGCGAATATCCGGCAACGTGAAGACACACAGCGCGTCATATTTTAAAACACTGATTTTAAAACACAGGCAAAAGCGCAGGCGAACAGAATAGTGCCGGATCAGGTTGAATGAGAAACATGAACGGATATCTCAGCGGAATTATTATCTGCGTCATAACGTTCCCGGCATTCATCACATCATCACACGCTGACTCAACAGGGATCCGTCCATCACCCGTCGAACAGCAGATCATCGACCAGCATCTCGCAGCAATGAAGAATCCTGACGAACGCAGGGCCACACGGGATCAGGGTGCGGCCTGGCTGATGACAACCTTCCTCTGTCAGGACGCAGCCCGAAAGACCCTTGTGAAACTCGGAAGCTCTCCGTACCGGTTCTTCCTTCAGGACGAGCGGCTGGACAGCCAGCATGTGGTCAGTCCCGCACTGGTGGAAGGCCGGGGCCAGTTCCTCCATGCAGGAACAGCAACAATCCGCTGGACATCGTTTTCATGGGCCTGCCATCTTGATCCGGCAACCGGCCACGTGCTCGGTTTTGTCGCCCGCCCAGGGCCGGATGTGGTGCCCGGACCATGACAGAGTGCGACCAGTGACCACCATACTCGTTCGCTTTGCCGTCGCACTGGCCCTCGGCACGGTCGTTTCACCGCTCTTCGGAGCGGAGACCGCCCCGGTCAGGGAATATCAATATCCCGGTTGCACCGCAGCGGACCTTTCCCTCAGCTTCGACGACGAAAATGGTGCCTTTAACGGCATGTCACAGAGCGGCACATTACTGGTGCTGCGCAATATCAGCGCATCACCCTGCACGGTACAGACGCTGCCGCATCTGCACTTCGAGGACAGCAGCGGCCACTTTGTGCCCGCTGAACGGCGCCCGTCGCCCGGCATGCATCCTGGTCCGGTCATGCTCCCCGTTGCCATTGCGCCGGAGCCCGAACTGACAACCCGCCTGCACTGGGTCGCCAGTGACGCCTATGACGCCGGAAACTGCGTCACACCGGACCTCCTCGTGCTCGACATTCCCCCCGGCGACCTGCATCAGCACTTCGCCCGCCAGATGTGCGCGCCCGCAAACTCAACACAGGTCTTCGATCAGGCTCCCCTTCGGTCGGACCCGGCCTTGCCCAAAATGGCTGAACAGAAGCCATGAGCACCCTGGTTTCTTAAGAATGCGCAGCTTCAGCTCCGCGCATCAGAAAATGACCAGCCCCCGAAAACCACGCCCTCACCATGTGCTTTGTCCCGGCTTCGCACCAGATTCGCACAAATTATGCTGGTATAAGACAGCACTTGCCCTTAAAAACGCCACCCAATTCGCCCGGCAATCTGGCGCACGCCCGCCGGACAGGTTCTGCACGACCAGACGGCCCCTGTTCCACAGTGTGACGCCCTTAAACACGGAGACTTCCCGGCCATGTCCGAAACGCTGACGCGCCTCGCTCCCGAACTGGCTCCCTCCGGCCTCCTGCCGGTCGAAGGCCATGAAGGCGTGTGGCATCTGGCCACGCCGACGAAAGAATACCCGCACCTCTACCCGGCGGAAGTGCTGACGGTGCATCACTGGACAGACCGCCTGTTCAGCTTCACCACAACGCGCGACCCGGCGCTCCGGTTCGAAAACGGCCAGTTTGCGATGATCGGAATCGAGGTGGACGGCAAGCCGCTCCTCCGCGCCTATTCCATCGCCTCGGCGAACTACGAAGACCACATGGAGTTCCTCTCCATCGCCGTGCCGGACGGCCCGCTCACCTCGCGCCTGCAACACGTCAAGGTCGGTGATACCGTGCTGATCGGGCGCAAGCCCGTCGGCACCCTGCTGCTCGACAACCTGCGTCCTGGCCGCAATCTCTATTTCCTCTCGACCGGCACCGGCCTCGCCCCGTTCATGAGCCTCATCCGTGACCCTGAGTGCTACGAGCGCTACGACAACGTCATCCTGACGCACACCGTCCGCATCAGAAGCGAACTCGCCTATCAGAAATACATCAGCGCCGACCTGCGCGGGCATGAGTTCCTTGGCGAATACATCTCCTCGAAACTCCGCTACTACCCGGCCGTCACCCGCGAAGAGTTCGAAGTCTCCGACCGCATCACCACCCTGATAGAAAACGGCAGGATCTTCCGCGACCTGAATATCCCGGAAATCGACCCCGAGCATGACCGTGTGATGATCTGTGGTTCGCCGGAAATGCTGGCCGACACCGAGAAACTCCTCGAAGCGCGCGGCTTCGACGAAGGCAACAACTCGCGTCCGGGGGCGTATGTCGTCGAAAAGGCGTTCGCCGAGCGCTGAAAAACTCAGACCGCAGACCTTTGCAAACCATTGAGCTAAAATAAACCGGGGTGCAGGGGCCTGTGTGTGGTCCCTGCCGGGTCCGGGCAGAGCCCGGGCATAATAACCGATTCCCCCCAGGCGGAGCCCCGAAGCACAGATGCCCGAAAACACACTCTACGACGTCGATCTCCTGGTCATCGGCGCAGGATCGGGCGGCGTCCGCTGCGCCCGCATCGCTGCCAGCCACGGAGCCCGGGTCGCCGTCGTCGAAGGACGCCACTGGGGCGGAACCTGCGTCAATCTCGGCTGCGTGCCGAAAAAACTCATGGTCCAGGCCAGCGAATACGGCGATTACGTCGCCGACAGCCACGGATTCGGCTGGAACACCGAACCCGGCACCCATGACTGGGTAAAACTGATCGACGCGAAAGACCGCGAGATCCACCGCCTGAACGGCATCTATGTCTCAATGCTCGAAAAAGCCGGCGTCCGCCTCATCACAGGTCACGCCCGCTTCGAAAACACCCACACGATCGTCACCACACCCACAGGCCTCGATCCCGAAGCGAAACCCGGGCGAATCACCGCCAGACATATCGTCATCGCAACAGGCTCCACGCCCACAAAGCTGCCCGTCATGGGGGCAGACCTGGCCATCACTTCCGACGAGGTGTTCAGCCTCCCCTCCATGCCCCGCAGGGTCTGCATCATCGGCGCAGGCTATATCGGTATCGAATTCGCCGGAATTTTCGCTGGCCTCGGTGCCAGCGTCGATCTCGTCTACAGACAGGCGCTCCCCCTGCGCGGCTTCGATGAAGATCTCCGCACGGCCCTTCACGATGCTATCGACCAGCGCGGCGTGCGTCAGCACGAAAAATCCAGCCCGACCCGCATCGTCCGGAACGGTGACGCTCTCACCGTCACGCTGGATAACGGCACCCGCCTTGAAGCAGACTGCGTGCTGATGGCCACCGGACGCCACCCGAAGACTGAAAAACTGGGCCTGGAAACCACCCGTGTCCGGACAACAGAGGATGGCCGCATCGAAATCGACCGTCACTTCGAGACAACGGACCCCGGCATCTTCGCGATCGGCGATGTCACCAACCATCTGAACCTGACCCCCGTCGCCATCGCCGAAGGGCATATCCTCGCGGATCGCCTCTACAGCGATCACGCCCGGGGCTGGTCCTTCGACACCACCCCGAAAGCCGTGTTCTTCACCCCGCCTCTCGCCAGTGTCGGCCTCACCGAAGCCGAGGCCGCCGAACAGGGCGCCACCGATATCTACGTCTCGAAATTCCGCCCGATGCGCCACACCCTGAGCGGGCGAGAGCGACGCACCCTCATGAAACTGGTCGTCGATCAGGCCACGCAGAAAGTCGTCGGGGCCCACATGATCGGCGAGGACGCGCCGGAACTGATGCAGGGCCTGGCCATCGCCGTCACAGCCGGCCTGCACAAGGCCGATTTCGACCGCACCATCGGCATCCACCCAACATCCGCCGAGGAGTTCGTCACAATGCGGACCCGTACCCGCGTGGCCGGTGCCCGGGGGAGGGCAGACGACTGACGCAATGCCGGAGCCGACATGGTGCCAGAGGGTCTGACCTTTGAGCCGTGTGGGACTGGCCGGTGTGGGACTGGCAGGGGGCTGCCCTGGAACCCGCCAAAGGTCGCAGACCTTTGGAAACCGGCTTATACCAGAGGTTGTGAAGACTGACCTGTCGATGAGAGTATCCGGGCTCAGCCCGGACCCGGCAGGGACCGCAGGCCCCTGCACCCCGGTTTGCTGATCATAAAACGATAAAACGGTTTGCAAAGGCGAGCCTTTGCCGGGTTCCAGGGCAGAGCCCAGCCAGTCCTGCACCTCCCGGTCCTGCACCGGCCAGTCTCGCACAGCTCAAAGGCCAGACCCTCTGGTATTATTTATCAGCAGATCGGGGTGAAAGGGTCCACGACCCCTTCCGGGTTCGGGCAGAGCCCGGCTTCTCTCAGCCAAAGGTCTGCCACCACAACCTCTGGTATTAGTGCGTTTGTCACCGTCACAGGGCTTGAGCATTTCGTTTCGGATAAGCTACGTAACAAAGTGAAGATTTTGTTCGGTCGTCGTGTGGCCGGCGGGATCAGCGCATGGCATTCCTATGTCCGCTTTCGCCCTGATCTGCCCCGGCAGACGGGGCACGGAGGACAAAGACCGTCACGCCCTGATCCCCCCGACCGCAGATGCGAATGGGGCAGGGGGCCACACGCGTTAATGGATATTCAGTTTTCTTCGTTCGCAGGACGAAACCCGGAGCAAAAAAACAGGATGCGCCTGTTTCCGGGCATGAAAACGTCCGCCGCCGGCGCCGCGCTGATCGCAGGACTGGCCGCCGCCATCCCCGCGCAGGCCGCCGATGCTCCTCCCGCAATCGACAGCGGCGACACCGCCTGGATGCTCGTGAGCACCGCTCTCGTCCTGATGATGACCATCCCCGGACTGGCCCTGTTCTACGCCGGCATGGTGCGTAAGAAAAACGTGCTGTCCACCGTCATGCAGAGCTTCGCCATCTGCTGCATCATCACCGTCGTCTGGATGATCGCAGGCTACTCCCTCGCATTCTCGACCGGCACGCCCTATATCGGCGGCCTCTCGAAAGCCTTCCTGGCAACAATCGGCGACCATATCTCCAGAGGCGCCGATGTCGGCTTCACCCTCGGTGCCGATTCGCCGAACGCAACCGTGATGACCATCCCCGAGAGCGTCTTCATGACGTTCCAGATGACCTTCGCCATCATCACCCCGGCCCTGATCGCCGGCGCCTATGCCGAGCGCATGAAGTTCTCCTCCATGTGCGTGTTCACCATCCTCTGGTCGCTGCTCGTCTACGCCCCCGTCGCGCACTGGGTCTGGAGCCCCGTGGGCTGGCTGCTCGGCCTCGGCACGCTCGACTTCGCCGGTGGCACGGTCGTCCACATCAACGCCGGTATCGCCGGACTCGTCTGCGCCATCGTTCTCGGCAAACGTCGCGGCCTCGGCACAGACGACATGGCACCCTTCAACCTCACCTACGCCGTCATCGGCGCCTCCCTGCTCTGGGTCGGCTGGTTCGGCTTCAATGCCGGCTCCGCCGTTGGTGCCAACGGCCGCGCCGGCATGGCCATGGCCACCACACAGATCGCCGCCGCCGCCGCCGGCGTCGCCTGGATGCTGGCCGAATGGGTCCGCACAGGCAAACCAACAGTTCTCGGCATCATCTCCGGCGCGGTCGGCGGCCTGGTCGCCATTACCCCCGCCGCCGGTTTCGTTCTGCCGGGGGGCGCCCTGATCATTGGCCTCGTCACCGGAGTCGTCTGCTACTGGAGCGCCACCACGCTCAAACACATGTTCAGTTACGATGACAGCCTCGACGCCTTCGGTGTCCACGGTGTCGGCGGCATCGTCGGCGCCCTGCTGACCGGTGTGCTGGCTTACGGCCCGCTCTCCGCGACAGATGCGAATCCGGCCGGCTCCCCGGGCTCACTCCATCAGTTGCTGATTCAGGCGGAGGCCGTCGGCGTGACCATCGTCTGGTGTGGCGTCATGACCTTCATTCTGCTGAAAATCGTCGATGCCGTCCTCGGTCTGCGTGTGCCGGCGGAAGCCGAGCAGGAAGGCCTGGATGTCGCCCTGCACGGCGAACGGATCTCATAACGCGGCACAAAGGCCGACGTGACAATCGCAGACTAGCGACAGAGGCCGGAGTCCATGATCCGGCCTCTGTCATATCCGGCGGTCACGCTGTAGAGTCGCAAGGGGCCATGGAATGCCCGGATGCCCGCCCTTCAACGCAGGCATCGACGACAGCGCGTCATGCCACAGGGCGTGCATGTGAACCTGAGAAGAATAAGGATAGCTGATGGGCTTCAATCGTTCAGCGCGCGCCGCCGCCACGTCGCTCGCCCTGCTTGCCGGAGGCGCTCTCTGGCTCGGTTCCGCAGATGCCGCACAGGCGATGACCGCTAAGGAATGTCGCGCGAAATTCACCGAAGCGCGGAAAAGCGGAACCCTCACATCCGGACAGACCTACAAGGAATTCAAGGCCGCGCAATGCACCGGCTCCGAGGCCGAACCGGAAGACACCACCCCGGCAGCATCCGCCCCCGCCGCTGCTCCGGCAACGGCGACTCCCGCCGCACCCGCAGCGAAGACAACCGCAAGCGCTACCCCGACCGGCAACGTGGTCTACCCGGGTCAGATTTCTTCGAAATATTCCTCGCTCAGCGCTGGCACCGGTCGCCGTAAAACATGCGATGACCAGTACAAGGCCAATAAGGCAACCGGCGGAAACGGTGGCCTGCGCTGGATCCAGAAGGGCGGCGGATATTACAGCCTCTGCAATAAGCGTCTGAAAGGTCAGTGATTTTCCACTGACATATTTTGTCTCTGATGGCCGCGCCCGGGTCTCCACCCGGCGCGGCCGTTTTGCGTTCGGACAGAGCTTCGAAACGGTCTGACGACAGGCCCTGAACTCCAATTATGAACAGCCAGAAAGCATTGTATCCGAAAAATTAGCGATTTGTCGGAAGAATGAGACCCGGAAACATTTCACAGCACCGTTAGCCAAAAAAAGGCTTCGCGTGATTTTCGGAGGCACTCATGACAACAACGACGGTGAACACGGGCACGCAGACTAACCAGACCGTTAGTAGCGGCGATACGCTCAAAATCATCGACACAGCTGTCGTGAGTGGCCTCACGGTTAATTCCGGAGGCACCGCCTATGTCTCATCCGGTGGCGTTGTATCTGGCATCACGCTCATATCCGGCGGCTCTCTTTTTGTTGGCATTACAGGTAACGCCAGTCCGGGAACCGAAGGCACGGTTTCCGGCGGCACGGTTTCCGGCGGCAGCACGGGGTCCGGTGGGTTCGCTGTTGAAAACGGGGCCACCATCAGCGATGTCACCATGACATCAGGAACCTCGACGGTTGTTTGGTCGCAGGGCACCGCCAGAAACATGATCATTGATGCCGGGGCGTCGGAGAATGTCTATGGAACAGATACGGGGGCAATGCTGTCCTCAGGCACCGGCAACACGCAGGCATTACAGACTGTAGCAGCGGGCGGAATCGCGTCTGGGGCCACTGTCCTCGGCAACGCGCTTCAGACCATCAACGCCGGTGGCTCGGCTGTTGACACCACGCTCAGCGGAACGGGATTCAGTGTCAACCAGGCCGTCACAAGCGGCGGTTACGCCAGCAACACCACGATTCTGTCCGGCGGCCAGCAGCAGGTCCAGGGTAGTGGCAGTTCCTATGATGTCACCATTGGTTCCGGTGGCCTGGAAGACGTTCAGTCCGGCGGAACACTCTCCGGCATCGTTGTCGGGTCCGGTGGCTCCGCGACGCTGGAAGCCGGTGCCAGCGTCAGTAACGTGACCATCAGCAGCAGTGGTTACGTTGATATTCTGGATCTCGACGGCGTAAATTCGACCATCAACGGCATTACCGTTGAAAATGGCGGCACACTGGAAATCGGTGGCCTCGACGACACGCTGACGAATCTCTCTCTGGTAAAGGGTGCAACCCTTCAGATCGACCTCGATCCGACCCAGTACTCAGTGTCTTATTCTGACTCCGCAATCACGATTCTGGACAGTTCCGGTAAAACCGTTGACACTATCAGCCTGGCATCTCCAGTCCCAGGGTTTGACGCCGCCGATTTCTCGTCCTCTACAGTCACCACGGACAGTTCCGGCGATAAGGGCATGCAACTGAGCTACATCGCCTGCTACTGCCCGGGAACACGCATCGCGGTTCAGGACGGAGAAGCCGCGATCGAGACCCTGGAGATCGGCGATCTCGTCCGCACAGCGTCCGGTGAACTACGCCCCGTCCGCTGGATCGGTCGCCGCAGCTACGCCCCCGAATTCGTGGGGAAAAACAAAAAACTGCTTCCGGTCACCATCAAAGCCGGTGCCATCGCCGACAACATCCCGCAACGCGATCTCCGCGTGTCACCCCTTCACGCCATGTATGTCGATGGCGTGCTCGTTCCCGCCAGCGCGCTGATCAACGGCATCAGCATCGTGCAGGATGAAGAGCCCGGCGAAGTGGCCTATATCCACCTCGAACTGGAAAGCCACGATCTGCTCCTGGCAGAAGGCGCCCCCTCCGAAACCTACGTGGAAGACGGATCGCGCGGCATGTTTCAGAACGCCGCCGATTATTACGCCCGCTACCCCGATGCAAAACGCGAAGAAGCAATCTACTGCGCCCCCCGCGTCGAAGGCGGAGAACATCTCGCAAAAATCTGGCGACAGCTCGCAGAACGTGCCCGGCCACACGGAGCAGGGACTGTCCCGGTCCACGCGGGCTATGTCGATCTCGCCGCACTCTGCGCGCAGGCCGCAGGCACAGAGCCCTCGCATCATCAGGAGCCATCCCCGCATCGGCCGGTCACGACGGAAAATCCGGAAGCCGGTGACCGGCCAGAAAAAACCGGCAGATTCCACGGCTGGCTGGATTTCGCCAGCCGGAACAGGCTCAATGGCTGGGCATGGAATGAAGACAGACCATGGGAGAGAATGCAGGTCGATGTATTCGTGGATGGACATTATATCACAACGATCTGCGCAACCAGCCAGCGTCCGGACCTCGCCTCAGCCGGTATCGGGAATGGCTGGGCCGCGTTTGAGCTGACTTTCGGCACGCTGCTTGATCCTGCCACACCCCATGTCATCGAAGTGCGTCACGCCGGCACGGATCATCATCTTCACGGATCGCCAAAGCATCTTTCCGTAGCAGGCGACTTCAATGACGACATGGAAGCTTTCGTCGAAAGAGCCGTTGCAGGACTGGAAACCGACGAGGAGCGCCGCAGGGCACTCGCCTTCGTGACCCGTCAGGCAGAACGCATCAGCCAGCAAAAAGCCGATCATGATACCCGGCGCGAAGAGAGAGCCGAACTGGAACGGTCCCGCCGTCTTGCGGGCCGGGCCGCCGCAGACATACCGAAACTGCGCCGTGCCCTTGTCATCGACGAACAGTTCCCGCGTGTGGGATGTGACGCCGGATCGCAGGCGATTTACTCTCATATCCGTACGCTCGGACGCCTTGGTTACCAGGTGACATTCGTCTCACCCGCGGCAAACATTCCGCAGGATCTGATCGCCGCCATGGAAGCCGAAGGCGTGTCAGTGGCCTGCGCGCCTTTCTACCAGTCGCCCGAAGATGTGCTGAGACGTCAGGCCGGCACATTCGATGTCGTCTATCTCCATCGTGTCAGCATCGCCTCATCCTATGCCGGGCTGGTCAGACGCTACATGGGCGGCAGCCGCGTGATCTACAGCGTGGCTGATCTTCACTATCTCCGCATGGCGCGCCAGGCCGGGATCGAAGGCAACACGGATCTGGCCTACGAGGCCGGCCGGACCCGCACGCTCGAAGTCACAGCGGCGCTCATGTCCGATGTCGTTATAACCCATTCCGGTTTCGAAGCCTCAGAACTCCGGCGGCTTATGCCCGCACTGAACGTCCACGTCGTGCCATGGGACATCGCACCGCAGCCCGTCAGAAAATCCGCGTCAGAACGTCATGGCGTGGCTTTCCTCGGTAATTACAGTCACGGCCCGAACCGCGATGCCGCCGAATGGCTGGTCAGCGAAGTCATGCCCCGTGTCTGGCAGCAGGCCCCGGAGATCCGGTGCATACTGGCTGGAAGCGACGCAGACGCGGACATCGAAGATCTTGCCCGTGAAGCAGACGCATCATGCGGCGGGGTGCACATTGCCGGCAGAATCGAAAATCTGCGGGACGATCTCTTCGAAAACGTCCGCCTGGGTGTCGCGCCATTGCGGTTCGGCGCCGGGATCAAAGGCAAAGTTCTGGAAACCTTCGCCGCCGGACTGCCCTGCGTCATGAGCCCCATGGCCGCCGAAGGCATTGATCTGCCCGCAGACCTGAGCGACCTGGTGCAGAAAGATGCAGGGGAGATCGCGGCACAGATCGTGCGCCTTCATCAGGACCCGGACATGGTCGACACTCTGGGGCAGGCCGGCTCCCGTCTGATCCGGGGGAAATTCAGCGAAGGCGAGGTCAGCAGAACCCTCGCGGGCGCCCTCGGCCGGCCGGAAGCCGCGCTGGAGGCGATGGGGCCTTTCAGCCGCTCAGCATAACACTCAGAAGGGGAACTTCGGTTCCCCTTCCTTAATCAGCAAGCCCGAACCAGGCAGCCGCGCGCTTACTGCCCCGCAGCCTCAACAGTAATCCGCGCCGCCGTCGCAAGCTGATCCACGCGCTCATTCTCAGGCACCCCGGAATGCCCGCGAACCCAGTGCCACGACACCTCATGCTGCTTCGCCGCATCCAGCAAACGGCGCCAGAGATCCATGTTCTTCACCGGATCGCCCGACGCATTCCGCCAGTTCCGCCGCACCCAGCCCGTATGCCAGCGGGTAATTCCGTTTTTCACATACTCACTGTCCGTATGGATCGCCACCACACAGGGCCGGGTGAGAGTCTCCAGAGCTTCCGCCGCCGCCGTCAGTTCCATCCGGTTATTGGTTGTCTCCGCCTCACCGCCAGACAACTCCCGCTCCCGCCCTTTAAAGCGCAGCAAAACGCCCCAGCCACCAGGTCCGGGATTGGGCCGGCACCCGCCATCCGTCCACACCTGAACAACAGCAGAGGCATCCAGCCCCGGATCTTCCACCAGATCCACAGTCTCAGTCACATCAGACACCGTAAGCCTCCAGAGTCGGTGAAGCCATGTGAAAGCGCAGCCGCCGCACATAAGCCATCGGGTCCTTGCGCGTCACCATCGCGCCCGGCGGCGTGTTCACCCAGTCATAAAGCCGCGTCAAAGCAAAACGCATCGCAGCGCCCGAGCAGAGGACCGGCAACGCCGTGCGCTCAGCCTTAGTCAGGGGACGAACGCTCTCATATCCCTCCAGCAGCCGCCGGGCACAGGTCACATTAAATGTGCCGTCATCGCCAAAACACCACGCGTTGAGACAGATGGCCACGTCATAAGCCAGCAGATCCGTGCAGGCGAAATAGAAATCGATCAGCCCGGAAATCGCCCCATCGAGAAAAAACACATTGTCCGGAAAGAGATCAGCATGAATCTGCCCGCGAGGCAGAGCAGAAGGCCCCGACGCTACAGGCCACGCTGGCAGAATCCTGTCCAGCGCCAGATCCAGCTCTTCACTCAGCCCCGGAAATGCCTGCTCCGTCGCACCGGAGCCCTGAGAAGCCCGAAGCAGAGGCCGCCATGCCTCAGGCCCAAGCCCGTTAGGCCGCTCAGCCGCATAGTCCTGACCCGCAACATGCAGAGTCGCCAGCGCAGCACCCAGAGGCGCGCAATGCTCCACATGAATATGCCGGGGCCACACACCCGGAAGAAACGTCGTAATCGCCGCCGGCCTGCCTGCCAGTTCGCGCAGAGCCTGCCCGTCACGACCCTCAACAGGCAGCGGACAGGACAGGCCATTCGTGGCGAGATGACGCATCAGCCTCAGAAACCATGGCAATTCCGCCGGATTCACCCGCTTCTCGTAAAGCGTGAGAATAAAATCCCGGTCCGTCTCATCCTGCCGCGTGCGCAGAACGAAGTTGCTGTTTTCCACACCTTCAGCAATGCCACGGAAAGCCGTCAGACGGCCGATGTCATATTCGGTCAGAAAACCGGCGAGGGCTTCATCCTCGACTTCCGTGTAGACGGCCATGAGCTCCCTTCAGAGCAAGCCGGGATCAGAGAAACTCAGCCAATCCCGATAAAAAAGATACCCGATGAGCCATCAGCCCGCGCCTGACCGGCGATCCGCCGGTCACAACACCATGCCGCTTCAACCAAGCGGCGCAGGAAGGCGGAACGTCACGTTCTCTTCCTTCACGGTCCGCTCAATGATCTCCAGCGTGTAACGCTTCGCGAGCGCATTGACCATTTCCTGCACCAGAGCCTCCGGAGCCGAAGCCCCCGCCGTAATGCCCACCGAGTTCACACCATCCAGAACCGACCAGTCCAGAGCCGCGAGCTTCGGCACCAGCAGTGCCCGCTTCGTGCCCGACCGCTCCGCAACCTCACGCAGGCGCTGCGAGTTCGATGAGTTCGGAGACCCGATCACGATCACCAGGTCGCATTCCGGCGCGATCGCCTTCACCGCTTCCTGACGGTTCGTCGTCGCGTAGCAGATATCCTCGCGCTTCGGCCCTTCGATGAGAGGGAAACGATCCCGGAGAATGTCCACAATCTCAGCCGTGTCATCCACCGAGAGCGTCGTCTGGGTGATGAAGGCAAGACGCGTCGGATCGTCCGGCTGAACCGTCCGGGCCTCTTCCGCGTCGTTGATCAGCGTAACAGCACCGACAGGTAGCTGCCCCATCGTGCCAATCACTTCCGGATGCCCGGCATGACCAATCATCAGAATATGACGGCTCTCCGGGCCACCATCGGCATAATGCCGCTCAGCCTCGCGATGAACCTTGGAAACCAGCGGACAGGTCGCATCAAGATAAAGCAGATTCCGGCGTGCAGCCTCAGCCGGCACCGTCTTCGGAACGCCATGCGCGGAAAAGACAACATGTCCGTCCGCCGGCACCTCGTCGAGTTCCTCAACGAAGATCGCCCCTTTCGCCTCAAGCTCCTCAACAACCGTCCGGTTATGCACGATCTCATGACGGACATAGACCGGCGCGCCATAAGCCCGGATGGCTTCCTCAACCACGCGGATGGCGCGATCGACGCCGGCACAGAAGCCACGCGGGCCAGCCAGAAGAACTTTGAGTGCGCGGGTGTCCGCATCCGCGGTCTCAGGCCTGAGTGTCGAGATAAGCTGGTCGGGCATGGTGTTCCCCAAACGTTCGGCGGGCGATATACGGGGCGGCCGGCACTGATGTCCGGTCCGGCCAGGAGATAATCAGTTTTGCCTCGCCCTACGCAAGACACGCGGATCGCGCAAGCCATATCGGTCGGACCGATCCGTCCGGCAGGCGATAATCCGGGCATACGAATGCGGCCTGGAAGCGCTCCCCGTGCGGCCCGCACACTGATTTCTGGTTCGGCCCGGTTTTCCCGGACGCACTTGATGTTTAATACTTCGCCTCATGCTTTTTGTCCCGTCACTTTTCTGCCCGCCCGTTTCCCTTCAGGCTCTCCGCTCACGACGGCTGTGCGTCCGTCGGATGCATGACCTGCTATCCTGGACTGCCGCATGACCCATCCTCTGTCCCGTTTCCTCTCCCCCGTGACGGAACTCCGTTCCCCGATTCGGATCGCCTCCGCTCTCCGCGCACCGCTCGCCCGGCAACTGGCGGGCCTCGCCATTGCGATCACGCTTCCGCTCACCCTGGTGGCCTGCGGAGAAGATGACGGCGTCGGTTTCGCCCCGACATGCCCCGCCATGCACATCCCGGCCGAAGTCGCGGATTATTATAATTATTCCGCTAAAGGTCCGAGCTTCGATCACCTCGTGACACGAGCCAGCATCACCCATCTGAGCGGAGACTGCGTTTCAGCGGGCGAAAACGAGAAGAAAAAAAACCTGCAAACCCGCGTCGGCGTCCACATGGTGGTTCGTCGTGGACCAGCCGCGAAATATGATTCACTGACGCTGCCGTGGTTCGTCGCGGTCGTCCACAATGACAAAATCGTCGGAAAACACATCTTCGAGCAGGCCGTGGCCTTCCCCGCCGGCAGCTCGACAGTCGCGGTCGATACCCGCCTCGTCACCGTCGATCTGCCGATCAAACCAACAAACGGACAGAACGATTATCAGTTTGAAGTCGGCTTCCAGCTGACGAAAACACAGCTGGCCTACAACCGTGAACACGGCGTGTCAGCGACATTCGCAGAACAGTAACGAGAAATACCGCTGCCCGGAAAACCGCACTGAGGCCACGCGGTATTCGTCGTAAAGCCTTTGTTGTTGGCTCTGTTAGCATCAGCACTTACGCGAACCGGGCCTTTATCGACGCATTGAGACGCTCATTACCCACTCAGAAGTCGCGGATTTCGACGCTCGCAGCAACGCGACACGGAAATAAGCAGATCATGCGGTCTGGCCTGAGCCAGCATTTCCCTCAGGCCGAAGCCAGATCGAACCGCATCCCGACAAAGCCTGGTGCATAACCATTGACCCACGCCAGCCAGACCACCGGCATTGTGCCGGAAGTATCCGGCTCGCATTTTGCCCACAACCGGAACAGCAATCACTACGCGCCACCCGTTGCCGCCTGCGCGGAAGAAAGCTAACGAGTGGGGCTGATGTCGCATTCTGCGGCATTAATGAGACGGTCGGATCCCTGCCGTCTGGTGACACTGGCCTGGTGCGTCCCGTGTTAACGCTCCCGGCCGAAGATGTATGGAGTGCCTGTCGCGTGCGTGAGCGTCCCGTGAGACCCCAGTCTGCCTCGCGCGCAAAAGCGCCTGCCTCAAGTCGTTTCCGCAGGACAGCCTCCGTGATGCAGCGCAACGGCGCTGTCGTGGCCGCCGCAGGACTTGTCTCCGCCTGTTCGCTCCTTCCTTTCGGGAACAACGGCGGCACAGAACATGCCGTACTCTCCCTGTTCGGTTCCGGTTCACATATGATTTCCGGCTATGTCGGCACCATCGTCGCCGACGAGCCCCAGGCCGCTCTCGCCGCTCAGACCGTTCTGCAACGTGGCGGCAACGCGGCCGATGCCGCCGCGGCCCTGGGTCTCGCTCTGTCGGCCACTCTGCCATCCCGCGCCTCGCTTGGTGCAGGCGGCGCCTGCCTTGCCTGGCGTCCCGGTGACAGAAATGGCGGTCAGGCCTTCGTTTTCCTTCCAACGGGCGATTCCCCGCCCGATGCTGTGCAGGGTCCGACGCCACACGCGGATCGCCCTGCCTCGTCGCCCATGCTGGCCCGCGGCCTGTTCATGATGCAGCTCCGTTATGGCAGCGTCGATTTTGCCGAACTGACCCAGCCCGCTCTTCAGCTCGCCCGTGGTGGCCTGGAAGTGGGCACCCAGCTTGCCTCCGATCTTGCCGCGGTGCAGGCCCCGCTTCTGGCGGATGACGGCGCCCTCCATATCTTCGGACGTTCCGACGGCACCGTTATGAAAGCAGGTGACATCCTTACCCAGCCGAGGCTTGCCGGCTCTCTGGAGCGAATCCGTTCTGCCGGGCCGGGCGATCTCTATATCGGTTCACTGGCCCGCACCTTCGTCGCAGCAAGCGATGCAGCCGGTGGCGGCCTCACCATGGCTGGTCTCCGCGCTGCCCTCCCGCAGGTCGTCATGCCCCTTACGGTTACCGTGCAGGGCACCCAGGTTTCTTTCCTGCCACCACCGGCGGATGGTGGTTACGGAATGGCCGTGGCCTGGAGAGCGATGGAAAATGGCCAGTCCACCTCCGGCGGCGCAGGCGCTCGGGCTGTCGCCGGCTGGCGTGCCAGCGAAGGCGGCAGCTCTGCTTCCGTTCTCGCCGCGCGGGCTCAGGAACTGCTCGATTCCGGCCGCACGCCATCCGGCGGCACACTTCCGAACCTGCCCGCATCGACATCCTACGCTGTCGTGGACCGGCAGGGTGAGGCTGTCTCCTGCGTGCTGACGATGAACAATCTGTTCGGAACAGGCCGCGTCGCTGGCTCCACGGGCATCGTGCTCGCCGCATCCTCGGCTCATCTGCCACGTCCGCTGCTCCCCGGCGCCATTGCCCATCGCGACGGGGCGTTCGTCGCGGCGGCAACAGCCTCCGGTCAGGGCGATGCCTCGGATGCGGCAGCCGCCGCTCTTTCCGGTGCGCTCCGGGGTGATGATCAGCTGAAACCCGCGACATCGTCCGGTCGTGCCAACGCGATCTCCTGCCGTTCCGGTCTGCCGGGCAACAGCGCCCGCTGCTTCGGCTCAGTTGACCCACGCGGCGGCGGCTATGCCTCAGGATCAGCCCGCGACTGATCCGCATATGTGAGTGCCAGGAGTCTCAGGCCGTTACCGTGATGACCGCCAAAGGTCGCGGGCCTTTGTTATCGTTAAATGTTGACGTGTGGTTTTTCAAAGGTCCGTCGGCAGCACGGGCTGTGCCCGAACCCGGAAGGGGTCGCAGCCCCCTTCACCCGGATCTGTTTTGATAAACAGGCCGGTTTACAAAGTCTCTGTTGCCATTAAGTGCTGGCTCCTTCCCAGGGCTTTGCCCTGGAACCCACCAAAGGTCACAGACCTTTGGAAACCATTTTATTATTAATCAATCGGGGTGCAGGGGCCTGCGGTCCCTGCCGGGTTCGGGCAGAGCCCGGATTCTGCTAACCCTTTGAAAAATCAAAGATCAATATATAACGCGAACAGAGTCTTTCCAAAGGTCTGCGACCTTTGGTGGTCATCACGGGCAAAGCCCCGGGAAGGTGCCAACTAATACCAGAGGGTCCTGTGTGAGACTGGCAGGTGCAGAACTGGCAGGGCTCTGCCCCGGAACCCGGCAAAGGCTCGCCTTTGAAAACCGTTTTCTTACATAAATCAGGGGAGGGGACGTTTCTCTATCCGCCCCCGAAACTGCGGACGAGGCTCCCCGCGACAAGCTGCCAGCCATCCACCATCACAAAGAAAATCAGTTTGAACGGCAGGGAGATCGTAGCCGGCGGCAGCATCATCATGCCCAGACTCATCAGTACCGTCGACACCACGATGTCGATCACGAGAAACGGCAGATAGAGCAAAAAGCCCATCTCAAAACCCCGGCGTAGTTCCCCGATCATGAAAGCCGGCATCAGAACGCGCCATGGAGTGTCAGCCGCCGCTGCCGGAGGATGAACATTCGCCAGATGAAAGAATGTCGCCAGATCGGCAGGACGGGCATTGGCAACCATGAAACCATGAAACGGTTCGGCCGCTGCGCGCAGACCATCCAGCTCAGCAATTTTCCCTGCGATGAGCGGAGAAATGCCATTCGCCCATGACTGCTCCATCACCGGTTGCATGACAAAAAAAGTCAGAAAAATCGCCAGCCCGATCAGCACTGTGTTCGGCGGCGTGCCCTGCGCGCCAATCGCACTCCGCAGCAGCGACAGCACGATGATGATCCGTGTGAATGCCGTCACCATCACCAGCAGGCTGGGAGCAAGCGACAGAACCGTAATCAGCGCCGAAAGCTGCACCAGCCGCCCGGCAGTGCCGGAGTCGCCTTTCTGCCCGAGATCGATATTGAGAGATTGTGCATGAGCCGCATGAGGCCACCCGGCAGCAAGCACCAGAATCACCAGTGAAGACAGCAGCACAACAGAAATGTTGCCGCTCCGGAATCTCCCTGTCGGGGACGTGAAACCTGCCTTCACGAGGACTGATCCTCTGTTCCGGGTTCCGGGAGCCACCCGACGACAACATCGGACGGTCCGCCCGTCAGAAGCAGAACCTTTCGCCCGTGACAGGAAATGACGCTGAGGCGGCGACGTGCATCCAGAGCAAGCGATCCGTCCAGAGCGAGACCAGCGTTATTCCTTACCGGACCGCGCAGCCGCGCCAGAACCTGCCAGCCACTCCGGCTGAGCAGAATCATGGCAAGGACCGCAACAAGCGCCGCCACAGTCGTAATGATGTCATAAAATCCCATACGGGCGCATTCCGTGAGGCGGTTCAGAAGAGCCACAGATTTGCGATCCCAAAGTAAACAATACGTTTACGTTTAGTGATTTCATGACCGAATAAACAAATGCTCCATTGCTCCGGCCTTTTAACGATATTTCAGCGTTTCACAACGCATGGTCAGCAGACGGACCGGTCTGCACCGGCCCACCTGTTTAACCTTGCGGAGAACCGGATGCTGGATGCCTCACGTCCCGCCACAGGCGGAACTGATCTTTTCGGACTGGCCCAGAGGCGGATGTCCTGGCTGGAACAACGCGAGCAGGTGCTCGCGAACAATGTCGCCAATGCCGACACGCCTGGTTATACAGCCCAGGATATCACGCCATTTTCCAGCGCGCTGGCTCAGTTCCAGGTCGGTCTGGCCACAACCTCTCCCCGCCACATCCCGGTTGGAGGCCGGGGCCGGTCCTCTTCCGTCACGACGGAGGGTGAGCAGGCCCCGAACGGCAATGCTGTTTCTCTGGAGAGCCAGATGGAAGAGGTTGCCGAAACAGGCGATCAGCAGCGTTTCGCGACAAATGTCTATTCAGCTTACAAAAGTATGCTGACGTTCGTTCTTGGAAAATAGTGAGAACGATCACGTATGGATATCAACAGCACAATGGGAATTTCCGCTGCGGGCATGGAAGCGCAGTCACAGCGTCTTCGTGTTGTCGCGGAAAATATCGCCAATCAGGATACGACCGGTTCCACACCCGGAGCTGATCCCTATCGCCGCAAGACAATAACATTTCAGAATACGATTGATCAGAATACAGGTGTCTCGAACGTTAGTGTCAAAAAAATCGACCACGACATGTCCGATTTTCAGATGCGTTACGATCCGACGCACCCAGCCGCCGATGCACGCGGCTATGTCAAAACATCAAACGTCAATACTATGGTTGAAATCATGGATTCTCACGAAGCTCAGCGTTCTTACGAGGCAAATCTGAACACTCTGCAGACCACCCGCTCCATGATCACCAGAACGATTGACCTGCTGAAATGATGATCTCCTCCGTCGCGAATAAAACAGCCGCCGCCGCATACGCGCGAACGCAATCCGGCGCTTCTCTCGCCGACCAGGCGTCCTCCATTGATGACAGTGCCGGCACCGATTCCGGCACAAGCTTCGGGGATGCTCTGCAAAGTGCCATCCAGGGCGCGGTTCAGAACGGAAAAGATACGGAAGCAAAGGCAGCCGCAGGCCTGAACGGGCAGGGAAACCTGACCGATATCGTCACCTCGATCTCACAGGCCCAGATTGTCCTTCAGACAGCCTCGACCGTCCGTGACCGGGTGATTCAGTCCTATCAGGATGTCATGCGCATGACGATCTGATATCCGGAAAGCTTATTTATTTCAGGACATTTTATTTTATGAATTCTGTTGATATCGCGTCCCTGTTACGAGAGACGCTCATCGTTGCGGTAAAAATCGGCGCTCCTTCACTGATCGCGTCCCTGGCTGCGGGCCTGCTGATCTCCATCCTGCAGGCCGTCACCCAGATTAATGAATCGACGTTGTCATTCGTGCCAAAATTCGTGGCCTCAATGTCGGCTCTTCTGTTCGCCGGTTCGTTTATGTATTCAACACTTCTTTCTTATACACGGCATATTTTTGATCAGGTCATCGTCGCGGGCGCCTCTTGAGTGGCGACCTGACAGTCTTCATTGCGGCTCTGCCGACGCAGATGGTCGTTTTCGTAGCCATCCTGTGTCGTGTCGTCGCGATGGTTGTCACGCTGCCCGGCCTCAGCACGCAGACCGTTCCATCGACGATAAAAGCCGGCCTGGCAATCAGTATCGCCTTTCTGATGTTCCCTGTTCTGAAAAATCATTTTCTGGCAGCGGAAACCGGAGATATTCTTGATCCCGGGCGCGCCATCGTGCTGATCTGCTCCGAAACGCTGAGCGGAGGTCTCATCGGCTGGCTTGCCCAGCTGATGGCTCTGTCTTTTCCTGTCTCCGTGCAGATTCTTTCAACATTCACCGGACTTTCAAACGTCCTGCAACCAGACCCGGACCTTGGTGCCCAGAGCACCGCCGTCAGTCACCTTGCCTCGCTTTCAGTGCCTGTCGTGATGTTTTCGACCGGCCTTTACGTTTTCCCGCTTTATGCTCTCGCCGGAAGCTATCAGGTCTTCCCACCCGGACATTTTCCTCTCATGGGTGATGCGGCACACAGTGTTACGGAGATGACGCAGCGTTCCTTTCTGCTGGCATTCCAGCTCGCGATGCCTTTCGTGCTGCTCGGAACCGTGTGGCCTGCCATGCTGGGGCTGCTAAGCCGCTTCTCTCCGGGCCTCCAGGTGTATTCTCTCGCCATGCCCGCGCAGCTTCTGGGTGGCATCTTTCTGCTGGCGCTTCTCATTCGTGGCATGGTCGCAACATGGACGCAGCATCTTGATGCAGCACTGGCCAGTCTGCCCGGAATCGGCGGACTATGAGCCAGAATCTGCAAAACGCGTCATGCCAGAAAAGTAGTCCGGAGATAAGCCGTGGCTGACTCCGATACGGGTGACACGACAGAAGCCCCGACCGGCCGACGGCTCGAACGGGCGCGCGAAGAAGGCAACATCGCCCAGTCGCGCGAACTGCATCTGTTTTCAAGCCTGGGTCTGGCAAGCATCGCTCTGGTCATGGTGCTGCCCACCGGAGCTCGCCGGTTTGTGCTGGAAATGAAAGGCCTTCTGGAACATTCAGGCGATATCGATTTCGATCCGTCCACAGCCGCGCAGGTCATGTTGTTCGCGATGAAAACAGCCATGCTGCTCGGCCTGCCAGTCGCAGGAGCCGCCGCCGTCGCTGCCGTAACCACATCCACGCTTCAGTCCGGCTTTCTGATCCGCACCGAAGCACTGATCCCGGATCTCACACGCCTCAACCCGATGAAAGGCATCAAGCGCATCTTCAGCGTGACGAGCCTGATCGATACAATAAAATCTATTGCCAAACTCGGGGCTTTTTCGTTTCTTCTCTACGGCGTGGTGACTGATACGCTCAGGCTGGCACCGAACACCATGGACTGGTCGCCCCAGGTTTTCGCAACCACATTATACGACCTGACAATGCGGACTCTCGTCGCCGTGCTCGTCGTGCAGATGATCATCGTCGTCCTCGACGAAGTATGGACACGTTATCACCGCCTGCAGGGTCTTAAAATGAGCCGGCATGACACTAAGGAAGAGACCAGACAGACAGAAGGCGACCCGCACGTCAAAGGCCGTCAGAAGCAGTTGCGGATGCGGCGGACGCGCAAACGCATCCGTGAAGCCGTGAAAAACGCAACAGTCGTCATCACCAACCCGACGCATTATGCCGTCGCGCTCGAATACGATCAGGGAGCCGGCAACGCGCCCCGGGTCGTGGCAAAAGGCATGGACGAACTTGCCGCCAGAATCAGAGAATTTGCAAACGAATCAAAAGTCCCGATCGTCTCGAATCCCCCGCTCGCCCGCTCGCTCTATACACTCCCCGAAGACACAGAAATTCCCTACGAATATTTCCAGGCCGTCGCCGCCGTGATCGCCTACGTGTGGAAACTTAAACGCCCTCCGGCTTCAGCCCCGCCACCCGTCCTGTAACATCGCCCGCAGGCCAGCATCACGTGCCCATCCGGAAAACAGAGCCCGACCTCTTCCCCTCACATAAAACCACCATAACCTGTCACGGCACCCTTCTTTGAGGCTATGAGAGCCTCAACACACCGAAAAACAGACCGGGGCACAGGCAGGAACATCATGAGCGCAACACCAGCAATTCCTGAGCCGGCACGCCACATCGTCATCGTCGGCGCAGGCCCCGCCGGCCTTGCTGCCGCCGAAATCCTCGCCACAGCCGGCTGCGTCGTCACCGTCACCGACCGCATGCCCACCGCCGGTCGCAAACTGCTGATGGCCGGAAAAAGCGGCCTCAACCTGACAAACGCCGAACCCGAACCGCACTTCCTCACCCGCTATGGCACCGCCGCCCCCTGGCTCGCCCCGGCCCTCGCGGACTTCACGCCGAAGATGATGGTCGCCTGGGCCGAAGACCTCGGCCTGCCTTGCTTCACCGGGAGCTCCGGCCGCATCTTTCCCAAAGCCATGAAAGCCTCGCCTCTCCTCCGCGCCTGGCTCGCCCGCCTCAACACCCTCG
Source organism: Acetobacter fallax (assembly GCF_011516735.1). GTDB lineage: Bacteria > Pseudomonadota > Alphaproteobacteria > Acetobacterales > Acetobacteraceae > Acetobacter > Acetobacter fallax. The sequence continues at coordinate 84,450 of NZ_WOSX01000005.1, read as the reverse complement.
GTGTCATCTTCCGTCCCAACACCACCTGGACAGGCTGGAACACCGACAACCATCTCACCTTCACACAAAAAGACGGATCCCCCGCAGACATCGCTCCACCCGACGCCACCATCCTCGCCCTCGGTGGCGCAAGCTGGTCCCGTCTCGGCTCAGACGGCTCATGGGCCACACTCCTCCTCCGGCAAGGCATCCCCCTCGCACCCTTCCGCCCCGCCAATTGTGGCTTCCATGTCGTCTGGTCCGACATTCTCCGAGACCGCTTCGCCGGAACCCCTCTCAAACGCATCGCCCTGACCTTCAACACAGTCACCATCCGCGGTGAAGCCATCATCACCCGCACCGGTATCGAGGGCGGCGCTCTCTACGCTCTGTCCGCTCCCCTCCGCGACGCCATCGAACAGAACGGTCCCACCACTGTCTTCCTCGATCTCCGCCCCGATCTCGACCTCGCCATTCTCACAGATCGCTTCAGCAAAACCCGCGCCCGCGAAAGCCTTTCCAACCGCCTCCGGAAAGCGGCTCAGCTTCCCCCCGTCGCCACAGCACTCCTGCGCGAAGCCGGTGACCTCTCAACAACTCCCGCCGATCTCGCCCGCCGTATCAAGGCCCTCCCGATCCGCCTCACAGCCCCGGACTCCCTCGACCGCGCCATCTCCACCGCCGGTGGCGTCCCCCAGTCCGCCGTGGACAGCCACTTCATGCTTCACGCTATCCCCGGCATCTTCGTCTGCGGCGAAATGCTCGACTGGGAAGCCCCCACCGGCGGCTATCTCCTCCAGGCCTGCATGGCCACCGGACGCGCCGCCGCTCTAGGCGCTCTGAACTGGCTGAACCGGTAGTCGCCGACCTCGCCCGGGACCGCATGCCGCTGCACCCCGATTGATTAATAATAAAATGGTTTCCAAGGGTCTGCGACCTTTGGCGGGTTCCAGGGCAGAGCCCGGGTTCTTCGATGCACCCAACCTCCGATAAAGCCCCTGAGGCAGCATTCCCGCCTGTTCCCGGTTGCCTCACAGGGAGTCGGCAAGCTATCCCCGGCACCATGAGCAGCAGCATCGAAATGGGACAGATCGTCGGCGGCGGACCGGCAATAATGAATCTCGCCGAACTCCTCGCCACAAGACTGCTCGTCCAGGGTAATTCCGGCTCCGGAAAGTCGCATCTTCTCCGTCGCCTGCTCGAACAGACCGGCAACCTCGTCCAGCAGGCCATCATCGACCCGGAGGGCGATTTCGTCAGCCTCGCCGAGGCCTACAGCCACCTCGTCATCGACGCCGCCGAACACACCGAAGCCGCGCTTCAGGCTGCAGGCGAGCGCATGCGCGTCCATCGCGCCTCCGTCGTCCTCAACCTGGAGGGACTGGACGCCGATCTCCAGATGCGCCGTGCCGCCGCTTTTCTCGGCGGTATGTTCGACGTTCCCCGCGCGCACTGGTATCCCGTCCTCGTCATCGTCGACGAAGCCCAGCTCTTCGCCCCCGCCTCAGCAGGCGAAGTCTCCGACGAGGCCCGCCGTGCTTCACTGGGCGCCATGACCAACCTCATGTGCCGTGGCCGTAAACGCGGCCTCGCCGGCGTCATCGCCACACAGCGCCTCGCCAAACTCGCCAAAAACGTCGCCGCCGAAGCCTCAAACTTCCTCATGGGACGAACTTTTCTCGACATCGACATGGCCCGCGCTGCCGACCTCCTCGGCATGGAACGCCGCCAGGCCGAAGCCTTCCGTGACCTCCAGCGTGGTAACTTCGTCGCCCTCGGTCCCGCCATCAGCCGTCGCCCCATGACCATCCGCGTCGGTGACGTCCACACCGAAAGCCGTTCTGCCGGCCCCGTCCTCGCCCCGTTCTCCCCGCCCACCGAGCAGGTCGCCGATCTCATCCTCGCCCCGCTCCCCGAGCCCGAACTTATCGCCCGCCCGCGCCGCACAGCCCCGCCGCCGCCCGATCTCCTCACCCAGCTCGCCTCCCACGGCGAAACCCTCTCAGACGCAGAATCCCGGCCCGAAGACCCGATCGACCCCGCCGAGCGCCGACAGCAGCTTGCCGCCCTCCTGCGTGAGGTCCTCGACGAAGACGACGGCGGCTTCCGCCCTCCGGCCTCCCTCTACCAGGACTTCCTCGTGCGCTGCCGCATCGCCGGCCTCGGCCGCGAAGCCCTCGACATGCGTAGCTTTCGCCGCGCTCTCGCCACGGCCCGCAGCGGCACAACCCCCGAAGCCGCCGAAACCCCCGAGTGGCAGGAAGCCGAGGCTATCGCCTCAACCCTCCCCGAAGACATGCAGCCCGTCTTCCTCACCCTTGCCCGCGCCGCCCTCGACGGCAAAACCTGCCCGCCCGACCGGGACATAGCCCGCATCTACGGAACCCATTCCACCGGTCGCGCCCGCCGCATGCTCGGATGGCTCGAAGAACAGAACATCATCGTTCTCCGCCTCGACGGCGCCGGCCGCCGCCGCGCCGCCATCATCGGCCCGGGCTGGGAAACACTGCCGGGCGATCCCGGGCTCTGAGGACCTTCCGGGGAATTTCGCCGGGGCCGCATTACGTATTGATCTGTTGTTTTTGAAAGCGCTGGCGGAGGGCCGGGTTTGGGTAAAGCCCGGATTCTTCGAACTATTTAAAAAATAACAGATCAATACGTAACGACAACTGAGCCTTTAACAACCGTTCGTTTACTCCGCCGTCTGTATCGAAGGGTAAAATAACCTGTCCTCAACGGCGCTACACTGAAGAAATTCAAACAAATACTCAAATAAACAGAACATTTATAAGAAATACATGACGTGAATGCAGGAGAGGTTTACAGTGCCAAAGCCGATCAAGAAATTTTAATATTTCTTCATAATTAGAAATTATCAATATATACATAAAATAGAATAAATTTTTTGTTGATTTACTGTGGCGGTATTCCTAAGTTCCACGTCGGAGATCAATGACAAGGGAGGCTGAGGGAATAGTTATGACCAGATATTCTGCTCCTCCCACGTCAGCGTCGCTTCATAATCCTGATTGCAGCGTCATGCCTGTTTCGAAATTCCGATTGGCAGGGAAAGCCATCGGGTCTGGCTGACTACGCTCTGAACGAGCGTAAGATAGTTAAGTAATACAAATACAGATAGAGAATAAATAATTCACATAAAAGTATTTAGTAAAAATATATAAATAAAAATAGTGGGAATCGCAATGAAAAACAGAGTAACACTGATCCTGACGGTAATAACACTCTCTTTGCTGCCAGCTCTGTCTGGCTGCGCCGACGTCAGTACAGCAGCGTCAGATGACAAAAATCAGTTCGCCACCGCACGAGACGTCATTGAGGCGGACCCACATACCATTCCTGACCGCGGCATGTTCTGAAAAATGTTCTGCACACCACAAACACATCCAGCCACAAGCGCAACTCTGTCCCGATGACCTCAAGATGGCAGATACTGTAGCAGGGCTCCCGAAAACAGGGACGCGCATATCCGTCGCATCCCCTTACGATACCAGCATCACTCCTCGCAGTCTGCCCGCCGGAACCGGATCAGACTCCGTGATAACCGACCTTCCGCCCAGTTCGGCATCTCCCGCCACGGTGTCGTTACATCTGCATGCACGCCACTCACCGCAACGGTGCGCCGCTGCTCCGTGCCCACCCACTCAGGTGCCCAGGCCGTCTCAACCTGCGTGATCCACTGATCGCCCTCAACCCGATAGCGACCAATATACGCCACCAATGTTCGCATCAGCCGGGCGCGGTCTTCATCGCACTCAGCCGGATGCCGGTGGCTGCCTTCCAGATTGAAAGCCACCCAGCCATCCTGGGTAAATACAACCCGCCCTCTCGGTGATGGCCCCATCGCGTGGATGAAAGAGCCACTCTCCTTCTCTTCCACTCTGTAAGACACAAGCTTCCACGTCCCGATGAGCTGCTGTCTCAGGTCTTCATTTCCGTTAACAGACCCGTTCTGCCGAAGGACATCCTGCGCGGTCATCTTCCTGTTCCGTTGCTGACGCTGCATCACCCGCCTACTTTATAACAGCTATAGCAAGGGAATTTCGCGTTGTTATTATTTTTGATCACATGACCATGCCCTCCGGCAGCAAAGACCGGTAGTAACTTTCCGGGAAAAATAATATTACGCTGGACGCAAAGATCCCACGACCGGCCTCAGCGGAGACACCCCTTGTCCAGTGACGAAACCGGAGACCTGCGCTTCTTCACAAGCCTGGTGGACGCTGGCAGCCTCACCGCCTGCGCACGAAACGTCGGAAACTCGCCCGCCGCCGTATCACGGCGCCTGTCCCGCCTCGAAGCCAGACTGGGCAGCACACTCGTCATCCGGAACACGAGACATTTCGGACTGAGCGAAACAGGCCGCCTTTACTACGAACGCGCCCTCAACATCGTCGCCGATATCGACCGTCTCGAAGAGGAGATCTTCTCCTCAGCCAGCGCCCCGAGGGGCACACTGAGCATCGGAGCGCCCGTGGAACTGGGTCGCCGGCAGATCGCCCCGTTCATCGGGACATTCAGCGCGAAACACCCGAAACTGTCGATCAGTCTGGCCCTCGCCTCCGAGGGCGTCTACGATTTCAGCGATTACCTCGACGTCGTGCTGAGGCTGGGCCTCCCCGAAGCCGGCGGCGCCATGGTCACCCGCCTCGCATCCACCATGCGCGTTCTGTGCGCCTCACCGGACTACATCGCCCGCCGTTCTCTGCCAGCTCATCCGGGCGAACTGCCAAAGCACGACTGCCTCTGCCTGCGTCGTAACAAGACGATGGCGCTCCTGAATAAATGGGTGATCGGCAACGAGACTGAAACCGATGTCGTCACAGTGGAGCCGCGTCTCTCAACCACAAATGCCGAAATCATTCATGACTGGGTGCTCTCCGGTCAGGGTATTGCCTACAAACTGCTTTGCGATGTCTATCAGGATCTTGAAGACGGAAAGCTCGTCAGGATTTTCCCCGATTTGCAGGGAGAGCAGATCGACCTCTACGCCGTTCTCCCCAACCGCCAGCACACGCGCGCCAGCATCCGGGAGTTCCTGAGTGACCTCAGGCCCTACATTCACACAGCAGGTTTTCTCCAGGACTGATAACACCAGTCAGCAACAATATCGTCCGGCCTCGCCGCGTACATCAGTCAGACGCACCGACTTCATGCGCCACCGCCACGCTTCAGCTTCTCATGCCGCGCCAGCAGACGCGTCCGACGCAGACCGGATAACCTGTGTAGCCAGAACATCCCGTTCAGCTGATCAATCTCATGCTGGTGGCACGCAGCCCGCAGGCCAGATGCTTCTTCGCTCCGCGTCACCCCGTCGAGGTCCTGATACCGCACGCGAACCCGCGCCGCGCGCTCAATCTGTTCAACAGCCCCCGGCATCGAGATACTTCCCTCTTCATGCCGAAGAACATCATCAGAAGCCCACACAATCTCCGGATTGACGTACGTCACCGGTCCGGCCGCATCCGGCAGGTCCAGCACAACCACACGCAGCGCCACACCAATATGCGGCCCCGTAATTCCGATTCCCGGTGCAGCCCGCACCGTGTCGAGCAGATCGGTCGCAAGCTGACAGAGATAATCGTCAAATACCGTTACCGGATCAGCTGCAACACGAAGCTGCTGATCCGGAAAACTCACGATTGACCGGACTGTCACGGATGATCTCCTGGAAAGGGTCTGCTGAAAGACGCTGCGTGCATTACGTGCCGGTGCTGTCTCAGGGCTATGCTCTGTCTGGCAACCTGCCAAAGGTCACAGACCTTCCGAACCCAGAAACAGATCGGGGTGAAGGGGGCTGCAACCCCTTCCGGGTCCGGGCAGGGCCCGACCTTCCACCAGACCTTTGAAAATCACAGAATATTAAATGAATCATTTGAAACAGTCTGAAAGACCCCCATCACTTCCCGTCATAACTCAGTCGATACACCGCATCCGCCGTATCATCGCTGATCAGCACACTTCCATCCGGAAGAGGCTGCACATCCGCAGGTCGTCCCCACGCATCCTGTCCCTCGCGAAAACCACCGACCAGAACCTCAGGAGTCCCTGGTTTCCCGTCCACACCGAAATGCACCGACACCACCTGGTAGCCCGAAAGCTCAGTCCGGTTCCATGATCCATGCTCGGCAATCAGCAGATCACCGCGATAAGACGCCGGAAACATCCCGCCTTCGTAAAACCGAAGCCCCAGAGAGGCCACATGCGCCCCCAGCTTCACCACAGGCGGCACAAATTCGCTGCAGGCATGTTGCCTGCCAAACACAGGATCGGGAACATCACCCTGATGACAGTAAGGATACCCGAATGACTGTCCCGGAACCGTCCGCTCATTCAGCTCGTCAGACGGCACATCGTCTCCAAGCATGTCCCGCCCATTATCCGTGAACCACAAATTCTGCGTCCCCGGCTGCCACGTAAACCCGACCGTGTTCCGAATCCCGTAAGCCTCATCACGCCAGTTCGTGCCGTCAGCCTTCATGCTGATCAGCTTTCCGAAGGCATGCCCCACATCACAGATATTGCACGGCGCCCCGATCGGCACATACAGCCGGTCATCCGGTCCGAATGCGATGAATTTCCACGAATGATCCCCCGCCCGATAAGGCAGATGATCCGCAACCACCTCAGGTTCAGGTGGCCTGTCAAGGTGATGCTCAATATCCCGCAACACGACAATCCGCGTCGTATCCGAAATATAAAGATCACCCTTCCGGAACGCGACCCCCACCGGCTGCCGTAACCCGCGGGCAATCACCCGCACCGCCCGCGCCCGCCCGTTCGCATCCATCCCCGACAGAGCATAAACATTCCCGGCCGCCATCGAGCCGACAAACACGGTCCCGTCATCCCCGACCGCCATCTCCCGCGCCGACGGCACCCGATCCGCATAGAGCGCAATATGAAAACCCGCCGGGACCGTCAGCCGGTCCACAGGGGGCGCCGCAAGGGCAGGAACCGACGCAGCCAGAGCCGCAGCCACAAAAAACAGACGACCCCACCCCATACTCACCTCTCTCACACGCACACCCCACAAACCTGTTTCCGGAGCTTCTGACGAGTCAGCAGCCGTTGAACCCGAACGAACAGAAGCCCCGGATCAGAACCGATGCTGAGGCTCCAGCCCGAGATCCAGTGTATAGATTGCAACCGGTCTCTGCACCCGCGAAACTCCATCCGCCTGAAACGACGCCGTCCGGTTCAGCTGCACCGCCGGAATCCAGAGCTTGCCGGTGCTGTCGATCCACATCGCATCCGCCCAGACCAGCCGCTTATCCGCAATCAGCACCGAAGCCCTGCCCTGCGGCGTAATCTTCAGCAATCGCAGCTTATTGACATCAGAGACATAGAGATTCCCCTGACCATCAATTACCGTTCCTCCGGTCGTCGGCGTATCGTAAAACAGCGAGACCCGCCGTGAGAGATCTTCATCATTCAGCGTCGGATTTTCCAGATCAGCCGTGGAGATTTTCCACATCGGTCCCGAACTGGGCTGGAAATAAAGCACGGACCCGTCAGGTGAAACCTCAAGCTGATCCGCATGCACCCGCGCCGGCTTCCCGTTACTGATCAGCAGCTTTCCCTCAGCATACATCGGGCGCTCATCCGTCGTGGACTTCGCATGTTGTAACACCCGACGCTGCTGTCCCGTTTTCAGATTCACTAGGATAAGCCCCGGATCACCCGCATCCGTCAGAATCAGCGTGTCGCCATGAAAACGCAGATCATCCACGTAACTATGCGGCGTCGTACCCTGCTTCAGCACAATCGTATGAACCGGCTTGCCGGAACTCAGATCGAACGCCACCAGCTTCGCCGGCGCCCCGTCCGGCGGGTTGGGCTTGCCACCCACATTCGCATCCCCGGAATCCACGACCCACAAATACCCGTCCGGCCCGATCCGGATCGCATTCACCCGCACAAAATTATGCAGCAGATCATGCTCATGGCCCCGGTTATTCCAGGATTCATCCGGCCAGGCATGAGGCACGCCCTTCGCATCCAGTTCCGCCACCGTCGGCCCCGGTTCCGATCCGCCACCCCAATAGGGAAACGAGACAAAAAGACGCTTATCATCCGAAACCGTCACCGCATTCATCACACGCTGCGATGTCACGGCCACATGCAATGCCGAAGAGGGGAGTGGAGCGGCCTCCCCCACAGAGGCCAGAGCGAAAACGCCGGCAGCTACGCCGGACAGGATGGTTTTCTTCAGCATGATAAGAGACCTTTTTTACAGGTCCGGCGCATCAGGGCGCTGCCCGTGATAACCGCGGGAGAAACCTGCGGACGCCGGCTTGTTTTTTAGCGCGTCATCGCCTTGAAGGTTTTTGTCTGTTCGACAAGCGCCGTCTCCGTCGGCAGTCGTTCCATGCTGGATGCTCCATAGAACCCATGGCAATCCGGACACCCGGCCAGAACCTTCTGCGCATCAGGCGGCATCGCAATGGGGCCACCATGACACAGCACAATCACATCATCCCGAACGGTCCGTGCCGCATCGGTAATCTCATTGATCAGCTTAATACAGTCATCCAGCGTAAACGCCGTTTCAGCCCCGATCGTTCCGCCCGTCGTCAGTCCCATATGGGCCACAAGCACATCGGCCCCTACCTGCGCCATGTCCTTTGCCTGCTGCGAATCAAAAACATATGGCGTCGTCAGAAGATCTTTCTTATGTGCCCGCGCAACGACATCGACCTCCATGCTGTAGCTCATCCCGGTCTCTTCCAGGTTCTTACGGAAATTCCCGTCAATCAGACCAACAGTCGGAAAATTCTGAATCCCCGAAAACCCGACACGCCGGACATCGTCGAGAAAAACATCGAAATCCACAAACGGGTCCGTCCCGTTCACACCCGCCAGAACTGGCGTATCCGGCACAACCGGCAACACCTCCCGCGCCATCTCCATGACAATCTGGTTCGCATTGCCATAAGCCAGCAGCCCGGCCAGAGACCCGCGCCCCGCCATGCGATACCGGCCGGAATTATAGATCACAATCAGATCAATCCCTCCGGCAGCTTCGCACTTCGCAGAAAGTCCCGTTCCGGCACCCCCCCCCACAATCGGCTGACGCGCCGCGATCATCCCGCGGAATTTCTCAAGAATCTTACTGCGTGGAATAGCCGGCATAATCAGTTCTCTCCTTAAACAGAGTTTCAAATTCACGCGTCATCGCATCGGCAAACGCCGGATCGTTGAGCGCATAAGGAAGGCGGATCAGACGGCGCCGTTCCGTTTCCTCCAGCGTGGCAGACAGAGCTTCCAGAAAAGCCGCATCAGCCTTTGGATCGGAAAACGGACCGCCCGACTGGTCAAGCAACGAAAAACCACTCTCAGGATAGAAGAAACGCACCTCCCCCTGACACTGGTTCAGCTTCCCGCCAATCACACGCCCCATCGCCGCGCACTCCTCCGCCGAAGTGCGCATCAGCGTGATAAACGGATTGTGCTCCACAAACACCCGATCCCGATACTGCTCAGGAACTGTCGCCCGCGCTCCGAAATTCACCATATCAAGCCCGCCGCAACTTCCGACATACGGCACCCCCGTCCGGCTCACCGCATCCAGCCGCTCCTCGCCACAGGGAAAGATCCCGCCCGCGACATAATCGCAGAACTCCGTCGTGGTCACATCCAGAACACCCCGGATCACCCCCTGATCGATCAGCCGCTCCATGGACCGCCCACCCGCGCCCGTCGCATGAAACACCAGACACTCAAACCGGTCCCGCAGCGCCTCAGTGATCCGCGCCACACAGGGCGTCGTCACCCCAAACATCGTGATCCCGACAGAAGTAAGTCCATCATCGCAAGCCGGCGGCGCGTTCAGCACCATCCCCGCCATCGCATCCGCCGCATTGGCCAGAACCACCCGCGAAATCCGGTTCAGCCCCTGCATATCAACAACGGAATAAACCATCCCGATATCGGATTCCCCAACATAAGGCGCCGTGTTTCCCGAAGCGACAGTCGAGACCATCAGCTTCGGCACCCCGATCGGCAAAGCCTGCAAAGCCGGCGCCACCAGCGCCGTCCCGCCCGAACCACCAATCGCGAGCGCCCCGCCCAGATCGTCCCGATCCGTAAGAAATCGTGTCAGCGCCAGCGACATCGCCGCGATCGCCCGCCCCCTGTCCCCGCAAAACACCGCCCCGGCCCCGTCAGGATGATACGCCGCGACCTCCGCCGCCGTCACATCAGCCTCATGCGGCATGTCGCCAGTGCTCACATCCACGATGCTGGCCTCAGCCCGTCGGGCCGTCAGAACCGCTTTCAGATACCGCAACTCTTCCGACTTCGTGTCCACCGTGCCGAGAATGTAAACCCGACCCGTCACGGCAGCAGATCCATGTCCTGAAAAAGACTCTCATGCCCGGACTTCACATGCCCGGACTTCAGATGAAGCGTGACAGCGACAGTAATCGGCGTTCCGCTCATAAGCATAAGACTGACTCCCGGTCATGACTGATCCGCGTCAGGCCACATAAGCAGCCGAGACACTTTCAGGCCACCGGAATAGTGTCGCGTGACACTTTTGCATCCGTCGCCAGGCACGCCGCTTTGACCCGATGCAACGCCTCCGTCAGATCGGGTAGGGACGCCAGCCCCAGACACAGCCTTATTCCGGATTTCCCTGATCCCGCCTCAGTCCGGAAAGGCGCCGGATCAGTCACCAGAACACCGTAAGAACGGGCATGGTTGATAACAGCCACAGTCTGCTCAGGCAGCATCGGCAGCCAGACATGAAACGCGTCATAAACCGGCGGCACCATCCATGCCCCCAGGATTGAGGCTGCCAGCCCGCGCCGCCGCCCCGCTTCGCCACGCAGGGACTGCCGCACCGAGGCCGCCGTGCCATCCTGCATCCACTGCGCCATCATCGCATAGGAGAGTGGCGCAATCATCAGCGACGAACACAACAGCGCGGAAAGACAAGCCTCCCGATAGGCATCAGGCGGTATCAGTGCCCCGATCCGCAGCCCGGGACTCAGAATCTTCGACAGGCTGCTCACATGAAATGTCCGCTCCGGCGCAAGTGAAACCAGATCCGGCAGCGCGTTGTCCGGCACACAGACATACACCCCGTCCTCAATAATCAACGCATCGAACCGTCGGCAGAGCCGCACGATGTCTTCCCGCCGCCCCCGTTCCATCGTCGCCGTTGTCGGGTTGTGCATGGTCGGTGTCAGATAAAGAACCGCGCGCTGATCACGAAGCTCTGTCAGCACGCTCTCCAGCGCGACCGGACACATTCCCCCGCCATCCATCGCTACGCCGCGCAGCGTCATTCCCGTCTGACGAATGGCCCCGAGCATACCGGGATAAGTCAGACTTTCCGTGATCACGACATCAGCACTCTGTCGCGCCACAGCCAGCGCGACGCTGAGCGCCTGCTGGGCACCGCTGGTCAGAAGCAACATCTCGGGAGAGACCGCCAGCCCCAGTTCCTCCAGCCAGTGCGCCATGATCCGCCGATGCCCGAGATGTCCCGCCACCGGCGGATAGACATTGAACAGCGCCGGATCGACACCTTTCGCCAGACGGGTCAGCGTCCGCGCCAGCGCGCGGTCACTGAACATCGGCGGCGGCATATTCGCGGCCAGATCAAGAAAACTGTGATGGTGCCCCGGTCGCGCCGACACAAACGTGCCCCGGCCCTTCACCACTCTGACAAGACCACGACGCTCCAGGATCGCACTGGCCCGCGTCACCGACCCGATGCCGATGCCAAGCCGCCAGGCCAGCTCACGATGGGCCGGCAGACGATCCCCCGCCACAAGCACACCGCCAAGAATGTCCTCCGCCAGAGCGTCAGCCAGTCGCTCCGCCGGTGGCTGAGAACCACCGCACAAACGCGGCGTCCAGGGCGATTGAAGACGCATGCGGCAAAGACCCTTTCCGTATCATGATCTCTTCCTGTCCTCACACAAACGGAACGCAGGGTCTTATGCAAGCACCGTCACACCCCTTACACATCACATAACCCGGCCTTCCGGCCGGTCGTGATGGTGAGACGCGCTTCCTCACCGGCTCCTGTTGTCCATGATCCGCCCTGAGGATACGGTGCCCCTTTTTTCGCGTACTATCAGAACAGGCCGGAACGCAGATTATGCAATGGAACTGGCTTGGCGCGGCCATCACTATCAGTTTTCAGGTTCTCTTCATCGGTCGTGTCCTGCTGAGACCACATCGCGAGCCAGCCTCCCGGGTCGCCTGGGTGGCCATCATCGGCGCCCTGCCAATTCTCGGCATGGTCGCTTACATGCTGCTGGGAGAGACAAATCTCAGCCCGCGCATCGTGGTGAGGATACGCCGCGCCCTCAGAGACATTCCTGTCCCCGGCAAACAAAGCGATGCCCTGATTGATGCGGAGCAGGAATTCGGCCTGCCACCGCGCCTGGCTCCGCTGTTCCGCGTCGGCCAGTCCGCCAGCGGCTACCCGCCACTCGGCAGCAACAGCGCGACACTGATGCCGGACGCCGATGCCGCCATCGCCGCCATCGTGGCCGATATCGACGCCGCCCGCGAACACGTCCATATCAGCTTCTACATCTGGCTCGCCGACAATAACGGCATGAAAGTGGTGGAAGCCCTTAAACGCGCCGCCATACGCGGAATCACCTGCCGCGTCATGGCCGACGATCTCGGATCGCGCCGCCTGATTCACAGTCCCCACTGGAAGAATATGAGCGATGCCGGCGTCCGGCTCGTGCGGGCACTCCCCATCGGCAATCCGCTCCTGCGCCTGTTCCGTGGCCGCTTCGATATGCGAAACCATCGCAAAATCGTCGTCATCGACAACAAAGTCACCTATTGCGGCAGTCAGAACTGCGCCGACGCCGCATTCCGGGTGAAAGCAAAATATGCTCCGTGGGTCGATCTGGTGGCCCGGTTCGAAGGCCCCGTCGTGCTGCAGAACCAGCACCTCTTCGCCACCGACTGGATCGCCCACACCGAAGAAGATCTCACCAGCCTCATCACCTCCGCGGTCCTGCCGGAAGGGAAAGGCTTTGTCGCGCAGGTCATCGGAACAAGCGCCGCCGTCCGTTACGCGGCCATGCCGGACGTGTTCGTCGCCCTGATGAGCGCATCAGCGCGGGAACTGACGGTCACAACGCCCTATTATGTCCCCGATGAACCCATCCAGGCCGCTCTCTGCGCCGCCGCCCGCCGGGGCGTGAAAACAACGCTCACCGTTCCGCAACGCAACGATTCCTGGATCGTCGCCGGAGCCAGCCGGAGCTATTATCGTGAACTCCTCGATGCCGGTGTCATCCTCCGTGAATACCCGCACGGGCTTCTCCACACGAAAGCCCTGACGGTCGACGGACAGATGACCATGATCGGCTCAGCCAATCTCGACCGCCGCAGCTTCGATCTCAACTTCGAGAACAACATCCTCTTCGTGGATCGGGCTTTCACGGCCGAAATCCGTGCAAGACAACAAACCTATATCGACGCCTCCCTTCCCGTGACACTTGATGCCGTCATGCAATGGCCGAAATACCGTGTGCTGTGGAATAACGTGCTCGGCATGGTCGGCCCCGTGCTGTGAGCAGGGGTGGGTCACGCAGGTGTTTTCGCTTCAGATCTTGAAAATCATTCTTTCGGGCGCGACATCTAAGGGACGTGCCCGGGAGTCTTCCCTGGCTGACCTGAACGACTCAACACAGGACGATACGGATCATGAGCGCAGCCGAAACTCTGAAAAAACTCAGCCCGGAAGACCTTCACGATATCGCGAAGCATCTTGAAAAATCCCTGCATGAGCACAAGGAAGAACTGCAAAAGCAGGTGGCCGGACACCTTGAGACAATCAAAGGCGATGTGCAGGATCACGAGAATAAGATCCCAACGTCCTGCAAAGTTTATGGCCTGCTGATTCTCACCGCCGTCTCTCTCCTCAGCTACGTATTCGGACGCAAATCCGCTGACTGAATTCTGCTGTAACGAACTTTACTGAAAGAGATTGCGATGAGCACGCTTGTAGTTGTGGGTTTCGACAGCCTGGACGGCGCAAAAGCCGAACTGGCAAATTGCCGTGAACTCGAAAAAGAATACCTTCTCGATCTGGAAGATGCGGTCGTCGTCCGGCGCACGCAGGATGGCAAAATCCACCTTGATCAGAGCGTCAATCTCGAAAAGGTCGGCGCGTCCTGGGGGCTGCTGTCCGGTGGATTCTGGGGTGCCCTCGTCGGCCTGATCTTCCTTAACCCGCTCGCAGGTTTTGTCGTGGGCAGCCTCGCCGGCGCCGGCGCCGGTGCGCTGGATGGAAAGTTCAGCGATTACGGCATCGACGATAATTTCATCAAACATCTCGGTGAAACCCTCACGCCCAACACGTCAGCCCTGTTCGTGCTGATCAGAAAAGCCGAGCCGGAAAAGGTCATGGCCCAGCTTGCAACGCTGAAAGGTCATGCACGGATCATCCAGACTTCGCTGTCCCCGGAATCCGAAGAAAAGCTGCGGACAGCCCTGGGTCAGGCTATTGCCGCCTGAAGGCGCCTTATACCAGCGCCTGTTGTGCAGACTGAGCTGTGGACGATAACTCCGGGCTCAGCCCGGACCCGGCAGGGTCCGCAGGCCTCTGCACCCCGATCTGTTTTAATAATAAACGGTTTGCAAAGGCGAGCCTTTGCCGGGTTTCAGGGCAGAGCCCTCCCGTCCTCACGGAGGTCAAAGATCAGACCCTCCGATTATAGCATCAGATTCTGTAAAAACTGAGCTTTGGACGAGAGCATCCGTGCTCAGCCCGGACCCGGCAGGGATCGCAGGCCCCTGCACCCCGATCTGTTTTAATAAAACGGCTTGCGAAGACGCGCCTTTGCCGGGTTCCCGGGCAGAGCCCCGATAGTCTCACACAGGTCAGAGACTGTCCCTCTGGACATCTGGAAATAAAGGACGCTTTAGTAGCAAACGCGGCCAGTACGGTCGTCCAGTTTCCACGGAGCGATCTCCTTGCGTCTTATCATCGCCTTTCTTCTGCCCTGGCTGACATTTTTCACAATCGGGCGCCCGATCGCCGGCATATTCTGCCTGTTTCTCCAGATCACCCTGCTCGGCTGGCTGCCAGCGGCAATATGGGCTGTCTACGCCCTGAGCCAGTATAAAACAGATCAGAAACTGAAGGCAGCCGGCTTCCGTTAAATCGCTGCTTTGTCGGCTGAATCGGAAAGCTGCGCGACAAGCTCCAGCGAGCGTCGTCGCCGCGCATGGTCGCAGACCGGAACTGCGACCATGAGTTCATCAGGCCGATAACGCGCAATGAAACTCTGCAAATGCGGCGCAATCGTAGGAATCGATCCCGTAAACGTGCATGAAAGCGTGTGATCGAGCATGGCCTGCTCCTGTTCCGACCACAGTCCCGCCACTGCTTCGACCGGCGGCGGAAACGCGACCGGACGGCCCCGCCGCAGAGCAATGAAATACTGCTGAAGCGATGTCGCCAGATACCGCGCCTCAGCCTCATCATCGGCGAGAATCATATTCGCCGTCAGCATGACATGCGGTTTTGGACACCGCTCTGACGGCTCGAAACGGTCGCGATAAAGCGCAACAGCCTCTTCCATCTGTCCCGGCGCGAAATGAGACGCGAAAGCGTAAGGCAGCCCCAGCTGCGCCGCGAGCACCGCTGAAAACAGCGATGATCCGAGAAGCCATACCGGCACCCGCAGTCCCGCGCCAGGGATGGCCCGGACCAGATGCCTGTCTTCCTCGCCAGCAGGCTCGAAATACTGAAGGAGCTCGACAACATCGTCCGGAAACCGATCGGGCGCATCCGGGTTGCGTCGCAGCGCCCGCGCCGTGCGCTGATCCGCTCCAGGCGCCCGACCCAGCCCGAGATCAATGCGACCGGGAAAAAGCGTTTCCAGCGTGCCGAACTGCTCCGCAATCACCAGCGGCGAATGATTCGGCAGCATAATACCACCAGCTCCGACGCGAATACGCTGCGTCGCGCCAGCCACCTGCCCGATCAGAACAGCCGTGGCCGCGGAAGCAATCCCCGGCATCGCATGATGCTCGGCAAGCCAGTAACGCCGGAACCCGAGCGTCTCCGCAAGGCCGGCAAAATCCAGTGTATTACGAAACGCATCCGCCGGCGTCGAACCCTGCGTGATAAGCGAGAGATCCAGAACAGAAAAGGGGATCATGCAACGCACCTCCGGCTGGCCAGGCCGCTGAACACAGCAGCCCGTCTGCGCTCAACCATACAGGCGAAACAATGTCCGGCGCCAGTCTGATGACATATTCCGGAGGGCCGCACTCACAGATCGGTCCTCCGGAAAAAATCTTTTACCGATAGCCTTTCAGCTCATCTTCAAGCTTCTTCACTTCAGCCGTCAGCGCATGCACCCGATGCGGTTCTTCCTTCTCAGCCCGTGCAAGGTCACGCCGAACCGCGTTCAGACGATGCTCAAGGGACTGATCAGACGGAAGCTCATGAGAATGTCCGGTCATAATACGCTCCTATTTCCGATCCAGAATCTGCTCAGCGAGCGCAACAATATCGCTGGCTTCGACACCTTTCGGATTATGCACTACTTTTTTCGCTGTAATCTTCTGCTCTTCAGTCGCGTGCTCAGCACTCTTCAGAACAAAATCGGCAAGCTTTTCAAGCTCAGGTTTCGTCAGCAATTTAGGCTGCTTACGTGCCCTCTCTGCCAGTTCATGCAGGCTGGAGGTTTCATGCGGAAGCGGATCATGTGCCATCGTCGTCTCCATTATCAGTCAGGAAAACTCTCAGAGAATCCCCGGCCCCTTCGCCACTGAATGGCAGGAAGGGATTAAACATCATCAGAAGGGATCAGATGGAAACATCGACCTCATGCAGCCCTGCCGTCTCATGTTTTCCGGGATGGCCGGCATGAAACGGCCCGCTGTCCGTCCCGACATCGGACAGATCGGCAAGCGGCAGGCATTTCCACTGCCCCCCCGGAACATCGCCCTTTTTATGCTCATCACTGCCAACATAAATCAGCACCCGGTCTTCGCCATCGCCTTTCCCCACAGCGTGCGGAGAACCAGTCAGAGACCGCCCGTGATATGTAAAACTGACGTTGCTCCGGGCTTTTACCGCAGCGCATAGTGTGTCGCGTGTCGACATTCAGGCAATTCCTTTTGCGAATATTACAAATATATTGGTAACAGAAGGATTCCCGTCAAGGATTCGACATGTTTTCTTTCGTGATATGACTTATTTACGCCATGCAACCTTGAATATCGCTCCGACACACAGATACAGTGGCTTGCCACAACATATACCCCGTTCTCCCACACATTGATCTGTCCGGTCCGGGCAATATACGGCAGAGGAAGACACGTCTTCCGCAGTTCCCGAACAATCCCCAAACTCACAGAAAGCAGGAAGGCCCGGCTCTGTTGTCGTTATATGCCGGACCTCCTCAGGGCTTCGCCCTGCGCATCACGCCGCCGCGTGACGCTCCCTGCCGGGTTCGGGCAGAGCCCTGATTCCGCCAGCTTTTTGAAAAATCACAGATCAACACGTAACGACAGCAGGGCCTCACATCAGACCGCCGTGGTCACAAACCGCCCTTTACGAAAATCATCGAAAGCCTGAGCAATTTCCGCCTGCGTGTTCATCACAAACGGCCCCTGACCGATAATCGGCTCATTCAGCGGCTGACCCGTCAGCACCAGAACCATCGCATCCCCGTCCGCCCTGAGAGACACCGCCTTCCCCTCACGGCTGAGCAGCAGCATCTCCGCCTCGCCAAGTTCACCGCCACCACCCGCGACCGTGATATGCCCCGTCAGCCCCACAAGCATCGTCGTATGCCCCTCAGGCAGATCCAGCGTGAGCGACGCATCCCGCGTGAGCCGAAGATCCCAGACATTGACCGGCGAAAACGTCCGCGCCGGTCCCGTCCGGCCCAGCAGCTCCCCGGCAATCACCCGCGCCCTGCCCGCGCCATCAGGAAGATCCACCACCGGAATTTCCGCGGATGTGATCGCCTGATAGCCACCCGGCACCATCTTGTCCTTCGCAGGCAGATTCACCCGGAGCTGCACCATCCGAAACGGCCCGCCCGTCTTCGCAAAAGACGGTGCATGATATTCCTCATGCAAAATACCGCCCCCCGCCGTCATCCACTGCACATCGCCTGGACCGATCACGCCGCCATGCCCGGTGGAATCCCGATGCTCCACCTCGCCATCATAAACGAGCGTCACCGTCTCAAACCCGCGATGCGGATGCTGACCCACCCCGCGCCGTTTATCCGTCGGTTCGAAATGATACGGACCGGCATAATCGAGCAGCAGAAACGGACTGATCGCTTCTCCCAGGCCGCTATAGGAAAACAGCGACCGGACCGGAAAACCATCCCCGACCCAGTGCCCCTGATTATTGCCAAAGCGACCAGTGATCGTCTTGTTCATGTCACGTCTCCTGCACGGCAGACCCCGCCATGGAGCGCCGCCCGTACTCTGAAGATAGGGACACCCCACCGGTATAAACAGAGTGAGAAATCCCGATGCCGCACCCTGATGACGGTCAGGACTTCACCCGACCCGTCAATCACGTCCCGACTGTGCAAACGCCCGCTTCAGCAGCGCGTT
This sequence comes from Acetobacter fallax, assembly GCF_011516735.1. Classification (GTDB taxonomy): domain Bacteria; phylum Pseudomonadota; class Alphaproteobacteria; order Acetobacterales; family Acetobacteraceae; genus Acetobacter; species Acetobacter fallax. Next base: position 65,868 of record NZ_WOSX01000005.1, on the reverse strand, counting down.
CTTCGCTCTCTGAACGCCAGTATGCCGCAAGCGTCCCCGGAAGAGCGCGCGCCATCGTGACACTGACCGCAGGCATGAAAATCTGACCGGGCAATCCCGGGCTCAGCAAGAATCCGGCAGGGACCAGAGGCCTCCGCGCTCCGGTTTCATAACGGCAATCACCAGCGAGCGGTTGCAGATCATCAAAAGATGGTACTCCCTGTCCGAACGGAGAGACCCTGCCAGCGTTGTTGACAGATCGGTTGCATAGCCAGGAGTCCGGGACATGTCCGACTACGATCTCTACTACTGGTCCGCGCCGTTTCGCGGCCAGTTCGTGCGCGCGGTCCTGGCCTGGAGCGGTAAAACCTGGACCGAGGCTGGTGACGCCGCAATCTCAAGGCTGATGGAAGGGCCGGTCAGAGACATGCCGGTCCCGTTCATGGGGCCGCCCATGCTGATCGACAGGAAGGCGGACTTCGCCATTGCCGAGATGCCGGCCATCATCCTCTATCTGGGCGAGACGCTCAGTCTCATGCCTGCCACCCCGGCTCTCCGCGCCCTGACCATGAAGATCGTCAACGACGCCAATGACGTGATTGACGAGATCACCCTGGATGGCGGTCGTGAGATGTGGACAGAAAAGCGCTGGCAGGATTTCGTTCCCCGCCTGAAGAAGTGGATGTCATTCTGGGATGAAACCGGACGGCGCCACAATCTGAAAGCAGAGTCCGGTTTTCTGCTCGGCGGCGAGGCGCCCGGCATCGCCGATATCGTGACGGCGACCCTCTGGTCGACCATGACGGACCGCTTCCCTGCGATCGGAGCGATCCTTGAGGATGCAGCGCCCTTAACGGCCAGCCTGACCCGTCGTGTCGCCGCGCTGCCACCGCTGGTCAGGCTGGCCGCTCAGGCACGGCAGGATTACGGTGACGCCTATTGCGGCGGCCAGATCGAGGCCTCACTGCGTAAGGTTCTGAATGTTTAAACCAGACTGCACCGAGGCCGAAACGGTCCCTACACATCGGTTTGTGTACAATAAAACGGTTTGCAAAGGTTCTGTCGTCGTTGGGCGTTGGCTTCTTCCCAGGGCTTTGCCCTGGAATCCACCAAAGGTCACAGACCTTTGGAAACCATTTTGTTATTAATCAATCGGGGTGCAGGGGCCGTCGTGCGCAGCACGCCTTCGCGTGACGGTCCCTGCCGGGTCCGGGCAGAGCCCGGATTCTGCTAACCCTTTGAAAAATCACAGATCAACACTGAACGACAACAGAACCTCTGGAAACCCGCCTGCTGATCAACAGATCGGGGTGAAGGGGTCCGCAACCCTTTCCGGCTTCGGGCCGGGCCTGTCACTCTCATGCAGACCAAAGACCAGTAATTCGGTTATAACGATTTGAAATAAAGCAATATAATCACAATTGCCGGCACCCGTTCCGGGCTTTTTCACTACAATCACCCACGGCAGTCATCGCGACCCGGATATGGTTGTCCCGCTAGCCGACACTCCAGCCGCGACTTACGAATATCTTATGATAGATTTCGCGCACCGTCTTTTGTTTCTTCATGTTATAATCATACGCATTCGCGACACTGATTTTTGCCTCTTCTTTCGCCGCCGTATACCGTGCCCGATCCTCCGGATGGTCACAAAGCCAGTCCCTGAACAGAACATGCCGGAAATGCTCGGGGCATTCAGGTCCAAAGACATGCAGATTAATCCGGGGATGGCCATATCGTAACATCCGGTGCTGATACCAGGAGCGTTCGCGAACTGTCAGAACATAGCCTGAAGCTGTCAGGCGCGGGATGTAACCGTCTTCCCGGTCCGGATCACTGACAATCAGGTCGATATCAATAACAGGCTTTGCAGCAAGCATCGGGACCGCCGTTGAGCCCACATGCTCAATATGCAAAGCGATTCCCGGAAGAACCTCTGCAATGATTCGCCTGCTGGTTTCAAAACATGCAGGCCATTCCGGAGAGTAATTTTCTATCCTGATGTCTTCCTGCACTGGCTTCCCGGCTACCCAGGGATTTTCGTCAGGATCGCCATTTTCGAAGGTCATAACAGCCGATGGCTTTGGCCATCCGTGCCTGCCGGCGTCCATAAGTTCTCCGTTAATGACCATGGCTGCTTACGTCCCGTAACACTCCATAAGCCGACAGTCCTGAAGTCATCATTGGAACACGTCCGGTCAGTATCTGTTTGCGAAAACCATGAAAAACAGAGCCGCCCCCGGCTCACCCCCCCTGAATCCGCCCGATCGTCGCCGTTGTCGAATGCCCGTCCCGCAGATCCGCCAGAACCAGCCGCCCTCCGCCCGCAATCACATCCGAAGCCCCGACCACATCCTCCGGCCTGTAATCAGAGCCTTTCACAAGAACTTCCGGCATCAGCGCGCGGATGATCTCCAGAGGCGTGTCCTCTGAAAACGCCACCACAGCATCCACCGACCGGATCGCCGCCATCACCGCCGCCCGGCTGCCAAGCCCGTTCACCGGCCGCGTCTCGCCCTTCAGCCGCCGCACACTGGCATCATCGTTCAGCGCCACAATCAGCCGGTCACACGCCCCCCGCGCCGCCGCCAGCAGACTGACATGCCCCGGATGAATGATGTCGAAACACCCGTTCGTAAAACCAACGGTCAGACCATGCTCTTTCCAGTCCAGAACCTGACGCTTCGCCTGCGCCAGCGTCAGCAGATGCGGCGCTTCCTCCGGCCCGTCCTGCGCCTGCAACTCACGCATCACCTCGCCAATATCCGCCGTCGCCGTCCCGAGCTTGGCCACGACAACACCCGCCGCCGCATTCGCAACCCGCATCGCCTGGTCGAACGCCATGCCGGAACCGACAGCCAGCGCCATCGTCGCAATCACCGTGTCACCCGCGCCGGAAACGTCAAACACTTCGCGCGCGCGGGCAGGCACCGCAATCGCCTCACCCGCGGCAGGTACCAGCATCATGCCTTTCTCGGAGCGCGTCGCCAGAATTGCATCCGCCTCAGCCCGCGCCATCACCTTGCGTGCGGCGGCCTCCACGCCGGCATTATCCGAAACCGGCATCCCGGAGGCCGCCGCCAGTTCCTTCGCGTTCGGCGTAATACAGGTCGCCCCGCGATAATGTCGGAAATCCAGCGTCTTCGGGTCCACAAATACCGGAATATTCCGCAACCGCGCTGCGCCAATCAGATGACGTACCACCATGCCGTCACAAACACCCTTTCCATAATCGGAAAGAATCACAACAGTTGCCTCGTCCAGCCGCGCATCGATCGCCTGACACAGAAGCTCCGCTTCTTCCGTCTGAAGCGGCAGCCGGCTCTCCTCATCCGTTCGCACCACCTGCTGATGCGCCGCAATAAACCGTGTCTTGCAAATCGTCGGCCGAAACGGCGTCGGCACCAGCATCTCCGAAACCTTCGCCCGGAGACGCAACGTGTCCCGCAGCGTCACCGCCGCCTCGTCCTCGCCCACCAGACCGATCAGAATGGCCCGGCCGCCCAGCGAGATCACATTGCTGGCGACGTTGCCCGCGCCACCAGGCATCTCCGTCCGCCTGTTCAGCAGCAGCACCGGCACCGGTGCCTCCGGCGAAATGCGCTCCATATCGCCGTAAACAAACCGATCCAGCATCACATCGCCGACACAGAGAACGGTGATCCGGGAAAAATCCATCGTAATAAATCCGGATCAGCCGAGAAAACCGGTGACGAACTCAGCAAGCCCTGTCTGTCGCGTCGTTCGCAACCGTGCTGCCGTCAAAATCGAACGCGCCTCAAAAATCGCCCGGTCAAGATCCGAATTGACAATCACATGATCGAATTCCCGCCAGTGGGAAATCTCGGCAAGAGCCGCATCCATCCGACGCGCAATCTCCTCGTCAGCATCCGACCCGCGCCCTTTAAGCCGTCGCTCAAGCTCGGACAGGGAAGGGGGCAGCACAAACAGACTCACCACATCATCCGGCAATGCCTCGCGGATTTGCCGGTGCCCCTGCCAGTCAATGTCAAACACCATGTCCTGACCCGCCGCCAGTGCCGCCTCAACAGGCGCGCGCGGCGTGCCATACCCGCGCCCGAACACCGTGGCCCATTCCAGAAGTTCACCGCGTCCGGCCATGCGCTGAAACTCGTCCATCGTTCGGAAATGATAATGAACCCCCTCCGTCTCACCCGGACGCGGCTGCCGCGTCGTAAGGGAGACTGAGTGCTTCAGACGCGGCTCTGCCGCCCGCAGCGCATTCGCGATGGTGGATTTGCCGGCACCGGACGGTGCGGAAATGACGAAGCAGAGGCCGCGCCGGGAAACAGGGGGGGCAGGCGAGGGAGACTGTACGTTGCGTATCATTGCGGCGTTCGTGGCTCCTGCGTCTCAGTTTTCCGGCACTCAGATCCTGCCGGAGAGCCGTCCCGACCCTCCGGTGTCGCCCTTCTACCAGCACCAGGTTAATAGAGCGACCATGAAACAGGATTCTCTCCTCATTACGGGAGCCGCCTCAGGACTGGGACGCGCCCTCGCCCTCACCCGCGCCGGTAAAGGCGTCACCCTCCACCTCATAGACTGCAACGGCGCCGGCCTCGCAGACACCGCCGCCCGCTCGGAAGCCCTCGGCGCCCGTGTCGTCACTCACACACTCGACGTCGCCAGCGCCCCCGCGATGAAAGACGCCGTCACCAGCGCCGGACAGCTCGACCTCGTCTTCGCCTGCGCCGGCATCACCGGCGGCACCCGCTCCGGCCCGGCCGATGACACGGCACCCACCGAGCCCGAAGCCCAGATCCGCCGCATGGTCGCCACCAATCTCGACGGCGTGCTCAATACCGTTCTCCCCGCCATCGACCTCATCCGCACCCAGCCCCGCGCCGCCGACGGCACGCGTGGTCGCATCTGCGCCATATCGTCAGTTGCCGGCGTCGTCTCCTTCCCCGGAACCCCGACCTACTGTGCGACCAAAGCCGCCGTCGACCGCTTCATGGTCGCAACCGGCGGCAATCTGAAACGCGAAGGTGTAATCCTCTCTTCCGTTGTCTGCGCTTTCATCAACACCCCGATGGTCGCTTCCAACGAGTTCCCCATGCCTGGCCTCACCCAGACCTCCGATGCGGTGGACAAAATCATGAAAGGTGTCGCCCGCAACCAGCGCCGAATCACCTTCCCGAAATGGATCGTCGCCGGCTCCCGGTTCATGGACCTCCTGCCCATCCGCCTGGCCGAAAAATACTACACCACCCAGCCCATCGGCGCTGCCGGAACCATGCCTGTGACAGAGAACGATTCCGAAACGGCAACAGCCTGACAGCAGGTCATTCCGGGTGCGGCCCTTCGCACCCCGGTCAGTCAGACAAACCAGTGCCCAAAGACTCTGTTGTCGTTAAGTGCCGGTATCTTTTCAGGGCTTTGCCCTGAAACCCACCAAAGGTCACAGACCTTTGGAAACCATTTTAATTAAACAGATCGGGGTGAAGGGGTCCGCGCCCCCTTCCGGGTCCGGGCAGAGCCCGGCCTTCCACCCGGAGGCCGCTCAAAAGTCCCCCTGCCGGCGCTTCGACACGCGTTGTCTGCGCTTCGCCGCCCAAAACCACACGCCGGTCGCGCCCTTCACGGGCAGCGCCCTGATTACACACCCGCACCATTCCCTTTATAGTGGAAATTCCTCCACAAACCCCAGACACGGATCTCCGCCCTTGTCGCGTGACGCACACAGTCTCATGGAAGACCTCTCCGCCGCCGCCGTCTGCGAGCCGGTCCCCGCCTCACGCAAGACAATGCCCCTCGACCGGGTCTTCTGGAGCCACTTCTCCCCCAATCTCGGCCCGGGCGGATGGGTCACCGGCGCCCTCCTCGTCAGCCTCGGCCTCGACCTCCGAACCGGCATCCTTGCCATCCTGATCGGCAACATCATCGGCGCCATCCCCGTCGCCCTCGCCGCAGCCGTCGGCCCGGCCACCGGCCTCACCCAGATGGAGGCCTCCCGCATGGCGCTGGGCCGCATCGGTGTCCGCCCCCCGTCCTTCCTCAACTGGCTCTACTGCGTCGGATGGGACGCCGTGAACAACGTACCCGCCGCCGCCGCACTCATGGCCCTGCTCGCCCTCAGCGGCCTGCCGCTCCCCTTCTGGCTCGCCCTGGGCATCCTCGCTTCCACCCAGATGGTCGCCTCCATCTACGGCCACCACGTCGTCCAGGCACTGCAAAAATACCTCGGCGCCATGCTCCTCCTCGTCTTCGCCCTCATCGGCGTAACCTTCGCCGCCCGGGGCGGCGCCATCGTTCACGCCACCCACCCCGTCAGCCTCGCAACCTTCCTGCTCGCCGTCGGAATCCTCGTCAGCTTCAATCTCTCCTGGGCGACATATTCCTCGGATTACACCCGCTACCTGCCCGCAAACAGCGCCCCGAAAACCGTCATCGCCCTCGCCCTCGCCGGACTCCTCACCTCCGCCGTCCCCTTCCAGATCCTCGGCCTGCTCACCGCCACCAGCATCGCCGAACCGTCACCAACCGCCGTCATCGCCAGCCTGCAACATGCCATGGGCCCCCTCGGACCCCTGGCCCTAGCCGCCATCGCGCTCTCCTCGATCACCGGCAACTCTTTCAACGACAACACCGCCAGCTACAGCCTGATCTCCGCCGGAATCCACATCCCCCGCGTCGCAGCCGCCATCATCACCGCCACACTCGGATACATCCTCGCCGTCGCAGGCGCCGGACAATACGCCAGCCTCTACACAGACTACCTGCTCGTCACGATGTACTGGATCGCCCCCTGGTGCGGCATCGTCCTCGCCGACTGGTACCTCACCGGAGGCCACTCCGCCGCAAAATCCGGCCCCTACGGCCAGCCCCTCATCCCCCCGCAGGGCTGGACAAGGGACGCCACAATCTTCGTCGTCACCTCAGTCCTCACCGTCGCCCTCTTCTCCACCAGTTCCCTCTACACCGGCCCCGTCGCCCGCTATCTCGGCGGCGCAGACATCGGCTACTACGTGGGCTTCTTCGCCGCCGCGATCTGGTACGCCGCCGGACGGCGAAAGTAATTTTCGTGAATAGTCCGGCGCCCCTCTTTCAGGAAAAAGATATTCTGCGTCAGGTATGTGGGGAAGCGGAAGATCCGGTATCGATTGAAAAAGCTGGAAAGCCGCCATGTTTCCGGATTTTGGTATTGGGTGCGCTATATCCATCTCACCTAAAGCGAGATCACGAACGTGGCGCATCTCCATGGAACGAATTCTATTGGTATCAGATGAGATTTTGGATATACTATCAGTATATCCTTTGAGGAGGCTATGATGCTCACCCGCACGACGCTCTTCCTGTCCAATCGCTCCCAGGCAGTACGCCTTCCCAAAGCTGTTGCGTTTGACGTCAACCTAAAAGAAGTCGTGATCATTCCTGACGGTGCGCGTCGAATAATTGCGCCGGCAAACGCCGCATGGGACGACTTCTTTGCCTCCCCGGGCACTCAATTGCCTGAGCGCGATCAGCCCGGGATGCAGGAGCGCGAAAGCTTCTGATGCTTCGTTATCTTCTCGATACAAATTTTTGCATTCGCGTTTTACGCGATCGTCCACAAGGCCTGCGCGAACGTTTCAACGATAACGCCGAGGCGCTCTGTATCTCAGGTGTCGTGCTTTACGAACTTCTTTATGGGGCCGAAAAATCTCAAAATCCGGCAAAGATCCGACGTGAGGTTGAGCATTTTGCCGCGCGTCTGTCTGTTTTACCGTTTGATGATGATGCCGCTGCGCATACAGCAGAAATCAGGGCGGACCTGGAAGCTCGTGGTTGTATCATCGGGCCTTACGATTTGATGATTGTCGGACACGCCCGGAGCAGAGGACTTGTCGTTGTAACCGGAAACCTGCGAGAATTTACCCGGGTAAACGGGTTGCGTTCTGAGGATTGGACGGCAGATTAGGGGGGCAAGCAGTAAGTCGGTTATCGGGGAGGAGTGATCGAAAGCTGCCATTCGCAGTGCTCACGCTTATGACGATTAACGACCAGATTGAGACGTTCGTTACTGGCTGCACGAACGTTGTAGTCTCACAAGAGCAGTCATTCGGGCTGCTTCCGGCCGCTGGACAGGAGTTGCCGAAGTTGCGGAGTTATACGCCTGTATCCGATCGTCCCATCTGGTGATCGTCACTTATCGACATCGTCGAAGACCGAGCGCTTCGTAGCCGCAAGTTCCGGCGGTGACGGTTCTTCTTTCTTCTGCGTGACGATATAGGTCCAGTCCGTGTCGTCTTCGTTCTCTTCGTCGCGCTCCCGCTTGCGTTCTTCAAGTCCGTCGACCGCCCGATTCACCTGATCCCGCGCGTCGCCGACCAAGCCAACCGCATCGTCATCCAGCTCGACGCCCATCTCCTCGATGCGCTCGAGCGCACCGAGCAATTTCTTGAAGTGGCTGTCGGGCTCTTCATCCAGATCGGCATCTGCGGCGATCTCGTCGATCCTCTCCTCAAGAGCGGGCAGAAGATTGGTTCGCAGTGCCAAGCCTAATCGGACGAGACGAAGCGGCGATATGAGTGCGAGCATCCCCCTCTCGGCAAAGAAGGACATATCGAGGTCTGAGAGCGCTGCGGATTCGAGGCTCCTTGCGGCCTCGCACCGCAAATCTTCCGGGAGTAGACCGAATTGATGGGCGCGGCCGTAGGTATGAAACCGAGGGTCATTGGCGAGGGGATCGGACTGCCAGCAGTGGCGCCTGAGTATCTCCGGAAACTGTCCGATTAGTTTGGCGAAAACCGCGTCGTTCGCCCTGTAGGACAGGAAGTGAAACAGCATCCAATTTCGATGGTTTTCGTCCGGCGTGTGGCTGAGACGCGCTACCAGCGCTTCGTTCAGCCCGGACGGAATGACCAAGGCATCCCGAATAAGCGGCGATCCCTCGCAGGTGAAGCTGCCGAGGATCGTATCAATTGGTGCGCCGCGGATCAGTGCGGCCATCATATGAGGTTTTTGCCGCAAAACCTCTGTCAGAGCATCCGAGATGGTCGGATGCGCGAAGGTCCATTTGGCGCCGGATAGCTTGAGAAAGGATCCCTTCAATTCGGCGAAGCAATCTTGGATCTTGGCTAGGGTGAAACCGGTCAAGTCCGAAACCGCCTGCGCTGCCGCCGCATCATGATCGCTGGGATCGAAGCCGGCTTGATGGACGTAGATGAGATAGAGCGCGGCCCGGAGTTGCTCGTCCAGTGCGCTGACCGTGTCGATAAGGTGCTCGGTCGGCTCCTCCATGAAGCGGACGAGCGAACTTTCGCGCGGCGTCAGTCCCTTGGTAAAGTTCGGGTCGCCAAGCCGCTCAGCGATTCCGGGCAAGAACTCTTCGACGGCGGCAACGGCGGCTAGATGCGGCTTGACGTTCGAACGCCAGCTTTGGCTCTGCTCGCCGAAATTGATGTGGTTGTAAAGGATTTGTGCCTTCTCTTCGAAGGTAAGTTCACCGACGTCGACCACGGCGCTGCCATCAGCGAATTGCGCTAGATTACGCTGCCCCAGTCGGCGCCGAGCTGCTTCGTAAATATGCTTGCGCGATGTCAGCAGGAAGCGGTTGCCGTGCTTGATTGCTGCGCGCAGCTTCGAAAACGCCGACGCCCAATCCTGTACGTAATCGTCGCGCAGCACGTTCGAGCCAAAAGCGTCATCAATCCAAAAGAATCGCCCGGGATCGTTGGGATTCCAGCCAGCCTCGAAATCGCGTGGACTGGTCAGCGCCAACACGGTGTTGTCGGGATTTTCCGAAGCGATCGTTGAAACGATCGCACCGATCGCCGATTTGCCGCTCGCAGGATTGCCGAGCAGAAGCACCACGCCGTGGTCCGAGATGGCGTTGACGGCGTCGCGATGCGCCTGAGTTGGAACATAGGTACGAAGTTTCGGAATCCAGCTATCGAGCAGCGCGCGGCTCTGCTCGCTAAGCCGTTCATCGACGATCGCTGTCAAATCCCCTAGACCGTAAACCTGCGGGACGAGGGCGCGCAGGCGTGCGCTGCTCTTGATGACCCGAACGATGTATTGGCGGCCCAGGATATGCGGCTTGCGAACGCCGAACTCGCGCAGTTTGGCGCGCATGGCGGCCGCAACCGGCGCATCCACGCTCATGTTGGTCATGAAGATGTATGTGTCTGCCTGGCCGCCTTTAACGAGTTCCTCGACATTACCGATTTCAGCGGAGAGGTCGCTGAGCTTCAACGCTTTGCCGGCGTCCGAAGTGTGCTTGCACTGGATCGTGCCGATGAGCTGCTCGCCATTTGGCGAGGGTATGAGAAAGACCGCATCCTGACCGCCGTCCTGCGCTTCTCGGAATATTTCGACGGGGCGCCTTAGGACCACTTCGCAGACTTGCGAGCAAAGGTCCTGAAAGGCGCGCCAACCGATCGTGTGAAGCGCGAGATCGCTCCAGGGGCCCTGCGCGCTACGTGGATCGCGTTCCGTAGTTTCAATTTGACTGTGCACAGTTCTCACACCCTCACCTTGCCGCCGATGAAGAAATAGGTCGGCATTCCTCGGTTTTTCCTCATCAATAGGAGAGCGCTTCAACCTTGCTTTCCTCACACGACAAGCGGTTTGAACTCGAATTGTGTCTCGCATTTATTGTGAGCGCAGACCGGCTTGCTAAGGCCGAAAGGCCTCTGATACTTCGTTCGGCCACAAACGCATTCGAATTGACCGCAGAATGCTTTGAATTCGCCCCAGCGTGTCTTCTCGTCGCCGATCGAGCCATCGCCATAGGGCGCGTCCTGGAAGTGGCTGCCGAAATTCTCGATGTCGCCCTTCACCAAGCTGGTGATGAATCGGTTGTTGACCCCGGGCACGTCGGCCGGCGTCAATTTGATATCGCTGAGGAAGCCGCCGATCGCCGAGGCCAATTCGGATCGCTCGTAGGAATAGGCCTTCTCGAGCTGACGGATGCGGACGTTGACGCCGAAGCCGCGAGCGATGCCGAGCAGCCATTCCTCCTCGGCCTGACGCATCTCGTTGGCAGCGGATTCGCCCTTGTCCCAGCGATCGGCGATCATCTCGTCTGTCACCTTATGGTCGGCGAAGCGCGGGCCGTATGCCGGGTCTAGTCCGATGATGCGCGTGAACTGCCAGTCCTTCGCGGCGAGCTGATCCTTCAAGTGATTGAAGAACCGCTCGTCATGGGTGACGAGGATGATCTGGCAGTCGGTGAACATCTTGGCGAGTAGCGCGCCGATCGCGCGGCGATGGTCGGCGTCATAGGAGGTAACGACATCGTCGAGCGCGATCACAGGGGCGGCTCTGTTGAACTTCTTGATCGCCGCGAGGCGCAGCGCCAGCGCCACCGAGTGAATCTGGGAGTCGCTCAGATAGCCGCCGGGCGCAACGCCCTGACGATTGTCGGCGAAGTCGATGACCAGCTGCATGCGCTGCTGATTGGTATCGTCCTCCCTGGGCAGCTCGAGCCGGATCGGCTTGGCCTTGTCGCCCTGGATTTCCTTGTAGATGTCGTTCATCGGCGCCTGGAGGGTGTCGAGCAGCGACTGAATCTTCTCGCGAATCTTGCCCGAGACGAGTGTGGCCTGGGTGCCGAGAGACTCGTGCAGCGCGGTGAGTTCCTCGGTCGTCCGTGTCGCCATCGCTACATCAGTCTGGAGCTTCACCAGTCGGTCGATGCTCGCCTTTGCCTTCACCCAGGTATGTTCGCCCTGCTTGTCCTCGATGTCGGCGATATCCTGGTCGAGACCGGCGAGGCGCGCCTCCAGCTCGGCGGTGATCGCGGCGGACGCAGGGGCGGCGGCGGCCGGCCATGCGGCAACCCCGGCCTGATACTCGATGAGTGCTGCCCTGAAGTCGTCGGGATCATCTTCGGACAGATGATCGATCATCGCTGGAAGCCGCGCGATCAACTGGTTATGCGCCTTGATAGTGGCTTTGTCGGCGTCGTCCAGCGCGGTCTTGGCGTCGTTGTAGCTTTGCAGATCGTCGAGGTGGGTCTTCAGAAGATCGCGGATCGCGGGGACGCTTCCGGCAGCGGTATCGCCGATCGCCGTCGCGCAGACCGGACATTTGTCCGGAGCCGCAGCATCGTCGGCAAACAGTTTCTCGGCTTCCTTCCACACCGACCGGAAGACCGTGTCCGCCGCTTTGTCGCGCTCGTCGGCTTCGGTGACCATGGCATCGGCCAACACCGCCAGCGCTTCGTCGAAGGCGGCAATGGCACCCGAATATTCGGGGTCGCCGCCGTCCTCGGGCACAATCTTCTGCCACAGCGCGATAACCGAGTTGCGGACCTGTCGCAGACCGGCGAGGCCGACGCTCTTCTCCTCGGCCGCGACGCGTTTGCCGATATCGACATAGCCGGCGTCTGCGGCATCGAGCGCCGCCATCGTCAATGCGGGATCGAGTGGCGCAATGACGTTTGTGTTGACGAAGTCGAGCACAGCCGCGTCGTCCCACGCCTGGACGGCCTGGGCGGTCTCGGTGCGTAGCTGCCCGGCGAGACGAACCTGCTCAGTCGTGCTCTCGGCAGCGGCCTTGACCTCGCGGCGCAGCAGCCGGAGATTCTTCTGGACCTCGACCAGTGGCGAGAGCTGCAGCCAGCTCACCACGTCGCTGTAGCGGGTCTCCGCCTTCTGCTCTTCGACGAAAGTGCGCAGCGTATAACCGCGGATGATCGGCGCGACGACGAACCCGGCTTTCATTGCGGTGGCTGCTGCATGGATCGGGCGTGGATTGCCCTGCGCCGTGCGGCTTCCCGCAGTGGTGGCCTTGCCGGTGATGGTCGTGAACTTGACCACCGGCGCGATCCCTGCCGCCTGCGCGCCATTATGGACCAGCGCGGACGGGCCGGCCTGGTTATTGAGCGCACGCTGCCCGAGCCGATCGAGCGTGCCATGTTCGGAGAAGAGGAATTCGAGCGCGTCGATGACACTCGACTTGCCGAGACCATTGGGCGCGAAAATCGCGAGGCTCGGCTTCTTGCTGAAATCGAAGGTCTTAGGCTGAAGATAGGCGCGAAAGCCTTCGAGCGTCAGCGAGTGAAACAGCGTCGGATCAGCCATCGGCCGCTTCCTCGGCCGTGGCCGCGCGCTCAGCGGCCAGCGTCAGGATCGCCGCCTTGGCATTCGCAATGACATTTTCGTGCGGCATCACGGTCAACAGATGATCCGTCAGGATCGCGGCCAAATCGGCATCCACATCATCGGAGGCGTTGAGCGCAGCAGCGACCCCGGTCAGAAACGCGTCTGGCGTTTCCAACACATCCATGTCCGGCCCGGCAAGCGCCGCGATCATTTCGAACGCCACCGCCTCCTCTGGTGCTGCTGTCTCGTCCTCGTCCACCAATTCCCCCTCCTGCTCACCCGCGAATTAAGCAAGAAAGCACCGTACCGCCCCTCCGCCCTAGTGGGAAGACTAGCTAATTTGGGGCGGAGCGAAAGCGACAGTCTCCGCACCAATCCGATCAGCTAACTAGTGTCCTGATCGAGAAGTTTATATGATTATCCTGATGGCAGGGGCAATCGAATGGGACGCACGGCGCTTGCGCGGGGAGCCCGTATTGTCCTTGCCGCCGCCAATGGGCATGAGAACAAAGCGATCCGTGACCTGACGGGCGCGGACATCAACACGGTTGGCAAGTGGCGCCGGCGTTTTGCGGCGGACCGTCTGGACGGGCTTTACGATGAACCCCGGCCAGGGACGCCGCGTTCGATCGGCGACGAGGAGATCGCACAGACGATCGGCATGACCCCGGAAGAAACACCGCGCGATGCCACGCATTGGTCGCTGCGCTCAATGGCGCAGGCGGGGGGAGAGCAGAGCGTCTGCTATCTGCGTCCGAACCTAAAATAACAGACGTTTTATTTACATAAACTGTATGTCGAGCGAGGTTAAAACCTTCCTCTGGGGTGAGCGGTATGAAATCTTGAGGATATAGCTTTACCGGTGATAATCTCACTGCACGATCCAGAGCGCTCAACTTTATGAAAGCCATTGAATGTTTGCTTCAGGGAAGTTTGTATCAGTTGGCGATACAAGTTTGTTCGTCTCTGAAGCCGGGAACCCAGCAGGAAGAGTAATTGTATTGCTCCATGGCGGTCTGCAGAGCCGGCTCGATTTCATTCCGCTCGCAAAGCTTCTTGCAGAAGATTACAGACTTATTGCTATTGATACGCGCGGGCATGGTCGATCTGGCATCGGGACGGCTCCCCTGACATATCGACAGCTTCAGGATGATTTTACCGTGGTTCTTACCACGATGGGGCTGCAAAAATCCGGTATCATCGGACATAGTGACGGTGGCATTGTCGCCTTACGGCTGGCTGCATCGCGTGCCGTACAACCGGAGTTCGTCATAGCAGTCGGCGCGCATTGGATATTGCCGGAAAATGATCCGGCCCGGCAGATTTATCAGACGATCACGCTTGAAAAATGGCGTGAGATGTTCGGGGACCAAATATCGGTCTATAACGCGGAAAATCCCGAACCGGATTTCGGAAAGTTATTCACGGGTGCGACGCATATGTGGCTCGGCTGCGATGAAGATGCCTATCCCGGCGCATCCGTAAAAAACATCCAGTGCCCTCTGCTCGTCGTGCATGGTGACGATGACATATTGGTGTCGCGGCAACAGGCGTTTGAGCTGACTGAGCAAGTCAAAGGAGCCAGATTGCTGAACCTGCCCTTCGCCAAACACACGTTACTTGAAGACATGCCTGAACGTGTTTTCCCCTTTTTACAGAATTTCATAAAGCGCATCACAGCCTGAAGACTATGCAGTTGCATGACCCGTTAGAGAAATCCCTTTCTGATTTCCTGCTATCTGACATGAAGGCGGTATCCGCCCCTCTATTCTTTCCTGATCAGTTCCAGACCCTCCTTATATGTCGTCACAGGAAACTCGGGGAAATGACGTTTGAATTTGCTTGAGTCGAAGAGATTGTCGTGCTCATAACGGGGCAGCAACTCCCTGATCTCCCGCACCTTTTTTGAAAAAAGGCCCGCAATGATCAATGGCCATTTTCCAATGACCGAATAGGAAGGGGAGCGTCCAAAAATCTTACTCGCCATGATAACAAATGTCTTGTAGGTCGGCCGCTCGTCACAGCACGGCAGATGCCAGGTCTGTCCAAAAGCATCCGGTGTATTGCCCAGCGTTGCCAGCGCACGGCTCGCATCCGGCGTCCAGATGAGGGTTCGGTGGGTGTCGTCACGGACAGGAACCAAGGGTCTTTTACCTACTTTTAGCCTGTCAATGATCAGGGCGTTGGTGAAACTCTGGGTTTTTCCCGGGCCATAGAATTCCGGTGCGCGGGCGATAAGCGCGGGAATGTCTCCGCGTGCCATTTCCTGCAGCACCATGGTGGCCATTGCCGCGCGTACACGTCCTTTCCGGCCAACCGGCGCAAAGCGCGTTTCTTCCGTCTGGATCTCGCTGTTCTGCGGATACATGTAGGTATTGTCGAAATAGGCAAAGCTGGCCCCCGCCATCCGGCACGCCTGCAGGGCATTCTTCAGCATAACGGGAAACTGTTCTTCCCAGAGCTTGCTGTCAGGGGGCAGGCCGGCCGTAAAGTAGACGATCCGGCTGCCTTTCACTGCCTGTGTCGTCTGCCCTGCATCCAGCAGGTTTGCCGCCACGAGAGTATCGTCTTCGTTGACCCTGCAAGGATTGCGGCTCACCAGCCGCAACTCCCCCGTATGATGCCGATGTAATGTCCGCGCCAGTTCCGTGGCGATCTGACCATTTGCGCCCAGTATTATCTGCATGTGAGGCTGCCTCCATGACGTCAGGTAGGTTTGCCCTTACACGATTAACCTTGAAGCCAGATTTAATGTCAAACCTCAGATTGACCTTCAACCGGGCATGAACGTTACAGGATGATAGTCAGAAATGCAGCCGCATGGGAGGGGCCAGCCATGAACCGTCGTATCCTTCACGTTGTCACCAACACTGCTCATTTCGGCAATTCCGCGCATCTGACCGGATTATGGCTGTCGGAACTGACGCATGCGTGGGACGTATTTGCCGCCAGCGGTTATGAACAACGCATTGTCAGCCCAAAAGGTGGCAGGGTTCCGCTTGATCCGCGTGCATTGAAATGGCCGATGCGCGATGCCTCCGCCAAGGCTTGGTTGGTCGATCCGGTAAAAATGGCCCTGCTGTCGTCAACACTGCGCCCCACAGACATCAACCCGAGCGATTACGATGCGATCTATTTCACCGGCGGTCATGGCGTAATGTGGGATTTTCCAGACAATGAAGGCCTTCAGACTATCACCCGCGCACTATGGGAAAAGGGTGGTGTGATCTCCGCTGTCTGTCATGGATATTGCGGGCTGTTGAACACCCGGCTTGCAGACGGTTCCTTTCTGGTCCGCGGTCGGAAAATCACCGGGTTTTCGTGGACCGAGGAGAGACTGGCGGGTGTCGCACGCGAAATCCCCTACAACGCGGAAGCGCAGATGAAGGCACGGGGCGCGATCTATGAAAAGGCGCTGCTTCCGTTCATGCCTCATGTCGTGACGGATGGACAACTGGTGACAGGACAGAACCCCTTTTCCGCCAGAGCGACCGCAAAGAAGGTGGTGGCACTTCTGGATGGGACTTAACGGGATACCGTCTTTTTACGGCGGGCAGGGCTTACCGACTGACGGCGGTCCGTTGCATCCAGAAGGCGGATATCGTCCGACGTGACGTCGAGGGCTTTGGGGTGTTCAGCAAGCATATTTGTCAGGACACGATGCGCATTGGCCGCACAGTCCATGTCGTTGGGGCGCGCCTGAATATCCTCGATTAGACGGAGCAGATGCACCCTGCTTTGGGCCAGGCGTGCCTGCAGCGCTTCGATATCCGCAATCTTGCGTGTCAGGGCATCCATCAATGTAGCATGGTCCCAATGCGTCAAATCAGAGGGCAGCAGGGTGCGGACTTCATCCAGTGTAAATCCGGCCCGCTGCGCTGTTGTGACAAGACCCAGGATCATTACGGCCTGCTGCGGATAGGTCCGGTATCCGTTGGACTGACGGTCAACCGTTTTCAGCAGTCCGATGCGCTCATAGAACCGGATTCTTGACGGTGTCAGGCCACTTAGCCGTGCCAGTTCTCCAATCCTCATATCCGGTTTCCTATTTCAGATTCATCTTGACATTGAACTTATGTTCAACGTTAGCGTCTGGGCAATATCAAGCCCTCAATTGTTCAGGAGACGTATCATGTCATTCGTAACAACGTCCGACGGCGCGGAAATTTTTTACAAAGACTGGGGGCCGAAGAATGCCCAACCGATCGTCTTCCATCATGGATGGCCGCTTAGTGCCGATGACTGGGACACGCAGATGCTGTTTTTCTTGAGCAAGGGTTTTCGCGTTATCGCCCATGACCGCCGTGGTCATGGGCGCTCGGCGCAGGTGAGCGACGGGCACGACATGGATCATTATGCGGCGGATACATCGGCTGTTGTGGAGTACCTTGATCTGAAAAACGCCATCCATGTCGGACATTCGACAGGCGGGGGGCAGGTTGCCCGCTATATCGCGAAATATGGTCAGCCTCAGGGACGTGTTGCCAAGGCCGTTCTCATCAGCTCCGTGCCGCCCCTGATGGTTCAGACGGACCGCAGCCCTGAAGGCGCACCGATCGCTGTCCTGAACGGACTGCGTGCAGGGCTTGCGGCCAATCGCGCGCAGTTCTTTCTCGATGTGGCCAGCGGGCCGTTCTACGGCTTCAACCGCCCGGGAGCTGTAGTTTCGGAAGGCACGATCCGCAACTGGTGGCGTCAGGGCATGATGGGCAGCGCCAAGGCCCATTACGAGGGCATCAAAGCATTCTCCGAAACGGATCAGACCGAGGATCTGAAGGTCATCACAGTACCGGTGCTCGTGCTACAAGGCGATGATGATCAAGTCGTGCCTTACCAGAACGCGGCGGTCCTTCAGGACAGGCTGCTTCAGGACAGCACGCTGAAAATCTATCCCGGTTATCCGCACGGCATGCACACGACACATGCAGACGTCATCAATGCAGATATCCTGGCGTTCATTACTGGATGATGATCGCATCATAACGATGTGACGTTTAGCGTCAGCAGGTAGCGTCTGGACTCTCCATCTGCCCTGTTGTGAGTTCAGTTCCCGAAATGTCGCCGCGCAGAAATCTGTCCGTCGATGTCGGCTTACGGTAACGTCGCTGACGGACGGAATGTCTTGAATGAAGCATATTCTGACGGCAGTTTCTGCTCACGAGCAGCGTATTCGCTTGATGGGGTAATGATCCATTTGTCCATCTTCCGAAAGAAATGCGGCGTGTTCAGCTTGCGCCTGCGCCATCAGGAGATGGTCAAACGGATCACGATGGTGCAGAGGCAAAGACATCAGGATCCGCAGGTGTTCGGGCTGTATTTGTAGTAGCGAGAAACCTTCCGCAGGAATGGCTGCCAGAATGTCGTTCATATCCGCATCCAGTTTTCCGATACGGATTTTGATCGCAATCTCCCATAATGACACAATACTCACCAGAATATCATGAGCCGGATCTGCAATGATCTCTCGTGCATTCTCACCCAGCCGGTCGGAGTCCGAAAGCCACCAGAGCAACACATGCGTATCGAGCAGAACCTTCACAGGTCGCGTTCCATGCTTTCAAGAATGTCCGACGGTGTCTGATCAAAATCGTCGCTCATTCTGATCCGCCCACGAAGTGCTCCCGGCTGACGACGGGGGCGATAAGACGGAGTTGGCGGCCGCAGTTCAGCGACAACCTCATCATGAGACGTCACGAGGATCGTACTGCCCTGCCTGACCTGACGCAGATACGCTGTCAGGTTTCCCCGGAACTCCCGAACACCGATTTTCTGTGGGGGCGATACGTTATCTGAAAGATGCTGACTCATGGTCTCCTCCCTATGTGTCATCATAGCATGTACACACAGGGAGGAGATAGAGAATTCTGAGACATATTCGATTTCAGAGATCAGTGGCTTCCGACAGAGCCAGAGCGTCCTCGACATCCACCCCAAGGTATCGAACCGTACTATCCAGTTTTGAATGACCCAGCAGGATCTGCACGGCTCGGATATTACCGGTTCGTTTGTAAATCATGGCAACCTTAGTCCGGCGGAGCGAATGAGTTCCATATTCCCCGGGGATAAGTCCCACCGCCTGAACCCATTGATCCAGAAGCCGGGCGTATTGCCGTGTGCTCAGGTGAGCTTTGGCGCTTAGGCGACTTGGAAAAACATACTCATTCAGGCCACCACCGCGATGTTCCAGCCACGCCCGCACGCTTTCCCGCGTTGTTTCTGTAATTTCGAACTGTACAGGTCGCCGGGTTTTCTGCTGGACGACCATGGCTCGGTGGCGCACCTGACCGCTGGTAACGATGTCGCCGATACGAAGGCTGACAAGATCGCAGCCCCTGAGCTTGCTATCGAGAGCAAGATCAAACAGAGCCTTGTCTCTAATACGCTGTTCGCTCCCAAGCCAGAACCGAATAGCCCAGACGTGCTTTTCTTTGAGTGCCCGCTTGGCGCCAACCATTTTTCCTGCATTCCAAGGCACGGACGCCTTCAGCGTAGGTGATGGAAAACGCGTTTTCTTCTCCATGATACCTTCTCCTGATCAGCTGCAGATGCAGCAATCAGAAGTTTGGACGAGGATATCGACGGATAACGAGAACTATTGCCGACTGTCCGTTTTCCGGAAATCCGCAAGATTCCGATTATGACCGACATGACGGCGCTTTCACTCCGTCCGCTTATTGCCTCTACGAACACCATATTCTTTTATTTAACAGGATAGTGACCCAGCTGACTGTCCTCAGGAAGGAACATTGCACGTTCGCTCTGTGCCCGCGCCATCAGGAGATGATCCATACTGTCCGGAACGTCCGGCGGCCTCTGACAGGGCAGGGCCATTCCCCGACATCCACGTCAGAATACCTGACAGTACTATCCGGTTTCGGAGTGCCGGCAATTATCACAAACACGACATGTCACCGGTGACCACAAACCACACCCATCCACCACCCTCTTTCCGGAAAACAACCCCGTCACCCCGGATTATTCCTCTGCCACGACGCCTCCATCGCCCCCAGCACCGCCTCATCCGGCTCCCCCAGAGGCATCTGATAAAGCCTCCCGCCACGCCGCCGCGACAAAAGCCCCCAGCTCTTTGCTCCGTCCGCCGAAAAAATCACCTCCATCTGCGCGTCCGCGCAATTATGCGGCTGACAAAGATGCCCGGATAAATAGGGTGTTCCGCCAATCGTCACCGATGTCGTCGGAACAGACGTCGCGGCCGGCCCCGTCACCCAGGCCGGCAGCGTCACCATGCTCCGCCAGGCCGGGGCAAATTTCGGCTGATGCGCAATCTCAGCCGTATAAGCGCCGTCAGCCAGGGCCGGTGTTGCAAGACACAGGGCCAGGAGGGCAGAGAAGACAGGGCGCATGGATTTCAGACTCCGTATCGCTCAGAAAAACTGACGACAATAATCTGCCGATAAGACAGAAAAAGGAAAGTCCACCAATCAGGCTTCGAGTATCCTGCCAGGCCCCGGCAGAAAAGCCGGATAAAACCACGCACCGACTCACTCAGCGATAAACCATCCCCCCGTCGATCAGAATCGCCTGACCCGTCATGTAATCGGAATCCGGCCCCGCCAGATAAGACACCAGCGACGCAACATCGTCAGGTGTCTCCGCGCGACCCAGCGCGATTCCATCAACAAATTTACGATATGTCTCACCCTTCGACGCACCCGTGATTTCCGCAAAACGCCGGTCGATCTCAACCCACATATCCGTGCCCACAACACCCGGACAATAAGCATTCACCGTAATGCCCCGGCTCGCATATTCTTTCGCAGCCGCCTGGGTCAGTGCGCGCACGGCAAACTTCGTCGCCGAATATACACCAAGTAGCGCATATCCCTCATGGCCGGCAATGGAACATGCATTGATGATCTTGCCTTTTCGGGAAAGGGCAATGAATTTGTCAGCGGCAGCCTGAATCCCCCACAACACGCCCTGAATATTAACCCGGAAAATCCGTTCAACCTCCGCAGGCGTCACAGCCGAAATCGGCTGCACCTGTGCAATCCCCGCATTATTCACGATAATGTCGAACCCGCCCAGTTCCTGCTCCGCGTGATCGATCGCCGCACGCATCTGGTCCCGGTCGCCAACATCCGCCACAAAGGTCGTGACCCTGCGCCCGGTCGCTTCGATCTCACCGGCAACAGTCGTCAGTGCATCACGGCTTATATCGACAAGCGCGATGTCAGCGCCATCTTTCGCAAGGCGCAACGCGATTCCACGACCAATGCCCTGACCCCCGCCAGTCACCAGTGCCACTTTTCCCTGAACCGACATGCTGCCACCTTACCTGTTATTGATATCCCGACATAAGCCAGACCGAACGAAAGCATTTCTCACGACCGGAAGGTCCCTCATGCAGAGGATAGTTCCATCCTGAAAAACACCCGGCCATGGCGCGATTTTTCTTTGTTTTCATACCAGGCCGCTCGGTCAGCGCGATTTCAGTCACGCCGCATATCCCCAGATCAACGGCAGTCGGCACATCGTCACAGGAGTGTGATGCTCATTCGCAAAACTGTCGCATTTTTGCGCCGGAATACGCTTTCGTATGAGATGTCAGCTTCCTCCGGGGCCGCCCGGACGCCCCCTCATTATCGCCGGCATCGGCCCTTGAGACGGGTTGCGACACCTCCGGTAAACCCTCAATCATTGAGAATCCCGCGTTCCGCAAACAGCCTCACGGAACTCCGGGCCGCTCAGACAGTCATTAACAACACAGGCGCGTGCGAAATCGCCCATCCTGACGATCCCCGCAACGCGCTATTCATCGGAGGTCCGTTACATGCCCTGGAAATCTGAAGATGCCGAAAAGCACACGCACAAAGCAGACACGAAAGCCCTGAAAGACCTCTGGGTCAAAGTCGCAAACGACTGCCTCGACCGCACCGGCGATGAAGGCCGGGCCATCAGGGAAGCCAACGCCGTCGTTGCGCGAAACGCGGAAAAGTCGGATTAACCCACACCCTGCCCAAATCCGGAAAGGCCATCTGACCATGGAAGCCGACCGTGCTCCGCTGCCACCCTTCACAACCATCAAAGCGGCCACTCAGAAAGTCCGTCTCGCCGAAGATGCCTGGAACACCCGCGACCCCGAACATGTCGCACTGGCTTACACCGCCGGCTGTCACTGGCGAAATCGTACAGAATTTCTTCAGGGCCGTGATGCCATCATCGATTTTCTGAAACGAAAGTGGAACCGGGAGCGCGATTATCGCCTGATCAGGGAATTATGGGGATTCCGCGAAAACCGCATGGCTGTCCGCTTCGCCTCTGAATGGCACGATGACAGCGACAACTGGTTCCGCTCCTACGGCAACGAACTCTGGGAATTCGACGAACACGGCCTGATGCGTCGCCGCGTCGCCAGCATCGACGATGCCCCGATCCGCGAAAGCGAGAGACAATTTCACTGGCCATCCGGACGCCGACCCGATGGCCACCCGTCTCTGAGTGATCTGGGGTTTTAACGCCTCGAGGCTCTGCCCCAAACCCCGGCTTAAGCCCCGACCTTCGCCAGCGCGTCAAACCCCTGCAAGCTTCGGATCACCCCCGGCATCTCCCGTAGTGGCAGCATGTTCGGCCCGTCACTCGGCGCCCGGTCCGGCTCGTCATGCGTCTCAATGAACACCGCCGCAACACCAATCGCCACCGCCGCCCGCGCCAGAACCGGCGCAAACTCCCGCTGCCCGCCCGAAGCCGTGCCCAACCCGCCAGGCTGCTGCACAGAATGCGTGGCGTCATACACCACCGGATAGCCCGTCTGCGCCATGATTGGCAGCCCGCGCATGTCATTGACCAGCGTGTTGTAGCCAAAGCTCGTACCACGCTCACACAGCATGATCCGCTCATTGCCCGTCGAGGCAATCTTCGCCGCAACATGGGTCATGTCCCACGGCGCCAGAAACTGCCCCTTCTTCACATTGATCGCCGCACCCGTCTCGCCAGCCGCCAGCAAAAGATCCGTCTGACGACACAGGAAAGCCGGAATCTGCAATACATCGACAGCCTCAGCCACCGGCCCGCACTGCTCCGGGCTGTGAACATCCGTCAGAACCGGAATCTGAAACCGTTCGCGAATATCAACAAGAATCTGCAAGCCTCTGCTCATCCCGACCCCACGCTGCGACCCGATGCTGCTCCGGTTCGCCTTGTCGAAAGAGCTTTTATAAATCAGCCCGATCCCGGCTTCGCCGCAGATCTCCACCAGCGCCGCCGCAATATCCGTGGCATGAGACGCCGACTCAATCTGACACGGCCCCGCAATCAGAACGAGCGGCAGGTCATTGCCAATCGCCAGATCACCAACCGGAACAACCGTCTGAATGCTCATACAGATGTCTTTCCGGCCCTGGCAGCTTTCACTGCCGCCCCGATAAAGCCCGCGAACAGCGGATGCGGCGCAAACGGACGCGAAATCAGTTCCGGATGATACTGCACCCCCACAAACCAGGGATGATCCGGATATTCCACAACCTCCGGCAGAATCCCGTCCGGCGACATGCCCGAGAACTTCAGCCCCGCCGCCTCGATCTTTTCGCGGTAATGCACGTTCACCTCATACCGGTGACGATGCCGTTCACGAACCGTCGTCGTGCCATAAGCCTCCGCCACGCGAGACCCTTCCTCCAGCTTCGCCGGATAGCCGCCAAGCCGCATCGTGCCGCCCAGTTCGCCACCCTCGCGACGCCGCAACATCTCGCTGCCCCGCGCCCACTCCGTCATCAGCCCGACCAGCGGCTCATCCGTCGGCCCGAATTCCGTGGAAGACGCCTTCGGCATCCCGCCCAGATTCCGGGCACACTCAATCACCGCCATCTGCATGCCAAAACAGATCCCGAAAAACGGAATGTTGTTCTCACGCGCAAACCGGACCGCCTCGATCTTGCCGCCCGATCCGCGCTCGCCAAATCCGCCCGGTACCAGAATTGCATCCATCTCAGACAGTTTCTGAAGCGTCTCAGGTGATTTCTCAAAAGCCTCGGACTCAAACCACTCCAGCTTCACCCGCACCTTATTGGCGATCCCGCCATGCAGAAGCGCCTCACTGAGAGATTTATAGCTGTCGAGCATCGCCGTGTATTTGCCGACAACACCAATCCGAACCTCACCCTCAGGCTCGCGAATCGTATCGACAATGTTCTTCCACGCCGAAAGATCAGGCTCTTTGTCGAACGGAAGATGGAAATACCGGAGAACCTCCGTATCCAGCCCCTCCGCATGATAGGAAAGCGGGCACTCATAAATCGTGTCCACGTCCCGCGCCGCAATCACCGCCTCAGGCCGCACATTGCAGAAATTCGCAATCTTGCGCCGCTCGTTATCCGGAATTGGCCGGTCACAGCGGCAGAGCAGAATCTGTGGCTGCAACCCGACATTCTGCAACTCCTTCACGGAGTGCTGGGTCGGCTTGGTCTTCAGTTCGCCCGCCGAGGCAATCCACGGCAGCAGCGTGAGATGCACGACAATGGTGTTCTCAACGCCCAGATCGTTCCGCAACTGACGAATGGATTCCAGGAAAGGCAGACTCTCAATGTCCCCAACGGTTCCGCCAATCTCCACCAGGACGAAATCCAGCCCTTCGGTGTCAGCAACAACCCGCTCTTTGATCGCATCGGTAATGTGGGGAATGACCTGAACGGTCCCGCCAAGATAATCGCCGCGCCGCTCACGGGCGATCACATCGGAATAAATCCGGCCCGTCGTCGTGTTGTCCGCCCGCGTGGCGTTCACACCCGTGAACCGCTCGTAATGCCCGAGATCGAGATCCGTCTCCGCACCATCGTCGGTGACGAACACTTCGCCATGCTGATACGGACTCATCGTGCCCGGATCGACGTTCAGATAAGGATCGAGCTTACGCAGCCGAACCTTATACCCGCGAGATTGAAGGAGAGCAGCAAGAGCCGCCGAAGCGATCCCTTTGCCGAGTGAAGATACCACGCCACCGGTGATGAATACGAACCGCGTCATGGAAGGTCTCCCTACACTGCGGGGGGAGGGGGAGGGAAGGGCCGAATCATCACCCTCCGGATTTTATCACCCGAACCGGCCAGGGACCGCAGCCCCCCGAACCCGGATCCGTTGATCAGCAGGCCGGTTTTTCCAAAGGCCGCAGACCTTTGGCAGGTTCCAGGGCAAAGCCCCGCGAAAGCGCGGGCACCCGACGCGAACAGAGGCCCTGGGATACGGCCCGTTTAAATCACCTGGCTACAACGGCCTTCCGGCCCCGGCGCAGCAGAGCCCCGCTAACCGCAACCAGCCTTAGTGCTGCGTCACAGGAGCCGGCGGCATGCCAGCAGCCGCACCGGAAGCCACAGGCGGCGGAGGATTGGCCAGAATGTCATGACCACCCCCCGTCACCGCGCCACGGTTCAGAACCGCCAGCGTCAGAGACAGCAGCATAAACGCCGTCGCCAGCACCGCCGTCGAACGGGTCAGCAGATTCGCCGTGCCACGACCGGACATGAAAGCGCCCATGCCCTGCGAGTTGCCGATGCCAAGGCCACCACCCTCGCTGCGCTGAATCAGCACAGTCCCGATCAGGGCAATGGTGACAAGGAGATGAAGGACCATCAGGACGGAAATCATGGACTACTCAGCTGAAAGAACAGAAAAACCCGACGCGTGAGGCTCAGCGCGCGGGCACGGCATAAACGATGGACAGGAACGCATCCGGCTTCAGGCTGGCGCCTCCGACCAGGGCACCTGCCACGTCAGGGATGGCAAGGATCGAGGCAGCATTCCCCGCATCGACCGAGCCACCATACAGAATCCGCAGCGTTTTGCCACTCTCGCCAAACTGACGAACCAGCTCAGCCCGGATAAACGCCACCGTGCTCTTAATGTCATCAGGCGTCGCCGCCAGACCGGTGCCAATCGCCCAGACCGGCTCATACGCCACAACGCCGGTAAATCCGTCAGGCAAAGAGCCCTTGATCTGCCAGCCAATGGTGTCCTGAGCCTCGCCGCTCTGTCGCTGATCTTCCGTCTCACCAATGCACACGATCGGCGTCAGGCCAGCCTTCGCGGCGGCAACAGCCTTCTCGCGCACGGTCTCATCAACCTCGCCATGATCGCGCCGGCGCTCGGAATGACCCAGAATCACATGCGACACGCCAAGATCGGTCAGCATCCCCGGAGCGATATCGCCGGTGTGTGCGCCCTTCTCATCCATGTGACAGTTCTGCGCACCCAGCGCGACCGGCGTGCCCTTCAGCTGCGGCGCCAGCAGGCCAAGCTGCGTGAAGGGCGGACAGATCACAATCTCGGTGCCCGTCGCCGGACGCTCCGCAAGTGCTGCAAGCAGGCTCTTCACGCGGTCGGCGGAGTCGGCACTCAGCCCGTTCATTTTCCAGTTGCCGACGATGATGGGTGTGGTCATCGGACATCCCTCCTGCAAAGCGTGTCCCCGGCGGAGCCCGGTGGAAGGTCCGGCCCGAAGACGTCTCTTGAAAAGGGACATATCCCCCTTCTGCCGGCACACCGCTACCCCATCCGGGTAAATCCAGGCAAGAAGGCCGCGTTTTCTCTTCCTCAGGACACGTTCCTGAACCCCGCAAAAGAGCACAGCCCTGCAGAGAAAACGAGGCGCGGAAATCGCGCCTCCTGCCGGACACGGGGCAGAACCCCGTAAACCGGCCACACGCCGCCACGCGCCTTCTGGTCAATCCGGGCACGTATGAATATGGTGCCCCGCCCGGATTGCGGCCAGAAGCCACAATCTCTCCTGACTTTTTTATTCGCGGACTGCGCCTGCATGATTTCGTTCCTGCGTCACTTCGTCGTCGATTCCTGGATTGGCCGCGTGCTCGCCCTGGTCATTTTCCTCGCCTTCGTCGGCTGGGGCATCGGCGATGTCATCAGCGGTATGGCCGATGACCCCGCCACCGTCGCCACCGTGGGCTCGCGCAAAATCACGACCCGTGATCTCGCCGCTGCCCTCCAGGCCGAAATGCCCCGCATGGCGCAGCGGATGGGCGCACCTGACCCGTCACAGATGCCGCCCCAGTTCCGCCTGCAGATGGCGCAGGAAGTCCTGCAACGCCTGATCGGTCAGGCCCAGGTGCTGGAATCCGGAAGCCAGTACGGTCTGGTCGTGCCGGACCAGGCCGTCCGGGACGAAATCTTCGCCATGCCTTACTTCAAAGGCATCAACGGCTCCTTCGACCGCAACCTGTTCAACAGCAAGCTCGCCCAGGCAGGTATGACCGAAAAGCGCCTCATCAGCCTCGTGCATGATGATCTCGCCGGCCGCGCCATCATGGACCCCGTCGCCGCCGGCGCACATATCTCCGACCTGGTCGTCTCGCGGATCTATGGCTTCGAAACCGAAACCCGCGATCTGGACATCCTCCATATCCCGTTCGCCAGCCAGACCGCGCCCGCGAACCCCGACGACGCCGTCCTGCGCCGTTACTACACCAACCACCCCTGGATGTTCCGCAGCCCGGAATACCGGCACGCCCGCATCATCGTGCTCTCGCCCGATACCGTCGCCCCGCAGATCCCGGCCACCGACGAGGAAATGCACCGCCTCTACGATGCCCAGGCACAGCGTTTCCACGCCCCTGAACTCCGCACCATCCAGCTCATAACCGCCCCGGATGAAACCACCGCCCAGGCCATCACAACCATCTGGAAAGGAGGCGCCGACTGGGCACAGGTGCAGGCCGCCGCAAAGGGCAGCGCCGCCGTCGAGTTCACCGATACACGCGCCAGCGCCCTGCCATCCGACACGCTTCAGAAGATCGTCTTCTCCGCCCCGGTCGATGCCGTGGAGGGACCACAAAAGACAGAAACCGGCTGGGTCATCTTCCGCGTCACAAAAGTAACGCCCCCCCATGACACCAGCTTCGGGGACGCAAAGGCCACGCTTCACGACGAAATCGTCAAAGCCCGCGCGCCCGACGCCATCAGCAGCCGGGTCCCCAAACTCCAGGACGCCATCGCCGGCGGCGGCCTCGACTCAATCCCCGCCGATCTCGGTGCCGCCGCCGCCTCCGGCTCGCTTGATGCCCACGGCATGACCAGAGACGGCGAGCCGGCGCCACTGCCCGCCTCCGGCCCGCTGCGTGACGCCGTCGTCGCGAAAATCTTCGCGCAGGTAAAAGGCGCTCCGCCACAACTCGTCGAAGCCACAACCCCGCCGGAAAAACCCGGTCAGCAGCCCGGCCCGTCCCTTGGCTGGTACGCCGTGTCAGTGGACGATATCGTCCCCGGCCAGCAGGAGCCTTTCGAGGCAGTGCGCGACCGGGTCATGACCGCCTGGCAGGCAGACGCCAGAAAACACGCCGCCGACCAGCAGGCCACGGCCCTCTATCTCGCCTCACGCGATCACGGCGGTCTCGCAGCCAGCGCCCCCGCCGGAAGCCCCGTGCAGAAAGACGTCATGCTCTCCCGTGTACGCCCGCCCGCAGGACTGTCACAGCAGCTTATGGAAGCGGTCATGCACATGCCCGCCGGCCAGAGCTTCATGGGCGAAGACGCAGACAGCTTCATCGTCCTGACCGTAACCGGTATCCGGCATCCGGACCCGAAAACCGATACGCTCGGCTACAGCCGCGTGCGTGACGGCATGACGGAATCCCTGTCGTCAGACCTCACCTCGGCCTTCATCCACAGTCTCGATGGCCGGTTTAAGGCAAAGATCATGCCCGCCGGCGTGAAAGCCGCCCTCAGCCAGGCCGGATACGGGGACGGGACATGATGCGTCTCGCCTCCCTCGATTCCCCGACCCGCGCCGACTGCGCCGAAGCCTGGAGCCGTGGCGAAAGCCGCGTGGTCTTCGCGGTCGATGCCGCCGATCTGCTCACACCGGTCGCCGCCTATATGCGTCTGGCCAGCCTGGGCGATACGAGCGGTCGCAACACTCTCCTGCTCGAATCCGTCGAAGGCGGCGTCTCCCGCGGGCGCTACTCCATCATCGCCCTGCGTCCCGATCTCGTCTGGCGCTGCCATGACGGAAAAGCAGCGGTAAACCACAGCCCGGAGGCCGATCCGGATGCGTTCACGCCCATCACGGACACCCCGCTGGAAAGTCTGCGCACCCTGATCCGGCAGAACCGCCTCGATCTCGCCGAGGGCCTGCCACCCATGATCGCCGGCCTGTTCGGCTATCTCGGCTACGACATGGTGCGCCAGATGGAGCGCCTGCCCAACGCACCCGTCGACGATCTAGGGCTGCCGGAAGGTGTGATGATGCGTCCCGGCCTGTTCGTGGTCTTCGACACCGTGACAGACGAACTGATCCTCGCCGCCCCCATCCGCCCCCGCGCCGATGACACGCCGGACGCCGCCTTCGACCGCGCCGAAGCCCTCATCCGCGAGGCCCGCGCCTGCCTCGCCGCCCCTCTCACCGTGCCCGCCGAACCACATGTCCCGGCCCTCGAAGCGCCCCGCTCAACCTACACTGAAGCGGAATTCGAGGCCGTCGTCACCCACATCCAGGACTACATCACCGCCGGTGACGCCTTCCAGGTCGTGCCGAGCCAGCGCTTCTCCACCCCGTTCGGCCTGTCCACGCTCTCGCTCTACCGTTCCCTGCGCCGCATCAATCCGGCCCCGTTCCTGTTCCATCTCAATTTCGGTGAGTTTTGCCTCGTCGGCTCCTCGCCCGAAATCCTGGTGCGCCTCCGTGACGGTAAAATGACCGTCCGCCCCCTCGCCGGCACCCGTCCCCGCGGCGCCGACGCGGCGGAAGACAAGCGCCTGGAAGAAGAACTCCTCGCGGACGAAAAAGAACTCGCCGAACATCTGATGCTCATCGACCTGGGCCGCAACGATGTCGGCCGTGTCTGCACCACAGGCTCAGTGAAGGTGACCGAAAAGTTCGTCATCGAGCGCTTCAGCCACGTCATGCACATCTCCTCCAACGTCGAAGGCGTGCTGAAACCCGACCTTGAAGCCCTCGACGCCCTCATCGCCGCTTTCCCGGCCGGAACCCTCACCGGCGCTCCAAAAATCCGGGCCATGGAAATCATCGACGAAGTCGAACGAACCCGCCGCGCCACCTATGCCGGCTGCATCGGATATTTCGGCGCCGGCGGCGATATGGACACCTGCATCGGCCTCCGCATGGCCGTCATCAAGGACGGCACAATGCACGTCCAGGCCGGCTGCGGCGTCGTCGCCGACAGCGTCCCCGCCCTGGAGTGCGCCGAAACAAAACACAAAGCCCGCGCACTCTTCCGCGCAGCAGAAGACGCCGTGCATCTGGCTTCACGCAACGCGCCCGTTGCGTGAACGCTCTCAGGACTTTGTCCGTAATGACCATCAAAAATCGCAGATTTCTGGAAAGGCTCTGTTAGCGTTGCGCGTTGCTCTGTGGTTTTTCAAAGGGTTAGCAAAAGACCGGGCTCTGCCCGAACCCGGAAGGGGTCGCGGACCCCTTCACCCCGATTTGTTGATAAATAAGCAGATTTCTGAGGGTCAGCGAGACGCTGCTCCCGTACGCGGCGCCACCCCAGGCGCCCCGACCTCAGGCACCACCACCGCCTTCGACCGCCGCGCGCCCATCACCTTGCGGACAAGCGTCACCAGTCCGCCAGCCGCCGCAATACTCACAGCCACGATCAGCGCCGCCGCCGGCCTCTGCCGCGCCTGAAACTCAGGTGTCATCTTCACCATATCGACTCTCTCCGCTCCGGGTTATGACCTGTCCGGAATATTGCCCTTCGTGTGCAACCCGGCTTCAAGAAACGTGATGCTGCGATCCCACGCCAGACGACTGGCCGCGGCATTGAAACTCGACCGGTCGCTGTTACCAAACCCATGTCCGGCATCATCATAAACGTACACTTCGATCTCAGGATGCGCCGCCCGGATCGCCGCAACATCCGTATGCGGAATCGAACTGTCCTGCCCCCCGAAATGAAGCTGAACCGGACAATGCGGCACCGCATCTTTATGAGCAGCAATCCCGCCGCCATACCACGCGACAGCCGCTGAAAAATCATGCGTCTCAGTCGCCGCATCCCACGCCAGTGCCCCGCCCCAGCAGAATCCGATAATGCCCACTTTCCGATGCGGCGCATGCTGACGAAAATGCTGTGCACAGGCGCGCAGATCAGCCAGCGTGTCCTTCAGCGGAATTTCAGCCCGAAGCGCGAGCCCCTTCTTCACGTCATCCTGCGTGTAACCAAGCTCGACATCACCCTCAGCCCGGTCGAATAAAGCCGGCACCAGCACCGAAAATCCCTGAGCCGCAAACGTCTCAGCCATCTGACGCATATGCCGGTTCACACCAAAGATTTCCTGAACCACAACAAGTGCATGAGGCGCGTCGGGATCCCCCGCCTGCCAGGCGGAAAACGTGTGGCCATCACTGGCCGTGAGACGTGTTTGCATGGTGCTCGTCCTTTTCTGTCCGGCATAATCCGTGCCGGATACGGTCATCAGCCCACTCTGTCGCCGGATTCAGGTCCGTCAACAGCCGACTACAGCATGTCATAGCAGAGAGGCGGCCCTCTGACCTGCGTGACACTGACAGGCGGGACAGACAGGGCTCCGCTCCGCAACCCGGCACAGACTCTGTTCGCGTTGCGTGTTTATTGAAGCCCGGGGTTCCCGCCGGACCCGGGCAACACCCGCGGCTTCCCTCCCACAAATCAATCGTCACACACCGCTGGTGTCAGGCCCGCCGGGGTGACTGATCAGGAGTCTGCGTGGCCCCATACAACATCCATAAAAGAGCCGCCGTCTTGATGCTGAAGACCGACGCACCAATGCACAGAGACGCGGAAAAATAGACCGAAATCCCGGTTCTCATCATGGATGCGGTCTGGTTACGACACTTCGAAAACGCAAACAAAGCCGTGTAAACAAGCGCAAAAGGCACGCCAAGACTGTTGAAGATGTAAGCATAGCCGGTATCGGCCGTATAAATTGCCGATGGCGAAAACGCGAACCACTCGGACAGATTCCAGTAATTCAGAAGTTCCCCCGAAAACAGCAGTCGTCCCGAAAAATCATCACTCCTGATGGTCGGAACCCAGCCCGGTATTTCGTGAAGCGAGCCTGCCACCGTGAGCATCGTTGCAAAGCAGACAGGCATGATGAAGGCAACCAGTGAGGAACTGCGGAGCGGCGAAATCCGGAAAAAAACCATAAGAGCGCAGCATATCGAGCCAAACCGTGAATCACACAGAACAATACAGGCAAAACACAATGCAAACAGAAGAATCCGCCGCTGCCCCGGACGATTGCGGCAGGTGGCCAGACACCACGCAAAAATAATCGTTGCGTAATTCCCAAGAGAAACCGGTTCGAGAAATATCGACGAGACGCGATGAGGACCGAGCAGAAAAGGGAAAAAAGTCCGCTTGACCCCGATCCGGTCGCCCGATGCAAAAAAGGTCGTATTGCTATAGTTGATCGTCGTGGCGGATATGCCGCCCTTCTGAACATAATAACGCCAGATATTGAAAAATTCACCAAACGCCACCGGGCTGGCAATCTCGAAAGCACCCAGCGCAAGCGTCAGAACCATCGTGATCAGGACAGCAGAGCGAGCCTGCGAAATGCCATACATCCGCCCCATCTGGTAAAAAATATAAGCTATTGCGAAATCATGGAGAATTTTTAAGCTAAGATCCGGATTGATCAGTTTTGCACCGATCATGTACGCAACAGAAAGCCCCGTCACGATAACAATCTGCCGGCTGATCATTTTCCGAATGACAATAAAACCAGCGACGAGAATAGCCATCTCAACAGCAGCAACAACGCCGCTGCTAACGTATAACCATCCGCGCGTACTAATATAGCAAAGAAGAACATTAAAAATACTGGATAAAACGACAAGACATGTGCCGGTCTGAAACCGCCACGTCGCGGAGGCGCGCCCCCGATACGAATACGAAGAAGGAATTGCCGCAGACGCGCTCACGATTGTCTTCTCACATTATGGGACTGCCATTCAGAACGCATATCTCCGGTACCAGGGAAAACAGGACCATCTGATGCGCCGCAAAAATCCATTCTTTGTACAATCACGTTCGCCAGGGTGAAAATAAATCGTCAGGTGACATCAAAGCGACGAAAGCACGAACGATAAGCAGGATTCATGCAACCGGAAACCCCGTTTCCGTAAAGATCCCGTCTGTGCCGCCACGATCCTTTAATTCCGGATATGAAAGGTATGTCTTTTTTAATGTCCTGATTCTGTTTTTTCAGAAAAAGCCACGATCATGAAACGGGTCTCTGTGCCTGAGGCGGATATAATCTTCCCCTGGAGAAACACTCTCCCGCCTCACAGATGACTCCACCCCTGCCGCGCCAGCGGAAACGCCGTCCCGTCCGACCGGCGCACCCTCGCTCCGACCCGTCCCGGACCAAACCGCCCGATCCGCGTCACCGGCACGTCCCGCGCCGCACAACACGCCTGCAACGCCGCGGCCCGATCGTCAGGCACCGCCAGCAGCAGCTCATAATCGTCCCCGCCAGTCAGACAAACCGACAACAACGCCTCACCACCCCCCACAGCCCGCGCCGCCGCCGAGAGCGGAACCGCATCCGCCTCAATCACCACACCCAGCCCGCTCTCGCGTGCCAGATGCCCCGCATCCTGAACCAGCCCGTCCGAGACATCCATCGCCGCATGCGCGATCCCCGCAAGCTCAAGACCCAGCCGGGGGCAGGGGACGCGATAACGGCCCGCGAGCCACCCGTCCCGATCAGGCAACTCCCCCAGCAGCACCCTGAGTCCCAGTGCCCCGTCGCCAATCGTGCCCGTCACCCACAACCCGTCGCCATCCCG
The DNA here is from genome assembly GCF_011516735.1 of Acetobacter fallax. Lineage (GTDB taxonomy): Bacteria > Pseudomonadota > Alphaproteobacteria > Acetobacterales > Acetobacteraceae > Acetobacter > Acetobacter fallax. Next base: position 32,070 of record NZ_WOSX01000005.1, on the reverse strand, counting down.
CGCTCCGTTGCGTCGTAACGCCTGACCCGGCGCGACATCACCAAGAATGGTCAGCGACAGAACCAGCGGACCACGCGTCGATGTCGTGTCGCCGCCGAGAAGAGACACCCCGAACAGACGCTGATCCTCCGCCAGCCCCCCGGCAAAGGCCTGAAACCATGCCTCATCAAACCGGGGCTCAGCCGCCCGCCCCGGACAGGCAAGAGTCAGCAGCCAGCCGGAAGGCCGGGCACCCATCGCCGCAATGTCAGAAAGATTGGCCCGCAACAGCTTGCGCCCGATCGTGTCAGGCGGATCATCCGACAGGAAGTGAACGCCCTCCACCATCGCATCCGCCGCAATCACCAGATCCCGACCGGGCTCAGGTGTAAAAATCGCTGCATCATCCGTCAGCCCCAGCGCTTCCGGTCCGGCCAGAGCCAGAAAATGCTGTCGGATAAAGGCAAACTCATCCGGAAGAGGCGCAATGTCCTCTTCCGCGTCCGGAATAACGGATGGCTCAGCCCCGTCCGTCATCAGCGGCGCCCGCATCTGGCTGCTTTTCTGTCAGAACCACAGTCTTTTCTTCAGCAGCCGGCTCTTCGCTCTCCGGTTCTTCGCGGGCCGGTTCTTCCCTGGCCGGCGCTGGCGCCGGGTTCTTCAGCCGCTTCGCAATGGTGTCCAGCACGCCATTCACCAGCTTCGGCTCGTCACCCGAAAAAAAGCCATGCGCCACATCGAGATACTCGTTGATGATGATCTTCACCGGCGGCGCATCCGGCGATTCCATCTCCGCAATGGCAACCGTGAACAACGCCCGCAGCACCGGATCAAGCCGCGCCACAGGCCATGTGGCCGGCAACGTCTCCGTCAGAAGCGTCGTAACCCGGTCAGTGGCCGCCGCCGCCCGCCGCACAAGACCGGTAAACAGCGTCACATCAGCTTCGGGAATATGGCCATCCTCAAAGGACTCGCCCGCCAGCGTGACCCCGAAACGGTGCTGCACAAACTGAACAATGACCAGCTCAGGCCGGTCATTGCCCTGCTCGATCTGAAACAACGCCTGCACCGCCGCAACACGCGCCGCCGTGCGCGGCCGCAGAGCCGGGCTCAGCCGTTCGTCTGAATGGGTCATCGGCGTCCCTCCTGCACAGGATCTGTATTCTCCGGACCGATGTCCGGGGGGGCGCTTCATGGCCCCTTTGCCGGGTCAGGTCCAGCCCTCCCGGTCGTCATGCACATTTATTGCGTCTCGCGCTTACTGTCATCAATCCGGGTCAGGATCTCCGAAAAATCCTTTGTCTCGCGAAAGTCACGATACACACTGGCAAAGCGAACATACCCGACCGCATCAACCGTGTGCAGCGCCTCCATCGCCAGCTCGCCCACAAGAGCCGTCGGGATTTCCCCCTCGCCGGAGGCCTCCAGACGCCGGGCGATCCCGCTGATCATCTGCTCGATCTGCTCCTCGGAAACCGGCCGCTTCCGAAGCGCGATACGGATCGAACGGGCCAGTTTCTCCCGGTCAAACGGCGCCCGCCGCCCATCCGCCTTGACCACGATCAGATCCCGAAGCTGCACCCGCTCCACCGTCGTGAAGCGCTGTCCGCAGGTGGAACACGCCCGCCGGCGACGGATCGCCGTTCCATCCTCTGTGGGACGACTGTCCTTTACCTGTGTTTCAGCATCGCTGCAGAACGGGCATCGCATCGTAAGTCGTATCCAGGTCAGGGCCGCGAAGGCGGAGTGAAAGTCGGAATAAAGTCCTGCGGCGCGATAAGCCGGACCCTGCCATGCGCCCCGGACCATAAAACGTTTAATAATCGACGGTATTATAGACCGGGCTGACACAAAAGTCTCACACAGGCTGTTCCGCGCGAGAGCCCGCGGTGAGAGACGTGGCGTGTAACGTTTGCGGCAGCCATGCGGATCGGGCCACATGGTCGCCCGCATGCTCATAATGCTATGCGTGCGGGGGAGGGGAAACTGGCTTGAAAAATCTTTGCGTATTCCGGAACGTCCATCAGACAGAAGACGCTGAACCCGGCAGGACACGGCACGTCACGCTCCGCAGCGTCATCGCCATCGGCCTGCTCTGCGCCGCGCCGCACAATCCGGCGGCCGCTTCGGGAGACAGCCAGAATCAGCCGATGAGAAGCTCTCTCGGTCAGGAAGCCGAAATGCACCCGAACGGTACTGGGGCCAACATACCCGGACAGGAAAATGCTGCCCGCGACATCGTCATCCACGATGCCTGGATGCAGCATGTCAGCGCCGGAACAGACCTGGTCGCGGCCTATTTCGCCGCGGAAAACACCTCGGATGGCCCCCATCTGATCGACAGCATCAGTTCTCCTTCCTGCACCTCAATGTTCGGCTATCACTCCGATCTTGAAGTCTCCACGCTCACCCGCGATCTCTTCACTCACCTGACAATCCCGCCCAAACAGACCCTGGTCTTTCCCCCGGGCGGCTATCATCTCGTTTGTCATGTCGCGCCAGGGGTGACCGTCAGCCAGGGGACGACCGTCAACGTCGAATTCCATTTCCTCGGCGGCTCCCGGAAAACAGTCCCGTTCCAGGTCCGTGAAGCGAAACCTTACCACGAGCATTAAAGACTGTTTCAGAAGCTCCTCTGCCTGGAGCGCCCCATAGACTTTCGTTGACGCCGGCCAGGGAAACGGGCTCTGCCCGCACCCGGAAGGGGTCGCGGACCCCTTCACCCCAATTCATTAAAATAAAAGGTTTGCAAAGGTTCTGTTGTCGTTACGTGTTGATCTGTGATTTTTCAAAGGGTTAGCAGAATCCGGGCTCTGCCCGAACCCGGCAGGGACCGCAGGCCCCTGCACCCCGATTGATTAATCATAAAATGGTTTCCAAAGGTCTGTGACCTTTGGTGGGTTCCAGGGCAAAGCCCTGTGAAGAAGCCAGCACTCAATGATAACAGAGCCTTTGCCGGGGTCGGGGCCGTGCCCCGCTTTCCCCCGCATCACAACCGGGCGCCCGTCAGGCAAAACCCTGTCAGCCCAGCATCGCCAGAATCTCATCCGCCGCCGCATCCGCCGGGTCCATCGCGCCAGCCGCCCGCAACCCAGCCAGCAACTCCCTGAATCCCTCCTTCTGCGCCGCCGCCGCCACAGGGGCCGTCATCAGCCGCACCACCGTCGCCGCCAGCAGATCCGGCCGACACTGCTCCTGCAACAATTCCGGAACCAGCATCCGCCCCGCCAGCAGATTGACCATCGCAACATACGGAACCCGGATCAGCCGCCGCGCAATCGCCGCCGTCAGCGGATTCACCCGATAGGTCACAGCCATCGGAACACCCGCCAGCGCCAGCTCCAGCGTCGACGTGCCCGATTTGGTCAGCGCCGCACGCGCCGCCGCAAACGCATCGTGCTTGTCCCCGGTCTCCGTCACGATCACCGGCTGCACCGCCCAGCCCGCCGTCGCCTTCAGAACCGTCTCCGCCACCACAGGCGAAACCGGAATCACCGGAACCACATCCGGCAACTGCCGCCGCAGCAACGACAGCATCTTCCCAAAAACCGGCAGCAGACGGGGCGCCTCAGACCGCCGGCTCCCCGGCATCAGAATCAAAACCCGCGCATCCTCCGCCAGCCCATGACGCAGACGAAATCGCGCCGCGTCCCCCGTGTCAGCCCCCGACTGCAACACCGGATGCCCGACAAACCGCGCATCCAGCCCATGCCGCCGGAAAAACGTCTCCTCAAAGGGCAGCAGAACCAGAAGCCGCTCCCACAAACCCGGAAATTTCTTCACCCTGTGCTCGCGCCAGGCCCAGACCTGCGGCGCCACATAATGCACCCGGGGAATCCCGAACGACGAAATCCGCCGCAGCAGCCGCAAGGCAAACCCCGGACTGTCAATCGTCACCACAAGATCAGGGCGCAGGGCCTCAATATGCCGGACCGCATCATCCAGACGACGAGACAGACTGCGGATGCGGGGCAAAATCTCCACCAGCCCCATCACTGCCAGCTCCTGCATCGGAAACAGGCTCTCAAACCCGCCCTCCTGCATCCGCAGCCCGCCAATCCCCGCAAAGCGAAGATCAGGCCGCCGCCGTCGCAACGCCGCCATCAGCCGCGCTCCAAGCACATCGCCGCTGGCCTCTCCCGCCAGAAGCCAGATCAGCGGACCATCAGTCACAGTCAGAATCCACAGTCAGAATAATATGAAATACCCATCATGCCCCGATAGGACCGCATCCCCGCGGAAGCAAGACACAGAGTGATGCGTTTCCGTAACGGTCAGACTATAATCGCCGGCACTCACGGTTTTGCCGTTGGACGGAATGACAATCCCCGTGCAGAGGTAACCGGAGCGTCAAAAAACAACAACAAGACCAGAGTATATGACCGATCCGACCGCCCCGTCCCTGTCGCCCTCCGCATATTCACATCTCCCCGCCGGACACGCCGCCCCCCACGACCACGCGCCCCCCATGACAACCACACAGCGTGTCCGCGCCGCCATGCAGGTCGCCAGCGGCAATATGCTCGAAATGTACGACTTCATGGTGTTCGGCTACTACGCCGCCGCCATCGGCCGCGCCTTCTTCCCGTCGGATGACCCCTACGCCGAACTGATGATGTCCTTCGCCACCTTCGGCGCCGGCTTCCTCATGCGCCCCCTCGGCGCCATCATCCTCGGCGCCTATGTGGACCGCATCGGCCGCCGCAAAGGCCTCATCCTTACCCTGACACTGATGTCCATCGGTACGCTCTCACTCACCCTCACGCCCGGCTACGCACAGATCGGCCTGCTCGCACCGCTCCTCGTGCTCAGCGGACGCCTCCTCCAGGGCTTCTCCGCCGGCGTCGAACTCGGCTCCACCTCGGTTTACCTCGCCGAAATCGCCACCCCGAAAACACGTGGCTTCGTCGTCGCCTTCCAGTCCGCCTCACAGCAGGTCGCCGTCGTCGCGGCAGCCGCCATCGGCGTCGCGCTCACCACCATCCTGCCACAACCCACCATGTCCGCCTGGGGCTGGCGCATCCCGCTGCTGATCGGCTGCCTCATCGTCCCGGTCCTGTTCTTCCTGCGCCGCAACCTCCAGGAAACCGAAGCCTTCGCCGCCACCCACGCCCCGCCGAAAATCGGCGAGGTGCTGAAAACCATCGTCACCGAATGGAAAATCATCCTCACCGGCGTGCTCATGGTCCTGATGACCACAACCTCGTTCTACGTCATCACCGCCTACACGCCGTCCTTCGGCACCAGCGTTCTCCATCTCGCGTCCCGTGACAGCCTCGTCGTCACACTCTGCGTCGGCCTTTCGAACTTCGTGCTCCTGCCCGTCTTCGGCGCTCTGTCCGATCGCATCGGCCGTCGCCCGCTGCTGATCGCCTCCACCCTCATCGCCATCCTCACCGCCTGGCCCGCCATGTCCTGGCTCGTCTCGGCCCCGTCCTTCGCCCGCCTGCTCAGTGTCGAACTCTGGCTCGCCATCATCTACAGCGCCTATAACGGCGCCGCCGTGGCCTACCTCACCGAAATCGTCCCGCCCCGTATCCGCACTACCGGATTCTCCCTGGCCTACAGCGTCGCCACCTGCATCGGTGGCTTCACCCCGACACTCTGCACCTGGCTCATCCACATGACCCACGACCGCGCCATGCCAGGCGCCTGGCTCTCCGTTGCCGCCCTCTGCGGCCTCGCCTCAGCCCTCATCGCACGCCCTTATAAAGCGCAGGACAGGACTGTCCGCACATGAGCAGAACCCGTTCATGCGCGAGACTCAGGGACTGTTTCAAAAGTCCCCCTGCCGACGATCCGCCACCCGCACAGCCCGGAAAAATCCGTTTGCGTCAGGCTTTCATCGCAGGCACCACCATTCTCTTCTGGTCCGGTGAAGCCGCCGCCTCGCAGATCTCCGCCACAGCGCCCGCGTCAACCGGCGGCGTTGATGTCAAAGCCCTTGCCGACCTCGTCAAAGCCCAGGCACAGCAGATCCGTGACCTGCAGGCCAGACTGGCAAACGTCGAAAAACAGACAAGGCCCCCTACCACGCATATCCATACCGCGACGCAGTACTCACAGGGCATCCATCTGCCGCAGCATACCCTGCAGACGGATGGCCGGTCGCCCCCGGTAACGGTCCTGAGAATGGCCCGGCCGGGAGAAGACATCACGCCGCATTTCAGCACCGGCCCCGCCAGCAACGACGAACTGATGTCCACACAACATATGGTCTACCCGCTGATCCCGGCCGCACCCGGAACCTCCGGCGCCGTGTCAGCCATGCCCTCCGGCTCGTCCCCGGTCATGGGCGTCGCATCCAGAATCCCGGCCTCCGCCCGCACGACAACCGTGGGTGGCCTGGTGCTGAACTGGGGCAAAGGCCTCCCCGAAATCACCACGCCCGACGGCGACTATTCCTTCCGTATGCGTGGCCGCATCCTCGCCGATTACGGCGGTGCCTTCGGCTCGCGCTTCCCGGCCCAGAATGTCTCGCGCACAACCCTCCGCGCTGTCCGCCTCGGCGTCGAAGGGCGCGCCAGACAACTTTCCTGGGTTTTCGAAGGCGATTACTCCCAAAACCAGCTTAGCGTCGTCAGCGCCTACGCAACGTGGAGCGACAAAATGGCCGGCCATCTCGTCGAATATACGGTCGGAAACAAATTCAACGAACGCAGCTTCGACGGTTCAACCGGCTCCGACGCCACCGTGTTTCTCGACCGCGATCTCGTCGCCAACGCCCTTCTGCCCGTCAAAGGCTGGTACGGCCTCGGAGGTGCTTTCAAAATTTTCGGCAAAAGCTGGCACGTCGCCACCCAGATCTCCGGCGACGATATCAATTCAGCAAACGTCACGAACAACGTCCGCGACGACCTCACTTACGAACTCCGCACCCACTGGATTCCCTGGCGCTCAAAAACCGGCCTGATCCATCTTGGCGCCTGGGGCTTCTACGAAGACGTCAAACCCGCCGCGACCTTCGCGCAGTCCGTCCGCCTCCTCGCCCGTACGGACGACGCCTTCGCCGCCCGTATCAACTCCGGCCCGCTCGCAAACTCCCTCGCCGGTGGCCTCGAACTGTTCGGAATCTGGAAGTCCGCCTGGGCTCTGGGTGAATACGGCGCCCGCCACATGCAGTTTCGCGACACATATGGCAGCCAGTCTTACGGCGGCCATGCCGGCACCATCCAGGCCGCCAGCCTCCAGGCCGGCCTGTTCCTCACAGGCGAAACCCCGAACTACTTCGCCCATACCGGCCAGTGGTCCACCCCCCGCGTCCTCGACCCCGTCTCCGATGGCGGCATCGGCGCCTGGGAAATCGCCGTGCGAGGTGACTGGCTCAACGCCTGGGACATTCCCGGTGGCACAAAAGCCTGGTCCGCCACCGCCGGCATCAACTGGTACATCGTGAACTACATGCGCCTCATGCTGAATTACACCCATGCCCATGTGAACAACAAAACCGGAGCTTATCCCGGCGCCACCGGCGGAAATATCATGGGCGTCCGCGCCGGAATCACATTCTGAACCAGTCTTCCGGAGGTTTCGGAGCCGATCCGTTCGGTCATGAAACCACCAGGCAAAAATGTTTCCGTCTGTGCTATATTGTGAATAAAACTACTGCCTGCATCACTGAATTTACGTGAAACAGGCGCTCATCACTCACTCGCCATACGCTGGCCGGACAGAAACACGGCAGACTGCCTCTCCGTGACAAAACCGAAGCGCCGGCCTCCGATACAAAAAACCGGATAACATCCCTGATCCGGATTTTTCCTGCGTTGTATCAGGATAAAATCTGACTACAGAAAGATGGAACCGATTTCCAGCGTAGCCTTGTCAGCATTGCCAGGGCCGCTCTCCTGATGAGGCATGGCAACCAGCATTGAGGCGGATACACGGAAAGAGAGCCCCGGGACTCCGCCCCGCATCCCGCCAAAGGTCGCAGCCCTGTGGAATCCGGTTTTTGCTTAACAGATCAGGATGAAAGGGCCATCGTGCGCAGCACGCCTTCGCCCGATGCTTCCTTCCGGGTTCCAGGGCAGAGCCCCGTCAATCTCACACCCCAGCCAGTTTCACACAGGTCAAAGGCCAGACCCCGAGGAGTAACCTGAGTTTGAAAGTGAAAATCGTGATTGTCGGTGGCGGGGCAAGCGGCGCCCTGGCCGCACTGCAACTGGCGCAATGGATCGCGCCGACAGAAATCCTCGTCGTCGAGCCACGCGCTCAGATCGGTCGCGGGATCGCATATTCCACACAGAACCCTGCTCACCTCCTGAATGTGCGCGCCGGCAACATCAGCGTTTTTCCAGACAAGCCTGATGATTTCGTGTCCTGGCTTCAGGAAAAAACAGACTTCCCGGCTGATCCGTCCGCATTCGCGCCGCGAAGGCTCTGGGGCGAATATCTGACAGAACGATTTGAAGAAACCGGCATCCGGCACTGCCACGCTTCCGTCAGACAGATCACAGTTGACGATAAAACTGTCTGCCTGACCTTAAAGTATCTTTCAAAATCAGAGGCTTTACAGGATGCGCATGATTCGCGGGGTGCCTTGCCGTTTCCCGGAAGAAGGCAGAGCCTCCGGCACCCTGTTGAATTAAAGGGGACCAAAGACGCCACGCCCTTTTATGGGGCTCAGGGCAATGCCCCGGAGCAGGATAATCCTGGAGACTTTGAAAAACACCCTGTATCCGACGACCAGACTCTGATCACCGGCAAGGTCATCCTCGCAACCGGACATTTCCTGCCTGTGGACGTCCCGCAGATCAGCGAGACAGTGCGTCGTGATGGCCGGTATATCAGGAACATCTGGGACCAATGGCCTGGTCTTCCTGAAACGCACGCCCCCGTGGTTCTCATCGGCACTGGCCTGACAGCCGTCGACGCGCTGCTGCGCCTGCGATCCGACGGATATCAGGGCACCGTCATCATGATCTCCCGCCACGGTCTGCTCAGCAGCAGTCACGGGCCGGCCGAATCCGTCCGGGAAAGCGTCATCCCACCCGAAACACCCCCGTCAGCTCTCGCGTATCTGAAAGCATTTCGCCAGGCCCTCGCCAGTGGTCAGTCCTGGCGCGCAGGCGTCGACAGTCTCCGCGGCGTGAGCAACCACCTCTGGGCACGCCTCCCGTCTCAGGAAAAGCAGCGCTTCCGTCGCCATCTTCTGCATCTCTGGAATACGTCCCGCCATCGGATGGCACCGCAGGTCGCCCATTCCGTAACGGAGGACCTCGCCAGAGGCCGGCTCATCGTGCGCAAGGGTAACGTCTATGCGATCGAAGACAGCGAAAACAGTCTGTCCGTAAAAGTTCGTGTCCGGGAAGGAACCGATTCAATCCAGGCCGCTCTGGTCATGAACTGTTCCGGACCGGACACGAATTATAAGCGCGTTCAAAGCCCCGTCCTGAACAGCCTCTTCAAAACAGGCCTCGCAAAACCGGACGAATCCGGCGTCGCTTTGGCAACAGACGCAAAAGGCGCACTCATCAATGCCAGTGGCAATGTCTCCAATCTTCTCTATGCGATCGGCCCGCTACGTGCCGGCAGCCTGTTTGAAACGACAGCCATTCCGGAAATACGTCAGCAGGCAGGCGATTTCGCGTCGCTCCTGAGCGAAGAATGAGCCTCTCAGACCAAAGGAGCCTGCCTTTGATCTGTCCGAAGATTTTTCAGGCCCCTTCACCCCGATTAAATGGTTTGCAAAGCTCTGCGACCTTCGCCGGGGCAGATCTGTCAAAGGTCAATCATCACAATATCTGGTATTATACTGGAGAGTCTGGCCTTTGACCTGTGTAAGACTGGCAGGCGCAGGACTGGCAGAGCTCTGCCCTGGAACCCGGCAAAGGTTCGCCTTTACAAACCGTTTTATGATCAGCAGACCGGGGTGCAGGGGCCTGCGGCCCCTGCCGGGTCCGGGCTGAGCCCGGATACTCTCATCCACAGATCAGTCTTCACAACCTCTGGTATCAGAGCGGCCTTTCATGATTCAGGGAAACCATGAAAGGTCGGTCCACTCCGGAAAAGGCAAAGAGAATTAAGTCCGGCCCGCTTTCAGAACCCTGCGCCGATGGAAACGAGCGCCGCGAAACCACCCCCGATCACATAAGTCGGTGTCGATGCGGCAATCGTCGTGCCGTATATACCTTTCGTTGCTTTGGCAGCCCCGCCAAATCCGGAAATCCCGGAAAGATAGTTGTTGTCGCCAATATTGATCAGATTTAGCTGAATCTGAGGATGTTTGGCAAAGCCGACATTGCGGAAGCGCATGCCAAGAGTCATGTCGGACGTCACATAAGAATGGATCGCCTGATCATTCATGAATGTGGAATACTGACTGTCTACATAATGAATATTAACATTTCCGAACAGAAACCCGTCATCATATTGCAAACCGATTGTGCCGGTGAATTTTGGACTCAGAACCGCCGTTTTCCCTTTTGTCGGAAGATAGTCGGACCCAACCTGATAATTGTTGTCGATCGTCGCATGGAGATACTGACCCGACAGATAAGGACTGAAGTGATGCCAGGGACGCAGACCAACTTCAACCTGAACCCCGCGTGACGTCTGGCCGCCGGCATCCAGAGACGAAGACACCAGATTTGTCGTGCCCGGAATATAAGCCGATGATGTCACCTGGCGATGCGTCATGTTGTAATTAAACAGCGCGAGGGAAACATTCCACAGACCGGTATGGCGATAACCGATTTCCTCACCAATGGAATACTGCGCCTTCAGCGTCCCCGGCTGGGTGATCGGAACCTTGCTCGAGGGACTGAAAATCTGCACGAATGATCCGGCCGGAGCACGAAAAGCCGTTGTTCCATCAATGTAGATCTGATTTTTCTTGTCGATCTGATAGCTCGCTGAAAATTGCGGCATCGGCGCGAAATAATTTCGTGCGCTCCGATAAGGCGTCGCACCCGTCACAAGATCGGTCGCCCAGCGTGAGACCATTGTTGTCTTCAGACCAGCGCTCAGATTCAGTTTGTCATTGAGAAGCTTCAGATTATCCGAAATGAAGATCGAATTCGTCTGCTGTCTGATGGTGTCGTCATACCCAGACAGGACGCGCCCGTTCTGCATGACAATCGCATACCGGCCGGCATTATTGGCGGAGTTTCCTTCATAATCGACGGGAGTGAAACTCTGCCGCTCCGTGTGATTTGTATAGGCATACCAGTAGCCGATTTTGAACGTGTTGGTCTTATATTTCCACCCGAGCCAGGTGGAGAGCCCCCCGGTCAGCTGGATCCACGGATCGACCGCCTGAGTCGTGACAATACCATTGGTCGCATAAGGCAGATTGAGCGGGCCCGCCGATGTCGTGCCGTAATTGCTGTTGTCGTTGCTGATATTCTGCCCGCTCCGGCTCGGTCCGAAGAAGTCCGTGAAGTAAGGAGTCAGGTGGAGATCAAGACCTTTCGCAAGATGAAAATTGATCGGCGCACCGAGGATGAGTGCGTTTGTCGCTGAATAGTTCAGCTTGTAATACAGCGTATTCCCCGGCGTGTATGTCGAGGACAGGTTGAGCCCGCGCCCATAGGTCTGCCACTGGGCCATGGTCGGAACGCGGAACGGATTCCACATCGAGTTATTATAACTGAACCAGATCTTCGCATTGCTGCCCGTGCCCCAGGATTTTACAAGTTCAGCATCGGTGTGATACCGGCGCAGCCCACCCGGTCCGTGCCAGCTGTCATCCCGCGTATAAGAGAACGAGGCAAAGCCTGAAACGCCGGTATGGCCGATCTCACCGGTGTTCAGCCTGATGAAATCCTTGTTCGCCCCCCGTGTGCCGCCCGAGGCCTCCACATAACCGCCAAAATGTCTGGCGGGATCAATGGCCCGGATCGCGATCTGCGCACCAATGGCATTATACAGCGGCGCGCTGATGTCAGCAGCCCCCTGGGTGAGCGTGACGCCCCCCATGTTCTCGGAATCAACAATGATGTTTGTGTAAGGTGAATACGCAAGCGGATCGGCGACCGGGATTCCTTCAAAGAGATAACCCGTTTCCCGCTCATTGAACCCACGGATCGAGAGACTGTCTCCCGTGATGCCAAGCGGGTCGGAACGGGCCGCAACAACGCCCGGTAATGCCGCTATAAGAGACTGAACATTGCTGGTCGGAGCCTGTTTGGCAATATAATCGCGGGTGATCCCGCTCTGCGCCCGGGCATCCGTCTGAGGCGGCATAAGACCGCCGCCTGGTGTTGTATTGGTTACGCCATTGGCTGTGGCCATGCCCGCAATAACGACGACATTTTCCGCCGCCTGATGGCTGGCATCACGTAACGGTGCCGTTTTTTGTGGCGTGACTTTGTGTGGATGCTTTTCCGGCACGGCTGCTATCGCTGAGCCTGTTGCGCAGAAAGCTATGCTAAAAATAAAGACATTTTGAATTCTGGAAGTCATTTTTCTGGCTCCCTTGTTGTTGGGTGGCAGGAGACTCTCCGTGCTGATATGCCCCATACCGTAATTGTTTTTATTTCGAAAGGAAAAAATACCAAAATAGATCCAAATGTCTTTGTCATATTTCAGCAAAAAAGATCATCAAAACGTGATAGTAAAATATAATGTTATATATCAAGGTATTATATTGAATTTTCTAAGAATGATAAAGATCAGACGATATAATCTTATATTGGTATTTATAAGGTATTGTGGTGAGATCGGAGCGTCGTTGCGAGTCTTCGATGCAGGCTCGCCCCTGACGTAGAGAGTGCGGTATGGCTTCAGTCATGTTCGGAATGTCAGAAGGATCAGAAATGACCATTTCCCGTCGCGCAGCATTTCTATGCGCAGGCGCCGGCCTCCTCGGCAGCGCCCTTCCGGCACGGGCCGATACTCCCGCCTGCCCGTCATCCGCCCATGTGAAAACCGGGCTCGACATTCTGCGTTCAGAAAACTGGAGCAGACTGGCAGGAAAAAAAGTCGGCCTCGTTGCCAATCCGAGCAGCGTCGATACATCCCTCATTCACATCGCCGATCTCCTGCATGAGGCACCGGATGTCCGCCTGACAGCAATTTTCGGTCCGGAACATGGCTTTCGCGGCTCAGCCGAAGCCGGATCGTCCGAAGCCCGCACAACAGATTCACGAACAGGCGTCACAGTCTTCGACATCTACGCGCTTTCAGGAAGCAGACTCGATACCGTCCTGTCATCCGCCGGAATCGATCTGCTCCTGTTCGATATCCAGGACATCGGCGCGCGATTCTACACCTATATCTGGACGCTTCACGACATCATGCAGTCCTGCGCGCGTCTGAAAATCCCGGTGCTGGTCCTGGATCGACCCAACCCGATCACCGGCCTGCATCCTTCCGGCCCGGTCCTCAGTCCGGCGTTCTCCTCTTTCGTGGGAAGAGCGCCGATCGCACTCCGACATGGTATGACAATCGGAGAACTCGCCTTATATTTTAACGCTCATTTCATCCACCCGCACAAAGCGGACCTCACCGTCATCCACATGCAGGGCTGGACCAGGCCCCTGTTCTTCGACGAAACCGCACTCCCATGGGTGGCGCCAAGCCCAAACATGCCAACGCTCGAAACCGCCATAACCTATCCCGGAACCTGCCTGTTCGAGGGCACGGTCCTGTCTGTCGGACGCGGCACAGCCCAGCCCTTCCTCTCACTCGGCGGCCCCGAGGTCGATGCCACACGCTGGGTTCAGGATCTGCGTGCAGTAAACCTGCCCGGCGTGCTGTTCCGTGAAACATGGTTCTCGCCGACAGCCTCGGTCGATCGCGGCATGAAAATACATGGCATCAACATGGTTGTCACAGACCGGTCGGTTTTCGATCCGGTTCTGACAGGGATCGTGATGCTGAGCACAGCGCGCGCGCTGTCGACGGCGCCATTCTGGCGTAACAACGGCGTGCCCTTCGATCAGCTATCCGGCACGGACACCGTCCGCCAGCAACTCGATGCCGCGCTCACCCCGGAAAAAATCATAGCCTCCTGGAAAAACGATCTCGATGCCTTCGTGAAACGTCGCGAAAAAGTCCTGCTTTATTCGTGAGCCCGAAACCGGCTCACTCCCCTTTCAGAATCGCCACATGCGCCACCCCGTCGCGACCAACCCACCCCCGATACATCCCGTCCGTATTAAACGGCATCGCAATATTCCCGGCACCATCCACCAGAATAGCGCCGCCATCCCCGCCAAGTTTCGGAATCTCGTGATTGATCACCTCATCAGCCGCCTCCGCCAGCGGCTGATGCATCATCGTCACCCGCATGCAGATTTCATGCGCCGCCACAGTGCGAATGTAATACTCACCCCAACCGGTCCCCGACATCGCACAGCCCCCGTTCGCGTACGTCCCCGCGCCAATCAACGGTGAATCGCCAACACGACCCCACAGCTTGTCCGTCAGCCCGCCCGTCGAGGTCGCCGCCGCCAGATGCCCGTCCCGGTCCAGCGCCACAGCCCCCACCGTGCCGTGATGCGTGTCCGCTTCCTTCGCCTGCTTCAGCCGGTCCTTCTCCAGCGCCTCCTGAAGCTGTCGCCACCGCCGGTCTGTCCGGAAATATGACGCTTCCACCAGCGTAATTCCCTGTTCCTTCGCAAACGCCTCCGCCCCGTCGCCAATCAGAAACACATGCGGCGAATGATCCATCACCGCCCGCGCCAGCTCCACCGGATTGCGCACATGTCGCACCCCCGCAACAGCACCCGCCTTCAGCGTCGCTCCGTCCATGATCGCCGCATCCAGCTCATTCTGCCCGTCATGCGTGAACACCGCCCCACGCGCCGCATTGAAATCCGGATCGTCCTCCAGAACCCTGACCGCCGCCTCAACCGCATCCACCGCAGGCTTCCCCGCCTTCAGCCGCGCATACCCCGCCCGAAGCGCCCGTTCGAGACCTGACCGCACCGCTTTTTCCCGCTCCGGCGTCAGATCGCTTTTCACCACCCCGGCGCCGCCATGAATGACCAGAACAGGCTCAGCCGCCATCGCCGGCCATGCAGCACCCGCCAAAAGACACAAAAAACCGCTTCGAAGCATGTTCATCCGCCCAGGACCTTTCAAACAACAGGGCATCAGTTCCACCCCCGCCCGCCACGCCGTCAATAGCCCGAACTCCTGCCCGGTCAGCATTCCCCGCACGCCGGTCCGTCAGCCCCGCCCGGATCACGTTTCGCCGGAACCATTTTTCATTGACGCCGCTCTTTCAACTCTGTTCTGGTGTGCCGTAACACCATTACACAGGCGGATCCGCCCCGATGGACTTCCCGACCATCACCCTCGCCAGCACCGGCGAGCCACTCTACATCCAGATCGCGAACCAGCTCCGCAGCCTGGTCGCAACCGGCACGCTCGCCCCCGGCAGCCAGCTACCCACCATCCGCAAACTCAGCCTCTTCCTCGCCGTCAACAGCGATCCGGTCATCAAAGCAATCCACCTGCTTGCCCGGGAAGGCCTGCTCGACATCCAGCGCGGACGCGGAACGTTCGTAATCGACCCGCTGCCCGATCAGTCCGGCAATCTCAGAAAACGGGAACTTATATCCCGTGAAATCGCTGAAGAAACCGTCAGCAAAGCACGGACCCGTGGCGTCGCGCCGGAAGACGTCGTTCTGGAAATCCAGTCCATCATCACCGGCAGCACTTCCGATGAACACTAACTTTCCCTCCGCCCGCCGCCAGTGTCACGCCCTGTCTCTCACCTCCTTGTCCGGGAATTTTCTGTGATGGCCGTTTTCACGTCGGTTTTCATCGGTCTGATCGCTTTCCTTGTTGTTGGAATCGTAAAACTGATCGGATTCAACAACGAATTTGAGCAGACTGTCCTGCTCAGCCTCGGAAAATATCACCGCACCATCGGAAGTGGTTTCTATTTTACCTTTCCGTTCCTCCGTTCAGCCTACGCAAAGGTCGATACCCGCCTGCAAACCCAGACCATCACCGCCGAGAAAATCCTCTCCCGCAACATGGTCCCGCTCGACATCGACGCCATCGTCTTCCTCCGCGTCACCAACGCCCGCAACGCCGTGCTGGAAGTCGGAAACTATCAGAACGCCGTCTACGGAATCGCCCAGACCACCCTGCGCGAACTCGCCGGCTCCCGTGACATGACCGAACTGCTCAACGACCGCGAAGCCTGCGACCGCGCCCTGAAAGACAGCCTCGCGGACAAGACAAATGAATGGGGCGTCGAAATCGAACGGGTCGAAATCAAAGATATCCTCATCCCCGCAACGCTTCAGAATGCCATGAGCGCCCAGGAACAGGCCGTGCGCGAACGTCAGGCCCGCGTCACTCTGGCGGGAGCCGAAGTCCAGATCGCCGAACAGATCGTAAAAGCCGCCGCTCTCTACACAAACACCTCCGGCGCCATGCAGATCCGGCAGATGAACCTCCTCGGAGACATCGCCCGAAACAACAGCACAATCATCGTACCAAGCGATGTCGCAGCCAGCCTCTCCGGCATCCTCGGCGTGTCCGCCAGCCTGAAAAATTCAGCCCCGCCAGACCAGAACCGGACCTGAACCCGGCAGATCAGCCCACGTCATAACTGGTCTGCCCGTGTCGACTGAACCATCACCGGGTTAGCCTGTTGAAGTGCGAAGGTACGCAATACAAGACAGGAGAGCCTCATGGACCTCGGACTCAAAGGCCGCCTTGCCCTCGTCACTGGCGGAGATTCAGGAATCGGCTTCAGGACAGCGCAACGCCTCCTGCAGGAAGGTGCGCGTGTAGCGCTCAGCGACATGGAGCCGGACGCCCTTGATGCCGCCGTCGAAACACTGCGTAAATCCGGCGATGTCAGAGGCTTCCCCGCCGATCTCACCGATTCCACACAGGTCGACGCCCTGCAACAGACAGTCAGCACCGAAATGGGAGACCCGGATATCGTCGTCTCAGCCGCCGGGATCACAGGCCCGACCGGCTTCTTTCATGACCTGAACGAAGAAGACTGGCGCAAAGTGCTCGACGTCAATTTTCTGACCGCCCTTCGCGTGGCGCAGGCCTTCATTCCCGCCATGCGCCGTAAAAAGTGGGGCAGGGTGGTCTTCATCGCCTCCGAAGACGCCGTCCAGCCCTATATCGATGAACTGCCTTACTGCGCCTCGAAAGCCGCGCTGCTCAGCCTCTCAAAAGGCCTGTCCAGCACCTACGGCCCCGACGGAATCACCGTAAACTGCGTCTCCCCGGCCTTCATCGAAACCCCGATGACCGACGCCATGATGGAAAAACGCGCGAAACGCGACGGCGTCGATATCGACACAGCCGTCAGAACCTTCATCGAAAAAGAGCGCCCGATGATGACCGTAAAACGCCGTGGCCGCCCCGAAGAAGTCGCGGACGCCATCGCCTGGCTCGTTTCAGAAACCGCTACCTTCACAACCGGCACCGTGCTCCGTGTCGATGGCGGCTCAGTCGGCACAATGGTCTGATGGCTCTGTGCTGCAGCTCTGCCAGGTCAGCAACAGGGGTTCGAATCCCCTATGGGACGCCAGTCGCTCTAAGTGACTGATATTATTGCCATAAAATCCTGAGTTCCCACTGTGTGTCACATCTGGAGGGTTCGAAAAACCCCTATCCAAGCTTTTGTGTAATGCGCAATATCAATGAGTTATGACTCTGCTGTGATCGAAAAAGGAGGGTTTTTAGAACCCTCCATCTCTGTGTTACATACGGGACGCCGGATTTGCCTGCTCCCTACATGCTCCGAAGACATCACACCTGGTATCTCAGGTTTCGCGTTCCCGCAGACCTGGAGGGTTCGAAAAACCCACTGGTTATGAGTGTTTCTCTGTGATTCCATTTCTCGTGCCTGGATTGGGGGACGATGGAATGAGACAGCCCGGTTTCTTTGACGTTGATGCACGGCTTGTTCAGTCGCTTTGACGCCACCCTGCGCAGTTCTGGCTGCCTCCCGATGTCAGGCCAGATCCTGGATGCACCCTTGGTGGCGGCCCCAAAGCAGCGCAATACCAACGGAGAGAAAGCGGACCTTCGGGCTGGCCGGATCCCGAAGGAATGGAAAGACAAACCGGCAAAGCTGTCGCACAAGGACCGACATGTCCGCTGGATGCTGAAATTCACGAAAGCGAAACGGCCGGATGACGGGACTACCCCCTACCGACCTCGCTATCCCGTTCTTTGGTTATAAGTCGCATATTTCCATCGATCGGAAATTCAGGCTGATCCGCAAATGGAAGACCACGGATGCTGCGGCCAGCGATGGGGCCAGACTGCGTAAAGGATTGCCGGATCGAAGCAATACCGCGTCTGATGTCCGGGCTGACACGGCGTATCGGTCAAAAATGCAGGGAAATCGGTAATCCGCTCCCGCGTCGAACATGTCTTTGCCGATCAGAAGGCACAGACGAGGCTGTTCATTCGTACCGTCGGGATCAGACGGTCCACCATGAGGATCGGCCTGGCCAATATCATCTGCAACATGCGCCGCTTTCTCTTCCTCGAGAGGATCAGCACAACCTCATAGTCAATCAGAGCACAGGAAGCGCTGCTCTGATTCAGGGACGGAGCGGAGAAATGTCAGTGAAAACCATCAACCACCGCTCTCCGATCCCGGAATCATAACTCAATAACCTGATGCTGCTATTCGCTGAGGGCCTGCTGTCCCGTCAATACAGATTCATGAGGAGGTGATGAACCATGTTGATTTGATTCCTTTAAAACTTGCGTCGGCTTCGGTATCGCCGGACGGGAAATGAACGATAACGACAATACCCCTTGTTTTTCCAGGAACAGGGGAGGTTATCGTGATGTCAGCCTGAAGTTGAAGAGAGACCTGCCGCACTATCGCAAGCCCCAGGCCGCTTCCTTCAGCGTCTGTTTTGCCTCTCACGAAAGGCTTTTCCATATCCTGCAAAATCTCCGATGTGAGTGGATCACAGTCATTGAAGATCAGAATTTCAGCTTCTTCTGTGATAACCACGCGTACCGGCTGCAGGGAAGAACCATGAAGAACGGCATTTTCCAGAAGATTACGAAACAGGATCCCTGCGACATCCATGTCACCCCGAATCATGAGATGAGGGACTCCTGAAAGGTCAATGGTCTGGTCTTTTTCCCGCTCAAGCTCCCGTGCCAGAAACCGGACAACAGGCACCAGATCAAACATATTCCCCGTAAGAGCGATTCCCGACGTTACTCGTGATAGCTGAAGAAGTTTTTCCATCATCCGGCCAATCCTGCGGGCCTGGTGCATGATGGTCGTCGCGCGCTCTTCATATTCTGAACGCTGAAGCAGATTTCTGAGAACCTGCACCTGTGCCAGAAGTGCGCCTACGGGATTTCGCAGCTCATGCGCGGCATTCGCGGCAAAGGCACGTTCGGTCGAAAGCGCCATTTTCAGGCGTTCCAGCAGAAGGTTGACGGCTGAGTGGATCGACACAAGCTCTTCGGGCAGGTCCAGCGGCGGGATTGGGGCCAGATTGGCGCCGCCTCTGCTTCTGATTTCATGCTGAAGGCTTGTGAGCGGGCGCATCGCGCGACGGACACGCCAGCGTACCAGAACCCAGATTGCCGGGAAAAATATCACCATTGGCAGAACTGAAATCAGGATGGCTCGTCTGACCGCTTCATTTCTGTGAAAGGCCGGCTCACCCACCAGAATGTAATGGCGACCGGATACGGAAGGGACAATATACACCCGGAACGACGGCACATTGTAAAATCCCATTTTCAGCCGGGGAACAAACAGCGTCTCTGGTGCATTCTGCGACCGGACCTCAAGCCGACCGTCCGTTGAAGCAATCTGATAGGCCAGCGTGCGCCGGTTCACACCGGGCAGGCGTGCGACCTGACCACCTGGCGTGGCGCTCCCCTGACCGGTTCTCCCCAGTTCACTGATGACGAACTCCAGGCGCTCGGCCACTTCCTGCAGCGAGTTGTCGAGACGCTCCGTGACTTCATAGCGGGTAAAGGCCGCGACGAGGATACTGAGGAGCACCAGCGCGCCGAGCACGATGATCAGTGTCCCGGACACGATGCGGGACGCCAGGCTCCAGCGCTTCATCGGGATGAACTTCCTGCAAGGCTGTAACCTCTGCCCCGGACCGTCACGATCAGGCCAGGTCCGGTTTTCTTCCGTATCCTGCTGATAAAGACTTCAATGGCATTGCTCTCCACATCGTCGCTGAGGCCATAAAGGGCGTCTTCGATCTGCTCACGGCTGCACAATGCTCCCGGACGGCGGGCGAGAAGTTCGACGATGGCCCATTCGCGCGCGGAAAGATCGATGGTCTGCCCGTCACGTCCGAGCTGTCGCCGAGAAAGATCAATCTCCACATCATCAATGACCACAATATTATCCGGCAATGCGGTGTATCGTCTGGAAACGGCTTCGATACGGGCCACAAGCTCATCGAGATCATAAGGCTTGACGATATAATCGTCCGCTCCCTCTGACAGACCCGCAATCCTGTCGCTGATCTGGTCCTGAGCGGTTGTGATCAGGACCGCCAGAGACGAACGATTCCGCCGGATCTCGCGCAGAAGATCCCGGCCATTACCGTCCGGAAGCCCGAGATCGAGCAGAAGAAAATCGTAAGCGGATGCTTTCAGGGCGGCCCGCCCGTCAGTCAGAGTTCTGAACCAGTCGGCAACATGACCAGCCTGACGGACACGATCCCTGACGGCTGAACCAAGAGCTGGTTCATCTTCGATGATCAGGATTTTCATGATTCACGATTTTTCATGATGCGAGCATACAGTGACGGCAACACAAGCAGAGTCAGAAGTGTCGAGGAGATCAGCCCGCCGATCACAACAGTGGCCAGCGGCCGCTCGACCTCGGCGCCGGCGCTTGTCGAAACGGCCATGGGGATGAAGCCCAGACTGGCCACCAGAGCAGTGGCCATGACAGGCCGGAAACGCTCTTCCGCCGCCTCAAAGGCCGCCCGGGCAGCGCTCCGCCCTGCCAGACGCAGAGACCGGATCGCAGTGACAAGCACCACACCGTTCAGAACGGCCACGCCGAACAGGGCGATAAAGCCAATCCCGGCGGAGACGCTGAACGGCAGGCCACGAAGAAACAGAGCAAGAATACCGCCTGTTGCGGCGACAGGCAGATTGATGAAAACAAGCCCCGCCAGCCAGACGGAGTTCAGCGCAAGAATCAGCAGGGCAAAAATCAGCATCAGGGCGACCGGCACAACAAGTTCCAGACGAGCCATGGCTGAACGCAGATTCTGGAACTGACCCGCCCAGACCATGCGATAGCCCGCGGGCAGGCTGACCTTTTTACTGACCGCTCTTTGCGCTTCCGTCACGAAAGAGCTGAGATCGCGCCCGCGCACGTTCGCCTGGACAATCAGACGGCGACGGATAGCGTCCCGACTGATGCGGGGCGGACCGTTCTGAACCGTAACCTTCGCTACCTCCGAAAGAAGGACAGCCCCCCGACCGTCGGCGCGGCGGATCCTCAGGCGGGCGATCTGATCCCGTGTCCCGGCCTGCGCGGGATCATAGCGGATCTGCGTGCTGATCAGCGCATTGTTGACCGTAACGGGCCGCCCGATATGGCCGCCGACAGCCTCCACCACATTCAGAAGTTCCTGCTGCGAGACCCCAAGACGAGCGGCCTGCCTGCGGTCGATGTCGATGTGGATGAAAGAGATGCTCCCGGCACCCTGCGGCGCCACATCCGCCGCGCCGGGAATGGCTTTCATGATACCGGCCACCCTGTCCCCAAGGCGTGTCAGCGTGGCGAGGTCATCGCCATAGATCGAAACAGCGATCTGTGTGCGCACGCCGGACAGCAGATCATCCATCCGCATCTGCACGGGCTGGCTCCATGATTGTTGCACGCCCGGCAACTCATCGCTTATTACCCGGCTCATCGCCGTGACAAGACCTTCCTGCGTGCGCGCGGTGATCCATTGCGACGGCGGCTTGAGGAAAATGAAGCTGTCGGTCTCGTTGACGCCCATCGGATCGGTCGGGATTGCCGACGTGCCCGTGTTGCTCACGACACTGGTCACTTCCGGAAACCGGCGCAGGATGCGTTCCTGCAGGGAGACCTCCTTCACGGCCTCCGAGAGCGAGATCCCCGGCAGGCGCGTCGTCGTCACCGTCAGAGCGCCCTCGCCGAGAGAGGGGATGAACTCGCCGCCCAGATGCAGACCCATCCAGATGGAAAGGCCGAAGATCGCAATCGTCGTGCCGAAGAGGGTGCGCGGTCGGGCTTCACACCAGGCCAGCATCGGGCCATAGACGCGACGAAGGGCGGCGACCAGCCGCGTATCATTATGGCGACCGTTCGATTTCATCACCAGCGCCGCGATGACAGGCACGCCGACGACGCAGTAAAAGAGCGAGGCGAGGAGAGCCATGATGACCGTCTGCGCCATGGGGCGAAACATTTTGCCTTCGATGGCCTGCAGGGTCAGGATCGGCAGATAGACCATGACGATGACGAGAATGCCGAAGCTCACGGGCCTGAGCACTTCCGCTGCCGAGGACACCGCGAGCGTGGTCAGCGTCGTGTTCTGGCCACTGGCGCGATCGCGCGCGCGATGGGTCATGAG
Source organism: Acetobacter fallax (assembly GCF_011516735.1). Classification (GTDB taxonomy): domain Bacteria; phylum Pseudomonadota; class Alphaproteobacteria; order Acetobacterales; family Acetobacteraceae; genus Acetobacter; species Acetobacter fallax. Next base: position 9,586 of record NZ_WOSX01000005.1, on the reverse strand, counting down.
ATTTTCCACCACGACGAGCGAGCTGTCGACGATCATGCCGAAATCAATGGCGCCCAGGCTCAGCAGGTTGGCGGAAATCCCGAATGCGCGCATTCCCGTCATGGCGCAGACAAGGGCGAAAGGAATGACGGAGGCGATGACCAGCGAGGCCCGCCAGTCGCCGATCACCACGATCAGCACGCCGAGCACAAGGACCGCGCCGAGGACGAGATTTTCCTTCACCGTTGCGATGGTGCTGTCCGTCAGCGTCGAGCGCACGTAATAGGGGTCGAGCGTCACGCCTTTGGGCAGGGACTGGCGGATACCGGGCAACGCCGCATTGATGGCTGCCAGCGTCGCATCGGAACTCGCGCCCATGCGCATCATGACCACACCAATGACGATCTCTCCCTGACCGTCCCGCGTCACGGCGCCCAGGCGTGTTCTCGGCCCCATCGAGATCCGACCCACATCCCGCAGGAAAATGGCGGACCCGTTGACGTTCGTCCGTACGGGAATGGAACCGAAATCGTCGAGCGAGCCGATCAGCCCGCGTCCGACGACGATCTGCTGCTCCTCGTCATGCTCGATCCAGCCGCCGCCCGACGCGGAATTGTTGCCGTCCACGGCCCGGAAGACATCGTCGACCGAAACGCCCAGCGCCAGAAGGCGGCCCTGGTCGAGGGCGACCTGGAACGTCTCCTCCGCGCCCCCGTTCACGTTGACGTCCACCACCCCGGGCACCAGTTTCAGTTGCGGTGCGACCGTCCACGTCATCAGGCGGTTCAGATCCATGAGGGAATAGCCGTCCCCCTTGATCTGCAGCTGCATGATCTCGCCCAGACCCGTTGTCAGCGGCCCGATATTCACGCTCACGCCCGGCACGGAGATCAGGGCTCTGGCCTGCCGGATCCGCTCCTCGACGCGGGTACGATCGAGATTGATGTCCGTGTCGTCGGCGAACTGGACATACACGACCGAAACCCCGGACCGCGACACCGACCGCAGATCGGTCATGTCGGGGAGGCCCGCCATGCTGGTCTCGATCGGAAAGGTGATCAGCCGCTCGACCTCCTCTGTGGCAAGCCCCGGCGCCACCACGGAGACGAGCACCTGCTGCGGCGAGATGTCGGGCACCGCCTCGACGGGCAGGCCGCGCACCAGCAGGCACCCGGCGACGAAGATCAGGCAGAGCACGCCGATGACGAGCCAGCGTCGAAGCTGAAGGGCAGAAAGAAAGGCACGCATCGCGGCGTCAGTCTCCGTCGGGCAGATCGGAGATTTGCATGATGGCCTTCAGGGCGAACGCACCATGCGTCACAACCCTGTCGCCCACCGCGAGACCGGAGACGATGACCTTCTGTCCCGCGCTTTCGGCACCGACACGAACCTCCTGCGGGCGGAAACGATCCGGGCCGACGGGCAGAAAGATGGTGCTGACGCCGTCAATATCCGTGACCGCGCCTCCCGGCACGATGATGCCCTCTGTCTGTTTACGGGTTGGCAGATGCGTATTGAGAAACATGCCCGGGTGAAGATGGCCACCCGGGTTGGATGCGCGGCTGATGACACGAATAAGGCCGGTCGCGGGGTCCGCCAGATCGCCGACTGACGTTATCTTCGATGTCAGCAACGTCATTGCGCCATCTGCCGGAAGTTCCGTTGTCTGCTCGCCACCTTCGACAACCTGGGTGGCATCCTGGGGCAGAATATCTGAGACGATCCAGACCGATGACATGTCGGCCAGAGCCACCAGCTCCGTCGCGGGCGAGATATCGTCCGCGACACCGACAAGCACGCTCTGCACCTCACCCGTGGTCGGCGAGATGATGGCGGATGTCTCATCTGCGGGGCTGATCTGCCCCTTGTCTGATTCCGTCACGGAGTTGTACTCTTCTTCAAGCTGATGTTTCAGCGTATCGACATCAGCCTGCCGGGCCATAATATCGTCCCTTGCCGCTTTGAATACAGCCAGACGGCGTCTGGTTTCTCCGGCTGCAACCGTTGTCCCTTCCAGTTCACGGCCCCGGCTATAGGCTGCGGCAGCATTCTGATATGTCGCCTGTGCCGTCGACAGCGCAGACTGCGCCTTTGTCATCTCAAGGCGGACCAGATGCAGGGAGTGATCCTGATACGTGAGAAGAACCTCGCCCTTGCGGACATGCTGTCCAGGAACAACCGCTATATTCAGAACTTTTCCTGATCCCGCAGGATGAATGCGAACGATACGGCTCTCCTCAGACATGACGGTGCCCATTGCGTCGAGATTTTCCCCGAGCATGCCATGCCGCACCACCGAGATCACCAGTCTGGCATTAGCCTGCGCCGCCGCTCCCATCGTGATGATCTGTTCGTTGTCTGCCGCGAATGCGGGCTGTATGAGCGCTCCGGAGAGGCAGAACAGCGCCAGAAGCCACCTCTGGCGTCCGATGACGACTATTCTGAAACTCACTGGAATTCTCCCGCTGCGATTAATGTCCGGATGATTGCGACATGCCAGGCGATCTCCACCTGATTGCGCCTCTGCAGCGCGCTGTATGCGGCAGCTCTGGCACGCAGAAGCTCGATCAGGGATGTCTCACCGGCCTGCCACGACCGGGCCATCTCATTTGCGCGATTGTTCATGTCGTCAGCAGACGACACTGAATTTCTGAATGTGTCCTTTGCGGCTGTCAGGCGGGCAAAAACCTGTGACAGTTCCTGGCGCACGCTGCGGCGTGCCTGCTGCTCCTGGCTCGTAGCCGCCGCCAGTCTGTTTCTGGCCTCGGCCTCCATCGGGACATCGCGGACATCGCTGGGCAGCGGAACGGACACTGTAACGCCCACCCGATCATCCCATGGACTCCCATATTGTTTCTCATGAATCGCAGCGACACCGACTTCCGGATTGGGCATGAATGAAGCCCGCGCCAGACGCATGCCCTCTTCCGCAGCGCGGACGGCCTGCTGTGCGGCCCTCACACGCGGATCGTTGTCTTCGAGAATCCTGCCGGAAATCAGCGTTGCACGCGCTACAGCCGGCTCATCGCAGGAGAGGATTTCCGGGACCCCAGGACGGCCCAGCACGATGCGAAGCGCCGATGTCGCCGTTTCAACCTGCTCGGCCGCCAGTGAATATTCACTGGATGCATTCGCCAGTTCGGCGGAGACAGCCTGCTCGTCAGCCAGGGTCGTCTCGCCAGACAGGGTGCCATGGTGGACAGACGATATGATTTTCTCAAGTGCCTCTCTCAGCGCATGAGCAATACCAAGGCGTCGCCGGGCCATCAGCACGCCGGCGGAAGTGTCCAGGACCTTCATGGCGACGACCATCCGTTGCACATGCAGCCGTTGCTGCACCGTCAATGCTTCGGCCTTCGCGGCTTTGACGGTGGCACTTCCCTGTCCGGGCAACCAGAGCGGAACGGAGACGCTGCCTTCGTAGGTTGTGTAACCCTCATTGCTGCCTATGGCGTGATCGTCGAAATACTGACCCGATACAATCGGGCCGCCCGCAAACCAGGAGCCGGCAGCCTCGGCCCGAGCCGATGCCGAACGATAGTTCGTATTCAGTTCGGCCCGGGCCGGATCGATGGACCAGGCCGCTTCCACCCCCTGAGAGAATGTGAGGCTCTGACTTCTGGCCTTTGAAATAAGGCTCGAAAAAAAGCAAATGGTGACCAGGGTGAGAGCGATATAGAGCGTACGGTTTTCAGGGAAATGGATCCCTGCCCATTCCGGGGCGCGGTTGACGACCAGATAATCGACATGACGAGCACACATGAAATTCAGTCGGCTTTCTGTATCGTCGCGTGAATGAGCCGCGGCAGGATCTTCAGCATACAAGGTGAACCTGACAGCTTCCTGAACGCCGCCCAGAACAGACGTCGGGGTCACCAGGCTCAGAACGTGTTCATTCATTGAACTAAGCGGCGATCGGTGATTCACAGGCTCACAGGGGGGCTGTAAGTGATCTGTTTTTGCTGGCTGAAAGCCAGACGGAGTGGGTTAAGCTGTCTTTTCTACCGACGCACGGGATGCTGCGTGCAGAGGAGCGTCATGCGCTCAGCGTATGTGATCTGCTATGACTTTCGGCAGAAAGATCCCCTGAAAACATTTGGTCTCCACAGGATTTTATACAATACGGGCCAGCGAGCAGGGCATCTGAGCAAGTGTCACACGCCGAACAGATGACCGATCCCGCTCGTGACGATCATGGCGATGACGCCCCAGAACGTCACCCGCAATGCGGGACGCAGGGGCTGTGCTCCGCCAGCCACGGCGCCGACAACGCCCAGAATGGCGAGAGTGATGACCGAGATGAGGGAAACGCTCCACGAAACCCAGGTCACAGGCGTCAGAACAGCCGCCATGACGGGTAATATAGCGCCAGACGAAAAGGCCGTTGCCGAGGCGAACGCCGCCTGTACAGGGCGTGCTGCGGTGGCCTCGGAAAGGCCCAGTTCATCTCGTGCATGCGCGCCCAGTGCATCATGCTTCATGAGGGCGACAGCAACCTTGTGTGAAAGATCTTTATCCAGACCTCTTTCCTGGTAGATCCCGGCCAGTTCGGTAACTTCCCCGTCCCAGTCCGTGGCAAGTTCCTGTTTTTCGCGGGCGATATCCGCCCGCTCTGAATCCGCCTGGGAACTGACCGAAACATATTCGCCGGCCGCCATCGAGAGGGCTCCGGCGACAAGTGCGGACAGCCCCGCGATGAGAATGCTGCTGTGTGCCGCGTGGGAACTGGCGACCCCGACAATGAGGCTGCCGGTCGAAAGGGTTCCATCATTGGCTCCGAGGACGGCCGCGCGCAGCCATCCCAGTTTCTCGACGGCATGGCGTTCGGTTTGGGGGTGAAGACGCGACATAAGACGACCTGTGGCTCCGGATCAGTAAAGCTCAGGATTAGAAGCTGCAGCATCCCGCCACAACAGGTATTTTTATTCTGATATTGCGAGTTATTTTCAATGTTATTTATATTTTAAAAAATCTGTTCTGTTCAGCGTCCTGTCAGGAAAGCATGATACCAGGCAGTATTCAGACTTCATTTTTGTCAGGACACGCATGCCCTATCCAGTGCCGGACATCACCGATACCCTGCGCTACGACAGGCCGACAATCATCCTTCACTGGACGACAGCCTTTCTGGTGCTGTTTCAGTTCGCTCTTGGCGAAACCTGGGGCTGGCCGTCAAAACCCGTCCATCATCTGATGGTCGTGGCGCATCTGACCGCCGGTATCCTGCTGACAGCAACCATGGCGTTTCGTATTGTCTGGCGCGTGACAAAAGGGCGACACCTGTCGGACCTCCTGCGGCCTGGAGACCGGATGTTCGCCCTTGGTGTGGAATACACACTCTACGTGCTGCTCGTGGCGGAAATCGTGCTGGGCTATCTCTGGCGATGGGGCGCCGGACAGACGATGAGTTTTTTCGGCCTCCTGTTCTCCTCTCCGTTCGGCCATTTTCCAACAGCGGTGCTCGGGTGGATTCAGGGGCTGCATCACTGGAACGCATGGCTGATTGTCGGCCTTGCGACAGGCCATGGCGCGGCGGCCCTTTTTCACCAGTTCGTCCTGAAAGACAAAGTCCTCGGACGCATGCTGCCGTGGGCTTCTTCGTCCCGTTCGTGAGGCGAGCAGAGACGTTCAGGGAAGGGGCGTGGCAGAGGCCGTCGTTCCGAACCGGGAGAGAAGTTTCCCCCTCCCTGGCCATGGCGGTGAACCCGGATCACCGTGTCGTCGATCATGGCATATTCCATGTCAGCATCATCAGAGACAGCCTCGAAAATCTTCTGGAAAACCCCCGGATTTTGTTCAGTCGCTGTAGCGCGGGTAAACCGAGTTCCAGTGCCCGGAATACGTCGGTAGTCCCGCCATGGACTGCCTGTAAGGGCTATCCACAAGACAGCCTCAATGAAGAGTCGGTTATCCTTCCCGTTGCCCCCGCGATCCGTCTTCTTTCCAGGGCACAGCGGTTCTATCTTCGCCCACCGGGCACCCGTCAGTACAAAGCGATCCATACCGGTTTTGAAGCACATCCAGAGACTTTAAAAAAAGCCAGTTCCCAACAGGTCCTCATTCTGTTCATCTGACTTGAACAGCTTGTCTGGTCAACCCGTGGTTGCGGTTCCAGTTGTGCGAGATCGACCCGTTCGAGATACTCCGGGTGCAGGGCAGGCATTTCCGGCCTGGACATGGTTCCGTCAGATCCTTCGGTGGTGTCAGGGATGGCTGGTCAGGGGCAGCCACAGGGCCAGTGCGGCAAGTGTTACCAGCAGGACGGGCGGTGTGATCACCAGACCCACCTTCATGTATTGCCCCCAAGTGACCCGATGGTTCCTGGACGCCAGCACATGCAGCCACAACAGTGTTGCGAGACTACCGATCGGCGTGAATTTCGGCCCGAGGTCACAGCCAATGACGTTGGCGTAAACCATCAATTCGCGGGTCAGAGGCGTAATGTCGTGCGCCTGCTGGATCGCGAGCGCGCCGATCAGAACGCTGGGCATGTTGTTCATAACCGACGACAGGACCGCCGCCAGAAAGCCGGTGCCGATCGTGGCGATGAACGGCCCCTGATGGCCAAGCCAGACCAGTGCCGCCGCAAGGTGATCGGTCAGCCCGGCATTGCGCAGCCCGTAGACCACCAGATACATCCCCAGCGAGAAGATCACGATCTGCCACGGCGCGCCCCGGAGCACCCGGCGGATGGGAATGACCCGTCCATATCCGGCGACTGCCAGCAGGGTACTGGCAGCCAGGCAAGCCACGATACAGACCGGAATATGAAACGGCGCGGTCAGGAAATAAGCCGCCAGCACCAGGGCCAGCAGCGGAAAAGCTGCGCGAAACACAAGGCGGTCACGAATGGCGGTGGCGGGTGCTGGCAGTTCGGTGACGGGATAGGTCTGGGGCACCTGCCGCCGGTAGTAGAGCCACAGCACGGCAAGTGTCGCGCCAAGGGCGGCCAGATCGACGGGGACCATGATCGCGGCGTAGCGGTCAAAGGGTATGCCGAAGAAATTCGCGCTGACGATGTTCACCAGATTGGAAATCACCAGCGGCAGGCTGGTGGTATCGGCGACAAAGCCGGTCGCGATGATGAAGGCCAGCGCCGCGCCATGGTTCAGGCGGAGTTGTGTGAGGATGGCAATAACGATCGGTGTCAGCAGCAGGGCTGCGCCGTCATTGGCGAAAACCGCGGCTATGGCCGCTCCCAGCAGCACGATCAGGGGAAACAACGTCCGGCCTCGCCCTTTGCCCCAGCGCACCACATGCAGGGCCGCCCAATGGAAGAACCCGGCCCCATCCAGAAGCAGCGAGATGATGATCAGCGCTACAAAGGTGAAGGTGGCGTCCCAGACGATGTGCCAGACGACCGGAATATCGTGCCAGTGGATCACACCCGTCGCCAGTGCCACGGCGGCACCGGTCATAGCGCTCCAGCCGATACCGAGGCCGCGAGGCTGCCAGATGACGAAGACCAGCGTTGCAATGAAAATGGCAAGGGCCAGCATCAGACGATCCGTTTCCCGGCCTCATCCACGATCTTCTCGCCGTCCTCCCTGGCGAAAGCACCCTTCTGTGGCGTGGGTAGAATGTCCAGAACCACCTCGGAGGGACGGCAGAGTTTCACGCCAAGCGGTGTGACAACGATGGGCCGGTTGATCAGGATCGGGTGTGCGATCATGGCGTCGATCAGCGTATCATCGCTCAGGGCCGGATTATCGAGGCCGAGTTCGTGAAAGGGCGTGCCCTTTTCCCGCAGGACCGCGCGCACCGGAACCCCCATACGGGCGATCAGATCAACCAGTTCGGCTCGGCTCGGTGGGGTTTTCAGATATTCGATGATCCGGGGCTCCTCGCCGCTGTTGCGGATCAGTGCCAGCACGTTGCGCGACGTGCCGCAGGCTGGGTTGTGGTAGATGGTGACGGTCATGGGCAGGAGTCCGGGCTCGGGCAGCAGGAGGACAGGTTCGCGATCAGGGGCGCGCAGAGTTCGGGGCTGCCCGCACAGCAGTCCCTGACGAGGAAAAGCATCAGGTCGCGCAGGCGCGGAAGACAAGCACGATAGACGATCAGCCGGCTGTGGCGCTGCGAGATCAGCAGGCCAGCCCGCGTCAGGGTAGCGAGATGGGCCGATATGGTGTTCTGCGGGACATCGAGGTGCCGCGCGACGTCTCCGGCGGGTAGTCCTTCCGGTTCGTGGCGCACCAGCAGGCGGAAGATCTCCAGCCGCGTGGACTGCGACAGGGCGTTGAGGGCCGAGAGCGCGGATTCTGTATCCATATATCCTTGTTTGTGGATATATGAGGCCATGTCAAGACGGCCTGCTCTGTTGGGTCCGGCTCTGATGCATAGTCCACTTTTTTAACTCTGCCGCCGAAACCGGACAGTCTCTTCCCCCGCCAGAGCCAACCTTGATCAGACGCATTAATTAGAAAATTTACATATTCCAGCAGGAGTTTCGGACCTGCTATGTCATTCTCCCCGGAAGATTTTCACGTGGGCTCAAGCGTCGGTGCCCGCCTCTCCGGCAGTTGCCGGAACAGGCAAAGGCGACGCTATTGAACCGACGCGCTTCACATGCAGGATGGGATCGGTGCCAGATTTGGGAAGCCGCGCCACGCCGCGGGTAAGTGCCTCCTGCAAACTATTCGGCGGTAGCCTGGCAGCATCGTCGAGTTCCTGCGACGACGGAGAGGGGCGTGTCGCGTCGATCGAAGATGGACCGAGGTTTTCCGGAGTCGCAGTGAGGTGATCGACCAGTGACGGCGCCGATGCCGTCCGTGGGGTCAGCGGCTTTGTGTGGGACATGTAGTTGTCGATGAAACCGCTCATCGACCTATCCACCGTCCCGCTCCCCAACACCCAATATCCAGCATCAGACAATCATTAATAGCGCCCGGCGCCCATGGGCAGGTCTTATGATCCGCCATGCCAGTCGCTCGCTGTCTGGCTTCCCTGTGACCGCCTTTCTGGCCACGCAATCCGACAGCGGGCCTTCCACTGCCCCGCCCTGACGCGACAGCGAGCCAAATTTCGTTTCTAACGTCAGATGAGCATCAGAAAAACTTACAAACTACAGATGCATTTGACTTCTGACTTTTTGTGCCGCTGTCTTTTGAAAACGACAAAATCGCCACAAGTCCGGCATGTCCCGGTTTCGTTAACCTGGTACCTGCACTCAGATGGATATTCTGTGTTAATGACCTGATAATAAAAAACCCTTCTACCTGCTGACGGAGTCACGCAATGCAGTGGGCTGACTGGCCCGGTAAAAGCCCGATAATTTCCGGGGGCATGGAACATCCGGCTGCTTTCCACATGCTTGGTGTTCCCCGCCTGCGCGGGGATGAGCCGATTTCCCACTGTTCATTCGCCCGGACGCACGAGTGTTCCCCGCCTGCGCGGGGATGAGCCGGCGTGGAATCTGCCAGCCATTCGTCATGCCAAGTGTTCCCCGCCTGCGCGGGGATGAGCCGTAGTGACATGATTCGGGCATTGGCGGATGTTAGAGCCTGATGATTTTGGGCTGAATCGGAATATGGGTACCCAGATTGGCTGAAATCTGATTCAACCATCTGGCTGGATTGGAGGCCAGCATGGATGGCGCGTCCTTATT
>NZ_WOSX01000004.1 GCF_011516735.1 Acetobacter fallax | reverse complement strand
ACTGCGCTCGGGTGATTTCAGTCCAGGCCATCTTGATCTCATCAGGTTATCGCAAACCCATGAATCATAACCCGCTGAAATCACTCAACTCATTTTCGGTCAGACACTCAGTCAACACCATTATCCACCCGGAAGTGATGAAGCTCTACTCGGGAGCCTGCTGTCCCTTCTTCAAATTTCATGAGCACCCCGACGGAGCGCTCGAAATGACCTATAAATCCTCCAGAAAACTCCTGGATCTCGCTCATGGTTTTGTTCTTGGCGCAGCGGACCTCTGGGGCGAAGCAGTGTCCATCGAACGTTTCCCGACAGGTTCACCACGCGAAAACGACATGATCATCCGCTGGCTCGCTGAATAATGGAGCCGGAAGGTGATTCTGACGCGGAGGACTACAGGGCGCTCTACCTCCGGACCCGCAGGCGCCTCGAACGCGAACGAAAAATTCGCCGGGAAGCCGAGGCCATAGCAGAGCGCGGTCTCCGTGAGCTTTACCGCCTGAATGCCCAGCAGAAGCTTCTCGAAACAATCGTGAGCTGCGCCAACACCACGTCATCGACCCGGTGCGTCCTGAAAGTCGCTCTTGAAGAAACATGTAAAGGTCTCGGCCTGACCGGTGGCGTTGCCTTTCTGAAAGGTAAACACGGTTTCGGCCTCATCGATCCGGATCTCTGCACTCCTGACACACCAGCAGCCCTGAAGAATATCCGGATCGCCTGCGAGGCCTCCGGATTGTTCGAATCCGGAGGCCTCGCCGCACAAATCACGGACGAGCAGAAAATCATCAGCTGGACGATCGGCCAGGATAAAGACACGACAGCAGCCTTTTCGCATGGGCTTGGTCTCCCGGTGATCGCCGGTGGTGTCGTCAGAGCCCTTCTGATCTTTTTCTCCTGCGCGGAGGTCAGGGCGGAAGAACCCATCGTTGGCCTGTGCATGAACATCGGCGGTCACATCGCCCGTGTCATGGAGCGCGAACAGGCTGAGCAAAAATTGCGCCATGATGCCTCGCACGATGCACTGACTGGCCTGCCCAACCGAACGCACTTCAACCGTAAACTCGCCGACACGGTTCGGTCATGGAATTCCACCACCGTGCCACCAGCCATCTGCGTCATCGACCTTGATCATTTTAAGCAGATCAATGACAGTTTTGGCCATGCGGTCGGAGATATGTTTCTCGCTGAGGCGGCCCACCGTCTGGCCGAATGCACCGATCCCTACCCTGGCTGCACGCTTGCCCGCATCGGTGGTGATGAATTCATGGCCTGCCTCACCGGCCTGCCGGATGCCGCCGAGGCTGTGCTGATCGCAGATCGTCTGTGCCGCGTCTTCGACCGCCCCTTCTTTCCGGATGGCCATGAACTGATGTCATCCGCAAGTGTCGGCATTGCATTCTGGACAACTCCGCAGACCGCTGCGTCGCAAATCCTGCACGCCGCCGACTCAGCCATGTATGCCAGCAAGAAGCGCGGCGGCGGCATCGTCACGATCGCAGAGCGCTGAACTATGAACTACCCGCCACGCCGCAAAGTGGCCCCACGACGCCCGGTACCTCCCTCCGCGTTCCGTATCAGTATGAGCCGGAAGCCCGACATTGGCAGAGCCATCATATCATCGACTAAATACAAAAATCCGATCATGAAGGATTGCCCGCCATATGCCTCATACCCCACGGATCATCGCCGACAGCGCCACCCTTTTCCCCCGCCGCCATTCAGGACATCAGACAGAAAATATAACGATACGATAAAGGACAACCAAAAAGCAGAGACCGCCTCAGACTTCCCCGAGCACCATTCCCAGCGCATGGCCCACTGCCTGGGCCCGCACCGCGATCCGCCCGCCCGCAAACATGCGCCGCTCAGCCCGCGCCTCCCGTCCGCGCCGCATCACAGCAAACCACACCAGGCCAACCGGCTTCTCAGCACTCCCGCCATCCGGTCCGGCAATCCCGGTAATCGCTACAGACACATCCGCATCGTCCGCAGCCTGCAAGGCCCCGAAGGCCATCGCCAGAGCCACCGCCTCACTCACTGCGCCCCATTGCACCAGCATTGCCTCAGGCACCCCCAGACAGGTCTGTTTCATCGCATTGGAATAAGTCACGAACCCGCCGGAAACCGCAGCCGAAGAGCCCGCCTGATGCGTCAGCGCCCCGGCTACCAGGCCGCCCGTACAACTCTCCGCCGTGACAACCCGCAGCCTCGCCGCTTCAAGAGCCACCAGAACATCGCTCGCAGCACTGAGAACAACGTCCGGCAATACCATGCCGCCACAGTCTGTATCCGTCATGATTCCGTCTTCCGACAGTCTGTCATCATAACACCACTTCGGCGCCATAGTATGAGCCGTTTGTCAGGATAACGGAAAAACTCTCACTTCAGAAAGCCGACAATTTCCTCAACCCGGGACACAATCGGTTCAGCAATCGCCCCGGCGCGCGCGGCCCCGTCCCGCAACACCGCGTCCAGATGCCCCGTATCCGCCAGCAGCCGCCGTGTCTCAAGCGCAATTGGCTCAATTTTGCTGACCAGAACGTCCGTCAGCGCCTGCTTGAACGGTCCGAAACCTTCCCCGCCATGCTGCGCCAGAACCTGATCCACACTCAGTCCCGAAAGCACCGCATAAAGCCCGACCAGATTGCGCGCTTCCGGCCGGCCTTCCAGCCCCTCAGCCGAGCCCGGTAAGGGCTCAGGATCGGTTTTCGCCCGACGTATTTTCAGCGCAATCATGTCAGCATCATCCGTCATGTCGATCCGGCTCTGTGCCGACGCATCGGATTTCGACATCTTCTTCGTGCCGTCACGCAAACTCATCACCCGCGCAGCCTCAGGCGGCACAAAAGCTTCAATCGTCTGAAAGAACTCAACGCCGTAATCATGATTGAACTTCTGCGCGATATCATTCGCCAGTTCGATATGCTGCCGCTGGTCGTCTCCCACCGGCACCCGTGTCGCCTGATAGGCCATAATGTCGGCCGCCATCAGGTTCGGATAGACATAAAGCCCCGCCGAGTGATTCTCCCGGTCCTTGCCAGCTTTGTCTTTGAACTGCGTCATCCGGTTCAGCCAGCCCAGCCGCGCCACACAGTTGAAAATCCATGCCAGGCGCGCATGCGCGCTTACTGCCGACTGGTTGAACAGAATCTGCCCGACCGGATCAATCCCCGAGGCCAGCAGCACCGCCGTTTGCTGCCGCGTCTGCTCCCGCAGGTCAGCAGGGTTCTGCCAGACCGTGATCGCATGCAGATCCACAAGGCAAAAAATGCACTCGTGATCATCCTGAAGCGAAACCCAGTTACGGATCGCGCCCAGATAGTTGCCCAGATGAGGAATGCCAGTCGGCTGAATGCCGGAGAATACGCGTTTCATGCCCGCTTTGTCGGGCGTTTCACCTCATCCGGTCAAGACGTAACACTCACGTCCCACCATGCAATGAACGCGGCCGTCAGGCAGGGCAACCATCAGGGGACGGAATGCTCCCGGTCAAGCGCCTCGCGCATCGAAGCCGTGCCACTCGCGCCCACCCGATGCGCCCGCGCCTCAGCCACATCCGCCGCCGTAATGACAGGAGCCGGCACCGTCGAACCCTGACCGGAAAGATATGTCAGGATCAGCGCCGCTTCTTCATCAGAAAGATACCGGAAAGGCGGCATCTCCGCCTCGTAAGACATCCCGTTTGCCCGCATAGGCCCGCTCAGCCCATTCATCAGAACTGCCGCCAGATAGCGCTTTCCTTCCGGAGTCGATGCAATCCGGTCAATCCGACCCGTCAGCGGCGGCACCGATCCGGCCATGCCCTGTCCACCGTGGTGACAGATGCCGCAGTTCGAGCCATACAAAAAATGACCGCTCTTATGCCGCGAACAGCCACTCAGGAGCGCGATGGCGATGAGCGCGGAAATCAGGCGGCCACGGCGGAAACTGTTTCGGGCGGATAAAAAATGCATAGGTCCTGTCTGAAATCTGAAAGCCACGGCACACCCGCAAAGAGCGTTAAGTTACCATAACGTCCATGAAGGAGCATCACATGGCCTCTGTTTATCATCCCGCTCGCAGGCTCGCAGCACTCTGCACCCTGATCGGGCTGGCAGCAGTGACAGCAACTCCTGCCGCCAGCGCCGCGACACGCGAAGAACAGAGCGCAGCCTGTAAAGGCGATGCTCTCAAACTCTGTACCTTCTATATTCCGAATGAGCAGAAAATCGCAGCCTGCCTGCAGGCAAAGCGCGACAAACTGAGCCCCGCCTGCAAAACATTTTTCCCCGAAAAGAAATCTTCAAAGGGCAGGAAATCCTCAAAGCCGAGAACTTCATAAAATCTGACGGGATCGGGATGTCAGCCCCCCGGTCCCGTCAGAAATCAGCGCGCCGGATAAACCGATTATTCCGCGTGCTCGACGCCCAGAAGCTGAATCTTGAAGATCAGCGGGCTGTTTGATGGAATAATGCCCATCTCACGCGAGGCATAACCAAGCTTCGCCGGAACATAGAGCATCCATGTGTCGCCGACATGCATCATCGGCAGAGCTTCCATCCAGCCCGGCACCAGACCGTCAAGCGGCATCCGCATATAAGCGCCCTGACCATGCTGGTCAGAACTGTCGAAGATCGATCCGTCCGGCAGCCTGCCTTCATAAATCAGCATCATGCCGTCGCCCTTGCGCGGCGAAGCGCCGTCCTTCGGACCTGAGGTCAGAACCTTATAGGCCAGTCCATCAGGAAGAACCGTCACACCCGGCTGCGAGATCTCCTTCTTCATGATCTGCTCGGGGGTGAGTTCCGGCTCTTCGTTGTGCCCGCATGCGGCCAGAGGAAGGCCAAGAAGCCCCACCAGCGCGAGGGGGAACAATTTTTTCGAATTCAGCGAAAAACGCACCATTTCACCTCAGAAATTGTTGAAAAACGGCATTACACTGCCCGATCACATCGCAACACGCGACATGACCGGATGACACTACCCGTTCAGACCAGACTACGGCAGACCGTCAGAGCGATCCGCCCCGCCGACCGATCTGTGCTCCCAGACGCAGCCGCAGGGCATTGAGCTTGATGAAGCCCTGAGCGTCCTGCTGATTATAGGCGCCCTGGTCATCCTCAAACGTCACCACCCGTGTGTCGTAAAGACTGTTCGGGCTCTCGCGACCAATGCAGATCACGTTACCCTTGTACAGCTTCAGACGAACCCGCCCCGTCACCGAATGTTGAGACGTATCAATCAGCGCCTGCAACATCCGCCGCTCAGGCGAGAACCAGAACCCGTTATACAGGATTTCCGCATACCGTGGCATCAGACTGTCCTTGAGGTGCATCGCCTCACGGTCCAGCGTGATCGACTCGATGCTCCGATGCGCCGTCAGCAGAATCGTGCCGCCCGGCGTCTCATAGATGCCGCGTGACTTCATGCCGACAAACCGGTTCTCCACCAGATCAAGACGACCAATCCCGTTTGCCCGGCCCAGTTCGTTCAGCTTCGTCAGCAACATCGCCGGAGACAGAACCTCACCGTTGATCGCCACCGGATCACCAGATGCGAAATCAATCGTGATCTCAGTCGCCACGTCCGGCGCATCTTCCGGCGCAATCGTCCTCTGGAAAACAAGCTCCTCAGGCGGCACCGCAGGATCTTCGAGAATTTTCCCCTCAGAAGAAGAGTGCAGCAGATTCGCATCCACCGAGAACGGAGCCTCGCCACGCTTGTCCTTCGTCACCGGAATCTGATTTTCTTCAGCGAACGCCAGCAGACGCGTCCGGGACGTCAGATCCCACTCACGCCAGGGCGCAATCACCGTGATGTCCGGCTTCAGCGCATAATACGCCAGCTCAAACCGCACCTGATCATTGCCCTTGCCTGTCGCGCCGTGCGCCACAGCGTCCGCGCCAACAGCTTCTGCAATTTCAATCTGCCGCTGCGCGATCAGCGGACGCGCAATCGACGTGCCCAGCAGATACTGGCCCTCATAAAGCGTGTTCGCCCGGAACATCGGAAACACGAAATCCTTCACAAATGTCTCGCGCAGATCCTCAACGAAGATCTCCTTCACGCCAAACATCTCAGCTTTCTTCCGTGCCGGCTCCAGCTCTTCGCCCTGACCCAGATCAGCCGTGAAGGTGACAACCTCGCAGCCATATGTCGTCTGCAGCCAGCGCAAAATGACAGACGTGTCGAGGCCGCCCGAATAGGCCAGCACCACCTTCTTGATACGTTTCCCATCGGCGGGCGCCATGCGAGGTTTCTCCGGTATTGTGTGTCACAGATCAGATGCGCCGCGCCGCCAGCCCATGGCGACAGCGCAGCCGCTCTGCTGTCAGTAGCATCCTCACCCCATGCAAGGCCAGAGCCACCCCCGGAACTTCATGCCCCGGGCCCATACCAGGAAAGACCCGCCGCAGAAGCTCACTTGGAGAGCCGCATCAGCCGGGCTATCACAACGTCCCAGATGCGCATCCTCTTCATCACGGCAACCCGTCTCGGCGACGCGGTCATCTCCACCGGGCTGCTGGAGCACCTGCGCCACACATGTCCCGAGGCCCGTTTCACCATCGCCTGCGGTCCAGTCGCCGCCGGCCTGTTCCAGCGAATGCCCGGCCTCGAACGGGTCATCGTCATGACCAAACGCCGTTACGACCTGCACTGGTTCGACCTCTGGCGGCACTGCGTTCTCACGCGCTGGGATCTCGTCATCGACCTGCGCGGTTCAGCCACCAGCCTGTTTCTGTGGACCCGCCGCCGCCGGATCATGCGCGGTGGCCGCCGCCCGGGCTCCCGCCTCGCTCACGTCGCGCAGCTCTTCAGCCTCTCCCCGTCACCCATGCCCACCGTCTGGACCAGCCCGGACGACACAGCCCGAGCCCGCGCCACGCTCGGCACACTTCCCCTGATCGCTCTTGGCCCCACCGCCAACTGGTCTGGTAAAGTCTGGCCAGCCGACCGCTTTGTCGCCCTGTGGAACGCCCTCTCCAAAACCCGGCCAGACATCCGTCTTGCCGTATTCTACGGTCCGGGGCAGACCGAAAAACATATGGCCGCACCACTCCTGGCCATCCCCGGCGCAATCGATGCCGGCGGACGATTCACTCTTGCAGAAACTGCCGCGATGCTCGAACTCTGCTCACTGTTCGTCGGAAACGATTCCGGCCTGATGCACCTCGCCGCCGCCGCCGGCACACCCACGCTGGGCCTGTTCGGTCCGTCAAAAGCCAGCGAATATGCTCCCGGCGGTCGTCGCGCCGAATGGATCGCGGCCCCGGGGCCGGAAGGCGAAGCCCCCATCGCCGGCCTGAAAACCGAAACCGTCATCGAACATGCCCGGATCATGCTGCCCGGCGCAGCAACGGAGACGAGACAGTGAGCGTCGCAAGGAACGAAACAGGCCTGACGAACCCTCACCGGACGTCAGATGCGCAGTCCCGGAATTCTCCCGGTACCTCTGCAAAAACGTCGGAGACAGATAAGCCAGAGACACCTGGACCCGCCGCACCTCATGTCGTGCCTCCCCGCAAACCGATGCCCGAAATCCCGGAAATCCCTGAAATCCTGGATCCGGGCGAACTCCCGATCCCGACACCCCCCATCGGCCCTCTCCGCGTCGCCCATGTCATGGCCGGCGCCCCCGCGGGGGGCGCCGAACTCTTCTTCGAGCGCCTCTGCATCGCTCAGGCCGCAAACGGCCTCGATGTCCTCTCCGTTATCCGGCGTGACCCGGACCGCCTCGCCCGACTGACCGCAGGAGGTCTCACCCCACGTGAACTCCGTTTCGGTGGCCAGGCCGATCTCCTCACCAGACCCCGCCTCAACGCCGCCCTCCGCAAGTTCGAGCCCTCCGTCGTCGTCGCATGGATGAACCGCGCCGCCCGTTTTGCGTCAACCGGTCCCTGGACCCTCGCCGGTCGCCTGGGAGGCTTCTACGATCTGTCCTATTATCGCCGCTGTACCCACCTGATCGGAAACACGCACGGTCTGGTCAGCTGGATGACCCGACAGGGCTGGCCAGCGGAGCAGGTTCATTACGTCCCCAATTTCGCCACTGACATCGGCCAGGTCGCCCCGAAACGCCCCCGGGAAATCCCGGACGGCGTTCCCTTCGTTCTGGCCCTCGGACGCCTGCACACCAATAAAGCTTTCGATGTTCTCATCCGCGCCATCGCCCGCGTCCCGGGCGTGCACCTGATGATCGCAGGGGAGGGACCGGAACGGGAAAATCTCGAAGCCCTGGCCCGCACCGAGCGCGTGAGAGACCGCGTCCACATGCCCGGCTGGACCGATCCGGCCAGCCTCATCCGCGCCTGCGATCTCTTCGTCTGCCCCTCGCGGCATGAACCGCTCGGCAACGTCGTGATCGAAGGCTTCTCCGCCGTGCGCCCCGTTGTGGCCGCCGCATCGCAAGGCCCGCGTGAACTCATTCTCCACGGGCGAAACGGTCTGCTTGCCCCGGTGGATGACGACCGCGCCCTCGCCGCCGTCATGCAGATGGTTCTCGCCGACCACGCCCTGGCCCACCGCCTCGCTGTCGCTGGCCGCGCCACCTACGAACGCAGTTTCGGCCCAAAACCCGTCCTCGCCGCCTGGGCTGAATTCCTCCAGCGCGTCGCACCCCGGGGAGCCTGATATGTGCGGTATCGGTGGCATCGTCTATAAACCCGGCGCCACGCTCCGGGACGACGCCACTCTCGCCCGTTTCGCCTCAGCCCTCGCCCATCGCGGTCCGGACGGCATCAAAATCGAACGCCTCGGTCGCGCCGATCTCATCCACGCCCGCCTTTCCATCATCGATCTCGAAGGCGGCGACCAGCCCATCCACGCCGGCCCCGCCGCCATGATCGCCAACGGCGAGATCTACAACGATCCCGTTATCCGCACAAAAATCGGAAACGATCATTATACCACCGGAAGCGATTGCGAATCCGCCCTGCGCCTCTGGCAGCGCGACACCCGCGATTTCGCTCTCCACCTGCGCGGCATGTATGCCATCGCCATCTATGATGCCGATCATGACACCCTGGTCCTCACCCGCGATCCCTTCGGTATCAAACCTCTCTACATCGCGGAACTCACGGACGGCATCGCCTTCGCATCAGAGGCCGCCCCCCTCATCGCCGCCGGTCTTGTCCCGCCCGGCATCGACACCGTCAAACGCGCCGAACTCCTCCAGCTCCAGTTCACCACCGGAAGCCCCACAATTTTCCCTGGCATCACGCGTCTGCTGCCCGGAGAAAACCTCCATATTCAATCAGGAAGCATCACAAACCGTACCCGTCAGTCCCCGCTTCCCGCAGGCCCCGTCGAACAGATCGACGAAGAAACAGCCCTGACCCGCCTCGACTCAGCCCTCATGGACAGCGTCCGCGTCCACGAACGCGCCGACGTGCCCTTCGGCCTGTTCCTCTCCGGCGGCATCGACAGCAGCACCGTCCTCGCCGCCATGTCCCGTCTCCGCCGCGAAGCAGGGCAGGGGGCGCCGTTGCTCGCCTGGACCGCCACCTTCGACACAAACAACATTGCCAATGAAAGCGAGCACGCCGCCCGTCTCGCAAAAGCAGCCGGCGCCATTCATGAAATCGTCCACGTTACACGAGAGGATTTCTGGCGGCATCTCCCCGCCATCGCTGGCTGCATGGATGATCCCGTCGCCGATTATGCCATCATCCCCACCTGGCTCCTCGCCCGCCGCGCCCGCGAAAGCGCCACCGTCGTCCTCTCAGGCGAAGGCGGCGACGAACTCTTCGCTGGCTACGGGCGCTACCGCCGCGCGCTCCGCCCCTGGTGGCGTGGCGGTCGCAAAATGCGCCACAAAGGCATCTTCGATGGCCTCGACATCCTGCGCCCCGAACCCACTCACTGGCGCACCGGCCTCGCCACCACCGAACGCAGCATCATAAACGCCCCCACGCGCCTCGCCGCCCTTCAGGCCGCCGACATCGCTGAATGGCTCCCCAATGACCTGCTGCTCAAACTCGACCGCTGCCTCATGGATCACGGCCTCGAAGGCCGCACGCCGCTGCTCGATCCCGCCGTCGCCAGCGCCATCTGGCGCCTGCCCGACACTCTTCGCATCCGCGACGGCAAAGGCAAATACCTTCTCCGCCGCTGGCTCGAACGCGAACTCCCGGACTCACATCCCTTCGCCCCCAAACAGGGCTTTACTGTGCCCGTCGGTGAATGGATCGCTCAGGAAAGCGCCCGCCTGGCCCCGCTCATCGCCAGCCAGCCGTCCATTGCCGCCATCGCAGACCCGGACCGTGTCCGAAGTCTTTTTCGGGATGTTCACACCCGGAAAACCGGCCCTGCCGCCTGGACGCTCCTCTTCTACGCTCTCTGGCACCGCATCCATCTCGAAGGCGCGGACCGTAACGGAGACGTATTCGAGACACTGTCCTCCCGTTAAACGGGAGCCTTCATTCGCCCGTCACGAAGGTTCACTCCCAAACGGCCAGTCAGCCCGGCTGATCGGTCGCGGCGCCCGGACGTAACAGATCACCCCGACAAGCACGGACAGGACAGTGACAATCCCGGCTTTCGTCACACCAATCGTAAACGGATTGAAAATCTGAACCCCGAAAATCGTCGCCATCGACGCACCGGCGATCACACCCTTAGCCGGCTCGCGCATCACGAAAAATGGCAGCGCCGGCACAAACGCCAGACCTGTGACGCACGCTGCCAGTTCCACAGCCGCGACAGCAGCATGTCCGGACGATGAGCGGGACAAAATCGCATAAGGCACGACAAGACTCAGCGTCCGGAGAGAAACCGTCAGCGCCGAGCGCGTCAAAGCAGCTTTAAAGACCGCACGAACAAACTGAAGCCGCGCGCCAAACCGTCCGGTCATCAGCAGCATGGGCCAGTGCCTGCGCTCCATCAGCCAGGTGTTCCCGCCGGCAATCATGATCGTCATGCCCTGTGCGGTCTGAAGCCATTTGTCGGCAAAGGCACCATGCCCGAACGGCAGGCACGCCAGCAGCGTCACACACACGGGGATCGCGCTGATGCTGAGCAGAATGTCGTTGCGCAGAGACACGGGAAGACCAGGAGCCAGAAGCATCTGACGCAACTCATAACGCCCCGGTTTGCGGGACGAGAGACGCGGTCGCGAAGGCCCGGACACGGCAGCCCCCGGCACAGTCTTCCGCTCTTCGCTTACCAGCGGCTGATGCCAGATCCGGTTCGGAAGCGATAGCACGGCAGCGATCAGCATGCCCATGAGCAGAATGCTGCCAGGAACTGTCACAACCGGTGGCCGCGTCACCAGCCAGAGCTGAAGATCGGACAGAAAAGACGCAACCGTAAAAGTCAGGATCAGCAGAATCCCCGCGAGTATGGTAACAGCCCGCTTTCTGCGTGATCCCGTACGGGCGGGGCTGTACCAGCCCGGCAAAGAAGGAATGGTGTAGACAAGAATAAAAAACAACGTGTCATGAAAAGGCAGACCGCTGACCGCCATCAGCGCGCCCAGACAAAGCACCGTCAGGCATGCCAGCAGTGCCGCAACCCGTGCCTCGCTTCTGACAAGCCCGGGAATCCCAGGCGCCTGCGCCGCGCTGATCTGATTGCCCGCATAGAACTGCAATCCGGCCGGAATGAAAAATGCCGCATAAAGAAAGCTGAAAAATGGATTCCCCTTCATGAGTTCGGGCAGAGACCGAAGCGGGAACTGCCCGTGAAGCCTGAAAGCCTTCAGCACTGCAAGTGCAACAAACACCCCCGCCGTCAGGATCACCGGGTTCCCGCGCCAGAAGGCACTCGTTCCATACTGGCCGAATGTGCGCCTCAGATCACGCCAGTCTCTCCGGGACAAAACAGGCATCACGCCACACCCTTTTCGACGGATGGTGCGGTAATATCCAGAAATGCATCCTCAAAATCGGGAATGGTCATCACTGTGTCCGCAGGCAACATGACATCGTCCCGATAGCCATGCACCAGAACGCCATTTGGCCGCCGGCTCAGAATCTGAAAATCCGGAGGTAAACTTTCCAGAAGCAACTCCGGCGCCGCATGCGTGAGCCAGCGCGTCCGCGCATGAAAAACATCCGTCCTCACATCAAGAACCAGCCTGCCCTGCCGCAGAAAAAGCAGACGCGAGCACAGACGCTCCAGATCGGACAGGATATGAGACGAAATCAGAATGCTGGCCTTCCGGTTACGGCTGTAGTCGCCCAGAAGATTCATGAAATCACGCCGCGCATGAGGGTCCAGACTGGCAACAGGCTCGTCGAGAACCAGAAAATCCGGCTGATGCTGCATCGCCAGAACAATCGCCAGACGCTGCTTCTGCCCGCCTGAAAGTGCCCGGACAAATTTCGCCGGATCAAGGTCCGCCCACTCCGCCAGTAACGGGTCAACCGGCGCGGTGGTCTCGTAAAACGCAGCGATATACTCAATAAGCTGCCCGACCCGGAATGTCCCGAAACCGGACATCGTCTGGGGAACGAATCCCGTTCGTGACCGCACTCCGCGCGAAAGATCGAGAATGTCCTCGCCGAAAATCCTGATTCTGCCGCTGTCGGCCATCATGAAGCCCATCAGACAGCCGATCAGCGTGGACTTGCCAGCACCGTTCCGCCCCAGGAGAGCGACGGTCTCTCCCGGAGCGATCGAAAACGAAACCTCGTTCAGAGCCGTAAAAGTCCCGAAACGACGTGTCAGGTCAGAAACCTGAACCGGAAAAAGATTATTCACGGCAGAGAGGGGATGCGGTCAGATGGTTCATGTCTCCGAGTGTTGCAGACACATCATCCGCCCGGCAAGACCGACGGGCCGGTTTCATTCCTGAAACCAGCCCGATCCTTTACTCAGAAAGACGAAAAAGCAGGACTAACCGACATCCAGCATCTTCGCGATTTTCCCGCCACAAACCTCTCGCAGAAGTTCCCGCACCACATCGTTCGAATATTGCGCGCGGATATAGCTCTGACCAGCCCGTGACAGACCGTCATACATCGCCCCCCGCCGATGCAGCCGGACGATCTCCTCAGCAAGCGCCTCCGGATCGGCATGAACAAGCCCCGCCAGCGCCTCCGGCAAAGCAAGCCCTTCCGCCGCGACCGGCGTCATCACGCACGGAACCCCGGCCGCCAGGCTGTCCAGCACTTTCCCCTTGATACCAGCCCCGAATCTCAGAGGCGCGACACTCAGGCTGACACGCCCGAACAGCGCGTTCAGATCATCAGTTCTGCCCGCAATTTCGACCCCGGTCTCAGCCAGTGCCGCAACACTGTCCGGCATGTCCGCGCCCGCAAGCACGCAGCGGATGGATGCATCGCGCTTCCATACCAGCGGCATGATGTCCTCAACCAGCCAGCGCGCAGCGTCCACATTCGGCGCATGGGTGTAGTTGCCGAGGAACAGCACGCCGGCCCGCTCACCTGTGACCGCCCGCTGCACAGGAACCGCCCACGGCACAAAATGCGCATTCGCCTGAGGCAGTTCGCGACGCAGGATCTCCATCTCTTCCGCAGAGTGCGTCAGCACCGCATCGGCCTGCAAAGCCGCGCGATATTCAGCTGTTTTGACAATTCCTGCCTGCGCCAGAAGCTCCGGCCGGCTCTGAATCGCAGCCTGGCGGGCAAGCCGAAGGAAATGCAGATCCGCAACGTTATAGAGAACACGGGCCGATGTCTGATAACGGCGGACCAGCGCCAGATAACGTGTCGCCACGTCCTCGCGATGCAGATACACCACGTCAAAGCTGTTCGCCTGCCGGCGCAGAATATCTTCCACCGATACATGCACCGGCAGCCCCAGAACCCGTGCCTCCGGGCAATCCTTCAGCACCGCGGGTCCGTCAGGCTGATCGGCAGCGACAAACGAAACGTCAAAGCCGAGCGCAAGGAAGGCCTCCATATGTGACAGCACTGCCCGTGATCCGGCATCCCGCATCGCATCGGGCCGGCGGGAGTCGATCACCAGCACTCTCTGCCGTGAAGCCGCCGGTTCCGTCACATGACCCAGAAGGCGGCGCGCCCGCATCAGTTCGCGACGTTCCGCACCGCTCTCCGCACGCGCCGAAGACTGCCGAAGTTTCTCGACCTGGCCAAGAAGAAACGACAGAACCTGTGTCTGGCTGTCCTGCCCGGCAGACGCCTCAACCGCCCCCGCAATCGCCCGCTCAATATCGCGGTCAAACGCCGTGGCCGCCTCCAGAACAGCAGGCTCGGCGAGCAACGCATCATCACTCTCGCGCCGAATCTCGATCACATGCCGCGCAAGCGGCGACAGTCCGCCAGGAAGCAGAATATTAAACCCGCACAGCAGACTGCGACCCGTCCGGGCCACATCCGGCCTGCGCGCATTCGCGACAATCGACGCAATGACAACGCCATTATCGACAATCCGAAGCGTCACAGGTTCAGCCGGACTGGCCGGATTCCATGCCCAGCCGGAAACCCGGTCGCGGCCGACATGGTCGAGATACCCTTCCAGCGGCGCGACAGGTGAGGGGGCGGAAACCGCCGTGCTGACCAGTTGCTCCGCCTGATCCAGCATCCAGGGCGTGTTTCCGATGCGGCTGTGATCGCCAATGCGACGAACCTCGATCACATGGCGCTGCAAAGGCGACAGTCCGCCAGGAATGTTGAAACGGAAACCACAGTCTCTGCCAAGATCAGAACGCGATCCATCCGCCGTCACCTCCCCGAGTACCAGCCCGTTATCGAGAATCTGCAACCGGACCGGCGCATCATCTCCCTCGCCAGATGCCCAGCCGGCCACAAAGTCATGCGTGACCGTATCAAGAAAGCCCCGCAGCGCCCCGACTGTTTCGGTCGCCTGAACTATTTGCCCGCTTTTCGCGTGAATCCGACGCCGGATAGCCTCCAGTTTCGCGCCTTCCTCGACACGCGGTGCACAATACTGTGCCAGATGCGAAACGGCATCTGGATAAAGCGCGTCATACTCGCCGGCATTGTGGAACATGCCGCGTGACCCGTCATCGACGAAGCTTTCGGAAGCAGCTCCGTTGGCAAAGATAATGTCATGACTCTCCAGTTCGATATGGAAATACGCCACTTCATCCATCTTACCGGCCTGAACGATCCCCGTGCCGTTCACCAGAACAAGCGCCGGTACCAGCACGCCATCAAGATACATCGCATGCAGTGGCGATACCGACAGATCCTGCACCGGCAGCCCGTCGCCCAGCGATCCCTTGCGGAAAATCACCGGCAGAATATCGTGGTTTCCGTTCGCAAACTGACCGGAATAGCTCCGTCGCCCGATCCAGCGGACGGGACGATACCCGTTCGCACAGGTCGCCACGCGATCCCCGATCACCAGATGCTCAACCGGAACGTCGCCGCGCTCCGTCCGGATCAGCGTGCCACGGCAATAGCATGGCGTGCCCTCGGTCACGATCAGGGTGCCGCCACTGCCGTCAGACTGCAACGTGAAAAAAGCCGCGTCATAATCACCGGAAAGACCAACCGTATAACTATCGGTCCCGTTGCTGATGAGCAGAGTGGACGGATCAGTCAGCGTGGCAGTGGCGTTGCCCGACCAGGCCAGTTCCGGCAGATCAATGGAAACACCACTGGCAAGAGCGACAGCACTCGCCGTGCTCCCCGAATACAGCGCCAGCCGCCCGCCCTGTGCGATGCTGACATCAGAGACGCTCGCGCCGGTGTTCGCACTGGCCGTCTGACCGGAAGCGATGGTAACGCCGGAGAGCGTTTCATCTTTATCCGTCACGTAGTCGGACATGTTGATCAGCGTGACGGAAGGATCGTGATCGGATTCCGGGTTCTGCCACCCGGTGTTGACGTGAACAGTCTCGAATTGCGAGCTGGCGGTCAGACCGGTCGTGCCGAGCGTGTGGTCAAGAGATTCCGCGTTGCCTTCAAAGATATAGGTATAGCGATTTCCGGCATCTTCCAGTGTGTTCAGATCAGTGAGGCCGCTGGTGGTATAAACCTGCTGTGCCGCGCTCCACTCAACGTCGTTGAAATCGCCCAGAACGCCAACTTTTGCATTCGGATCGCTCGCAACCAGGCTTTGCACGTAACTGCTGATGTAATCCGCCTGTGCGATGCGGTTATTGACTGTGCCGGTTGTGCCTCCATGATTGATCGGCGCCTGAACAGATCCGTATTCCTCGGAACTTCCCGCCTGTGAAGACAGATGAACATTGATCAGCGTGACATCCTTGCCATTGAAGCTGAATGTCCCGACCAGCGGTAAGCGGGTGTTCTTGAACGTCGTGCTCAGATCTTCGCCACCAATGGTGGTCACCGGCGAAACAAGTGACACACGATCGGCATTGTAGAGATAGATACTCCGAATATTACCGCCGGAGACGCCCCCCTGCGTGCCATCCGCCGGGTCCACTTCGGCATAGGAATAGGTCGGCCCGCCGGCAGCGGCAATCGCCCTGATGATCGCTTCGATATTCTGTTCAGCGCTTACCGTTCCGTCACTGGTGGTCCCGCTGTCATCCTGAATTTCCTGAAGCGCAAGAATGTCCGGTGCGTTGAGATTGTTCAGAATAATTTTGACAAGAGCGCTCAGGCGATCGGCATTGGCCGGATCAAGCGCGTTGAAGTTCTCAATATTATAGTCGCAGACAAGAAGATTCTGATCATCCTTATGAAATGATGTTGTCTGCTGCGTGATGTTGGTATGAACGACTGTCACCTGTGTGGTGGGGACGAGTTCATAGACGCCGTTATAGTAAGAAAGCACGCCAGTGACTGTTCCGAGTTTGTCGCCCACATCCGCGACCGGCGCATCTCCCGGCGTTACGCCGCTGTCATAATAGATCTCGATCCGCTGTGTGTTCAGACTGTCAGCCGTCTCCTGCAATGCTCCGGTTGCCGTGATAAGACCATTGCCGTCATCCGGCACGACCCACGTCGCGTTGGATGCCGTCGTGTCGACCACAACCGCATTATTGATAGTGATAAGCTGGCCAACAAGATTCTTGTAAAAATCGAGCGCATTCGTATCAGGCTGGAGACTGGCCGTGCTGGTATTCAGATTGATAGCGGACTGAATGTCCGTCAGGTAAGACGCGGCGGGAACCGTGAGGCCGCCTTTCCCGATCAGTATCGGCGCTACTTCGGTGTAAGAAGCTCCCGTCGCCGTATAGGATACAAGATTGAGTTCCGGCAGCGCGAGCGCATTACTCCACGATGTGCCAGAATAATTCGTAACTTTCCCCGTAACCGAAACAGTGGTTCCAACAGTCGGAAGAGTGGCCCCCGTGCCGGCATACACAAAGATGCCGCTGCTTCCGACAGTGCTCTCGTCCTTATCTGCTTCCTGAATCCAGAAGCCAATGCTGCCATTCGTATCCACCGCGGTGACAACACCCGTTGTCATAACCGTGCTGCCGGCGAGCGTGCTGTAATATCCGGTGCCGTTGATCTGCTGGATCGTCACGTCTTTGACAGTTCCGGTATCCCCGGAGCCTGTGTCGCCGCCACTGCCCGTGCTGCCGCCGCTTCCGGAACTGCCACCAGTATCATCTCCCGAGCCTGTATCCGAACCACCACCAGCTGAAGATGTGTCGTTGGCGGCTCCCGGTGTCAGCAGCACCGTTCCGCTGGCAGGCGTGCTGCTGTACCCTGGTAGACCAGACAAAGCAGGATCATCAGCGACCCAGTTGGAACTGCCGGTCGTGGCTGTGGCCGAAATGCGCGAAGCGCCGGCGGCCAGCGCCCCGGAAAGCACCACCGACGCGTTGTAGGTGATGTCGCCTTTATCCCCGTCCGTGACAGCAAGAGTATTTCCGATTTCGGACCACGGTGTGGAAGTAAAGCTTCCGGTATTTCCGACGTCGAGATCATCCCCGACCTTGCCAGTAAAATCTTTGACGAGAAGGACCGTCTGAGTGCCGTTCTGCAGCGTGTTGGTGACGAACGGCGTCGCCCAGTAACCCGAAGGACTTGTCGTCCCGAGCTGAAAAACGTTGTCCACTTTTCCCGCAACGCTGCCGTCACCATCTACGACAATCAGTGACCAGGCACTGTAGTCCGTCGAGGCGTCCCCCTGAATTTCGATGAATTCATCCGGGTCACCAGAGACACTCGGATTGAACATGAACTCGTTGATCTGCGGACTGGACACCATCTGGATTTTATCCTGGGCGCATTCGCGCCGTTGTTGTTACTAGGCCGGAATAAGGATGCAACTATTCGTTTCGTTCAGACTGTCGTCAACAACGTTTTGTTAATTTTTTGACCATTTAAACAAATTGTCATGGAGCTTTCCTCCAAAAATAAGATCAGTCTGTTGTTTTTATTGTATTATTCTGAATTCAATGTCGCCACGCAATCAACGATGCGGAGTCGAAATATAAGTGGCCCGGTCCTGTGGTTCAGTTCCGATTCAGGTTTTTCCAACGCGTTATAAAGACCATCCGTCTCAAAAGAATCATTTTTACAGTAAAATGCAGGATTCTATGGCGCGTTATTTCCAAAACATGACAAACCATGTCCATAAACCAGGGCACCCCCTCCGCCCCTCAATGCCCCAGATATCGCTCCGGCCGATGAAACACGATCATTACTCCGCTCAGAGCCGCTGCGCTGATCGCTGAAATCAGCACCTGTCGCCATGGCAGCGCCACCAGAGCCGTCAGCAAAATCACCGTATCAATCGCAAGCTGCGTCCGTCCGGCATTGATCCCGCGCGTCTTCTGCAACCACAGCGTCACAACACCTGTGCCTCCGACGCCAGCCTGATGCCGGGCGAGCGACAGAATGCCCATCCCGATAATCGTGCCCCCGAAAACCGCAGCAAAAACAGGGTCAATATAGCTGATCCCGATCACATCCGGGATGATCAGCGCCAGAAGCGTGATCGACACACTCGCAATCGTCGTCTTCAGAGCAAAAGAATGCCCCATGGCCCGAAAAGCAAAAATCAGAAACGGAATATTGATCAGCGAGAACAGCGTGCCCGGCGTCACCGGCACAAGATAAGATACCAGCAGCGCAATCCCGGCCACACCACCCGTCACCAGACCCGCCTTATGCAGGCAGGCAAGCCCGACAACAATCATCGAGCAGCCGATAAGAAAAGCGTAGATATCTTCAGGAAGCGTATGGCGATGCGGTATCCGGACGGAAAGGGGAGAGTCTTTCGTTTTGCGGATCATGTCGCCTCTGTGCACGTCGCCGCGCCGTGCGACGCGATAATGCCACAATGAACGACCCGCCGGACTACACGCAACTTATATTCCCTGATCGCTACTGCCAGAGGTCACTACTGTCAGAGCCGGCAGGTCTCCGACATCGCATCCTAATGAAGAACCGCGCACGCAATCCGATCGCCCGCACCGCCAATCGGCTGCGTCCGGTAATCATCCGGACTGGCATGGATCACCAGCGAAGACCCGTCAGAATCAAGCAGGGCAGGGCGCCTGCCCGCCTCAGACAACGAGACCAGCGTCGAATACAACTCGACCGTCCCCGCCCCGTCCGGACCGATAAAGATATTCGGCAGATCGCCGTCGTCATTCGCTTCCGCGTGCATCAGTCCGTGGACAACCGGCTTTGCTGTGTGAACATGGCCACCCGCAGTGGTGAATTTCGGCGCCGTACAGTCTCCCTTTTCATGGAAATGGACCCCATGCCACCCGGGAGGCAGTCCCTTCGTCATAATGCGCACGAGAACACCCTTCGGCGCCCCGGTCACCTGAACCGTCCCTCGTGAGCCTCCATCCGCACCGATCAGTTCACCGGACGCGCTGCCCGCAGCCGCAGCAAAGGCAGGAAGTGTCGCAATTCCATACATAAAACCGGTCATCAGCATGAGGCGCACTGAGATCATGACATTTTTCTTTTCATTGAGAGACCCGGCCGACACCCGGCACACAAAAACCTTACGTCGCCCGCCTTCGGTTCCGCGATCAGAGTTTCGTGATCTCCTTCGCAACCGCGCCACCACATGTGTTCCATGCGAAAATATCCATCCTCCCGGCCAATGACCCGGCTGGACCATACGCTCGTGACAGACCAGGCTTCTGCATGACCAGCAGAGGACCACCGAGGCATGACACCTCCCGAAGCCCGGCCAGCAGCACCGTACACCCTGACAAAGCTGTCCTGGCGCACTGCTGAATTCCTGCTTGTGTTCATCGGTGGTCCGCTCCTGATCCTTGACCTGCGTCGGCCAGGCCTCCTCTTCGCGGCGCTCTGGATCGGAGCCTCCGTCGCCTGGTTCTCGACACGGACCCAGACCCGGTCACCCCACAACACGACGCATGAACTGAAAAACATCTTCATCCGCTTTGCCGTCCTCGCCCCGCTCATCGCCCTCGCAAGCTGGTGGCTATGGCCGGAAACCTTCCTGATCCTGCCCCGACAGAAACCACGCTTCTGGGCCATGATCATGGTCCTCTATCCGCTTCTCTCCGTCTGGCCCCAGGAAATGCTCTACCGCCAGTTTCTCTTCACCCGTTACGCACCCCTCTTCAGAAAAACGGGCGCTCTCATCGCAGCCAGCGCCATCAGCTTTGGCTTCGCCCACATCATCTTTCTCAATCCGATCGCCATTGTCATGACAGTCATCGGCGGCTTCCTCTTCGCCCGTGATTACAGCCGGCACAGATCGCTGCGTTTCGCCTGCCTGGAGCACAGCCTCTATGGCTGCCTCATTTTCACCGTCGGCCTCGGGAGATTTTTCTACACCGGCGCAGCCTGGCACCATCACTGAGAAGAAGCCCGGTCCGCTCTAGGATACCGCAGCCCGATCACGTAAAGAATGGCCGAGCTTACAGACGGGGCCATGCATCACCATGCGCCCGGCAGACAGGAAAGACCCGGCCAATGCGCTATGACCTGATCATCCGGAACGGAACCTGCATTCTCCCCTGGGGCGAAGCAAAAACCGATATCGGTGTGACATCCGGCCGCATCGCCGAACTGGCCGTCCCGGCAACCGCCGAAGCCGGCGAAACCATCGACGCTACCGGCCTGCACGTGCTCCCCGGCCTCATCGAGGCCCACGTCCACCTGCGCGACCCCGGCAACGCTGCCGTGGAAAGCATCCCCACCGGAACCCACGCCGCGGCCCTCGGCGGCATCACCACCGTGTTCGACATGCCGAACACAAATCCGGCCATCACAAATGACGAAATGCTGCGCTGGAAACAGGAATACGCATCAGGTCATTCCTGGACCGATTTCGGCTTCTACGTCGGCGCCACAAGAGAAAATACCCCTCAGCTCGGCAAGTACGAACAGTTCGACGGCGTGTGCGCAGTCAAAGTCTTCGCCGGCTCCTCCACTGGCAACCTGATGATCGAAGACGACGCCGGTCTCGAAGCCGTCATGCGCCACGGTCATCGCCGCATCGCCTATCACTCCGAAGACGAATACCGCCTTCAGGCCCGCCGCAAAGACTTCCACACCGGCATGCCCTACAGCACCCACGCCGTCTGGCGTGACGTCGAATGCGCCTTCCTCGGCACCCGCCGTATCATGGCGCTGGCCCGCAAAACCAGACGTCCCGCCCACATCCTCCACACCTCAACCGCGGAAGAACTGAAATACCTCCAGGGCTTCCGCGACATCGCCACCGTAGAAGTCCTCGTCAACCATCTCACCCAGTTCGGCCCGGACTGTTACGATGAACTCGGCGGCCTCGCGGTCATGAACCCGCCGATCCGCGACCGCAGCCACTTCGAGGCAAGCTGGGAAGCCGTCCGCAACGGCACCGTCGACGTCGTCTCCTCCGACCACGCCCCGCACCCGCTCGAAGCCAAAGCAAAACCCTGGCCCGAATGTCCCGCGGGCCTCACCGGCGTGCAGACCATTGTTCCCCTCATGCTCGATCATGTGAACGCCGGGCGCCTCAGCCTCGGACGCCTCGCAGACCTCATGGCTGCCGGCCCCGCCCGCGTCTACGGTCTCCAGGCCAAAGGCCGTATCGCCGCCGGCTACGATGCCGATTTCACGCTTGTCGATATGAAAGCCCGCCGCACCATCACTAACGACCAGATCGTCACCCCCGCAGGCTGGAGTCCCTTCGACGGCAAGCAGATCACCGGCTGGCCCGTCGCCACCATCGTGCGCGGTCAGGCCATCATGCGCGAGGACACCATGATTGGCGAACCTCGCGGCCAGCTTGCCTGCTTTTTGCCCTAAAGCTGGTGTTAACGCGCGAACACTCCGTCGTGGATCAAAAAATCCCCGGATATCGCCTGCACCATCGTCCCGGCCTCAGGCCGGAAGGAAACCGCATGAAGACCCGCCTCTCTCTCTGCATCACCGCAATGATGACCCTCGCGGGAGCCTCCGTTGCCCGCGCAGAAAGCCCCTGGACTGCCTCCGGTTGCGGAACCGAGCCTTCCGCACCGAGCCTCGATGTCTCCAGCGTCGATAAATATAACAGCAGTGTCGACCGTGCCGCCGCCTACGAAAAAGCCGCCCGCGTCTACAATGCCTGCGTCGCCAAAGAGGCGAACCGCCAGGAAACCATCGCCAGCAACGAAGCGCGCGACAAAATCGGCCACATCCATGACGGCAGCACCGATGTCCAGAAACGTATCGCCGCCAATTTCACAAAGATGACCGCAACCCTGAAAACCGCCGGCGCGAAATTCAGTAAATAAGACGAAAGATTCCGGTAAAAATCCGGAACTTTTCACATGTAACAGGACTTCGCTCCGGTCACTTTCAGGAAGAAAGTGGCCCGCTTCTCATCTTAACAAAGGCAGATGAGAAGCATCATAAACCGCATGCGGAAATCTTCCCCGACCTCACCTCATCCGGACCCGAACCACACGAATGCCGATCACGCCCGATGCCCGACGATGCCGCTGGGCCGAAACCAGCCCGCTCCTCCGAACCTATCATGACGAAGAATGGGGCGTCGCCGTCCACGACAGTCGCGAACTCTGGGAAATGCTCTGCCTCGAAGGCTTCCAGGCCGGCCTCTCCTGGCTCACCGTCCTGAAACGCCGCGATGCGTTCCGAAAAGCCTTCAAAGGCTTCAATCCCGAAATCGTCGCCTGCTTCACGGAAGCCGACATCACCCGCCTCATGGCCGATCCGGGCATCATCCGCGCCCGCGCCAAAATCGAAGCGACTATCGGAAACGCGCACGCCTTTCTCTCCATGCGTGAAAACGGAGAAGACTTCGCCTCCTTCACCTGGGCTTTCGCCAGAAACCATTCCCCCGATGGCCTGCCCATCCGCAACACCACAGGCACCGTCCTCGCGCAGTCCCCGCTTTCATCCGCTCTTTCAAAAGCCCTCAAAGCCCGCGGCTTCAAATTCACCGGCCCCGTTATCGTCTACGCCTGGATGCAGGCCGCCGGCATGATCGACGACCACGATCCGCACTGTTTCCGCCATCAGGCCGGCAACACGTCACGTTAACGCAATTGCGTGAATTTCTCTTTTCTCATACTCGTGCGGCCAGCGGATAACTCGTACAAAGCAAGCACTGATGATATTTCGGCCCGGAAAAACAGTTGATCACAAGAACGGACTATTCTTTTCGGGTATCATAATTCTTCTTCTGCTCACCACAGTCGTCCAGATTTGTCTTATCGGAATGCCCGTAACCGGCGATGAGCCGGAATATATCTACCGCGCCCTGAGTTTCTGGCGAACGGGCGGCTTTCAGATGCCGACCAGCGAATTCGCAAAGGAAATGCCGCAATTTCAGGCTCTGGTCGCCAGCGGCTTCACACCGATCAGCGGCCACCCCGTCACAATGTCCATCATCGCCTCGCCTTTTACCGGCCTGTTCGGAGTGGCGGGAGCCAGAGGCATATCGGTCCTGTGCGCGCTGACCTCCGTGGTAAGTCTGGCATGGATGCTGCGCCCCGTAGCCGGACCAGTCATCGCTCTGCTCGCCACAGCATTCGTGATGCTGACTTTCCCCGTGCTTCCTTACACGCATCTTTTCTATACCGAACTGATGATGATGGCCCTGCTCGCAGCATCATGGACATGCGGCCGGCAGAACAGCACGCTTCCCGCTCTGGCGGGAATCCTGTGCGCGTTATTGCTGCCTTTCGTCCATATCCGCGCGGCCCTGCTATCCGCCACTCTCGTGCTTTTTGCTCTCATTCATCTGTGGCAACGACGTGACCGAAACGGGCTCGTCGCCGGTGCCGGACTGTGCGCCATCGCCGGCGGATTATTCCTCTGGCACCAGTTCGCATTCTACGGCCATCTGGTTGCCGGTGCCTCAGCCTCTTTCCAGCCATCCCTGAACGGCGTGTTTGATCGTCTTACAGTCCAGCTTACCGAATTTCGCCATGGCCTTCTCACCGTCAACCCGGCCTGTCTGCTGGCTTTCGCGGGCCTGATTATCGGCGCCTGGAAGAGATCGTCACTCGCGCTCCAGGCAATTCTGCTGCTGGCCGTCTATCTGCCCCCCATGATCTGGGGCACCGCATCGGAATCCTGGCCTGCGCGCTTCTGGGTTCCGGTAATGCCGACCATGGCTGTCGGAATGGCATTCTGGCTCAGATCCGTAAGCGGACTGCCAGCACGTCTCGCCGGTGGCGCACTGGTGCTTTTCGCCGTACTCAATTCAAGAATACTCCTTCATCATAACTCGAAATTTCTTGAAAACCGCCTCGGACTGCTGACCGGAGACGAAGATTTCCCATTCCATGACAGGTTCGATGTGGCCGGCCTGTTACCGTGGGACAGTTTTGATTTCGCAGCTTTCGGAATAGATCCGGCATCTGCTCTGGATGAAACACTGCTGATCCGGGCCGCGCTGTTCTGGCTCGCGCTTCTGGTCGCCTTCGTCCTCAACGGCCTGCTGCGGGCCGGGCGCTTCCCGAAACTGACCACATGGCTCCCGGCACTGGCGCTCCTCCCGCTGCTTCTCGCGGCGACAATGCGCCCCGTCACGGCGTCAGCCTTCGTCGTGACCCGTCAGGACAGCGTCGTCACTCTGAGCTTTAACTGCCCCGCCCAGGTGCGGCTCATCCGTATCTCCGCCCCGCCCCGCCCGCAAATGATCCCGCCGGGTTTCCCTGCCGCGCTGGATATCACCACCATCCGGGCAGCAGACGGAAACCAGGAAACCTGGCGCGCCCCCTTCGCGCCTGTTGCGGGCATTCCGGCCGGGGAATATCGAACGATCAGGCTGACTGCATCGGGTAGCGGTGCAAACGGTCGCTGGAAAAACGCAGCCTTCACGCCCCTGGCAACCGGCCTGCGTCGTCTACGCTGTCACTGACACTATCCGGCCCCTCTGCTCCGGCGTCCGCATCCTGTCGATTTTCTAGGCAGGCTTTCAGGTCTTCGTCAGGCCGTTTCAGTTATGCTCTCTTCTGACAATATAAAGCGGCCTCTGTTTCGTCTCCATGTAAATACGACCAACATATTCCCCAAGCATCCCGATGCTGATGATCTGAATACTTCCGAAAAAAGTAATCGCCACAAACAAAGATGCATAACCGGGTACATGATTGCCCATGACTGCCGTACGAAGCATAATATAGACGCCATATGCCAGCGCCAGAACGGCTCCCACCGTTCCCAGATACGTCCAGAGCCTGATGGGCAAAGTCGAAAAGCTCGTCAGTCCTTCAAGCGCCAGATTCCACAGCGACAGTCCGGAAAACTTTGTCTCGCCAACCGCTCGGGCCGGCCGCGTATAATCCAGCGTCACCGTCCTGAAGCCCACCCAGGCAAACAACCCCTTCATGAACCGCTGCCGCTCGGGAAGCTGCTTCAGAGCCTCCACCACACAGCGATCCATCAGACGAAAATCGCCAACGTTCTCAGGAAGCTGAACCTGCGCCAGCCTGTTATGAAGCGAATAAAACCAGCCAGACGTTTTGCGCTTCACGTAGCTGTCTGAAGACCGGTCAATCCGATGCCCAAGCACAACATCCGCGCCATTACGCCATGCCAGAATCATCTCGGGAATAAGCTCCGGAGGGTCCTGCAGATCAGCGTCAATCAGGATCGCGGCATCCCCGCGTGCGGCATCAAGCCCCGCACTCATCGCCGCTTCTTTTCCGAAATTCC
Source organism: Acetobacter fallax (assembly GCF_011516735.1). Taxonomy (GTDB): domain Bacteria; phylum Pseudomonadota; class Alphaproteobacteria; order Acetobacterales; family Acetobacteraceae; genus Acetobacter; species Acetobacter fallax. The sequence continues at coordinate 136,057 of NZ_WOSX01000004.1, read as the reverse complement.
GCGACAGTTCCAGAACCCGGAACCGATGATCCGTATCCGCCAGGGCAACCAGACGCTTCAGAGTGTCGTCACGACTGCCATCATCAACGCACACAATCTCCCAGCATATGTCCGGAATCGCTTCCAGAACCGGAAGGATAACCCCGGCAAAATGCGTGACTCCGGCACCCTCGTTATAAAACGGAACAACAAGAGAAATCGTCCGGGTCACAGCTTCGCTTACACCCGTCATGCGTGTTCCGGCCCACGGACTAAAATCACGCGGAAACCGGACTCCGCCTCAGTGGCCATTATCGTCAGCGTAAGGATTCTTCGTCCCGCGAAACTGCAACCGAACGGGAACGCCGGTCAGTCCAAAGCTCTCCCGCAGCCCGTTGACCAGATAACGCCGGTAATCCTCAGGCAGAAGCTCCGCACGCGTGCCAAAAATCACAAAGGTCGGAGGCCTGCTCTTCACCTGCGTGATATAGCGCAGCTTCAGTCGCCGTCCGCTGACCAGCGGGGGAGGGTGTCTCTCCAGCGCGGAATCAAACCAGCGATTCAGCTCCCCGGTCGGCACGCGACTGTTCCAGATCTCCGCCGTCCGCCGCACTGCCGGCAACAGCTTCTGCACACCGGCGCCCGTCTTCGCCGAAAAGGCAACAACCTCCAGCCCGCGCATCTGTGTCAGAGAAATTTCGAGCCGGTCATAAATCGCCTTGCGCGTCGCAACCCGATCCTCAACCGCATCCCACTTGTTGAGCACCAGAACGCAGCCACGCCCCTCACGCTCCACAAGACGCGCAATCTGCAGATCCTGTTCATGCAGCCCGAGCACCGCATCCACGACCAGAACCACAACCTCGGCCATCTTCAGCGCCTCAATCGTCGCCGACGTTGACATCTTCTCAAGCTTCTCGTCGATCCGCGCCTTGCGCCTCAACCCGGCCGTATCAACAACCTGAACCTCGCCGTGCTCATCGCTGACCATCACGGCCACCGAATCCCGCGTCAGCCCTGGCTCCGGCCCGGTAATCATCCGTTCCTCACCCAACACCCGATTCAGTAACGTCGATTTTCCGGCATTCGGCCGACCAACAAACGCAATCCGCAGCCGCCCCGGCGCCGCCGTTTCGTCTTCAATGAAAACGGCCTCGTCCGCGAACTCCTCAGGAACCGCGTCTTCCTCCGGTTCATCCGGACCTGTCAGCGCCGCAAAGCTGAGAGAAGGCTCTTCCTCAACCGGCTTCGCAGTCTTTCTCGATCGTCTGCGCGGCGAGTGCGTATCTTCAGCAAGCATCTCCGCCTCTGTCGGCGGCGGTAAAGCATCCGCAACCTCGCTCATGAGATCGGCGATGCCCTCACCATGCTCCGCAGATACCGCGATCGGTGTTCCCAGCCCAAGCGAGAACGCCTCCATCGCGGAAGCCGCCCCCGCTTTGCCCTCGGCCTTGTTCGCCACCAGCAGCACTTTGCGGTTCTGCTTCCTCAGCCAGTTCGCAAAATGCTCATCGGCCGGCGTAATCCCCGTCCGCGCATCAATGCAGAACAGCACCACATCCGCCTCGACAACTGCCATTTCAGACGAGGCCCGCATCCGCCCGAACAACGTGTCCGGTGCCGCTTCCTCCAGTCCGGCCGTGTCAATCAGTCGCACCAGGCGACCACGCAACACCGCTTCGCCCTCCTTGCGATCCCGCGTGACACCCGGAGTGTCCGCCACAAGCGCCTGTCTGCGGCCAACCAGACGGTTGAACAGGGTCGACTTGCCAACATTCGGGCGCCCGGCGATGACAACCGTCAGCAGCCCCTTACCGGGAAGAGCCGGTTCGGGGCGCATCGGCTGCCTTGATGAGCGCCCGCCGCGTTTCTGATCAGCCATAAGAAGTAAGAACGCCCCGGTTATCGATAACCAGCATCTGGCCATCTGAGAAAATAGGCTCAACCGTCGTCGCCGCAGGCATCTTGTCCAGCGACAGAATTTTGCCGGTGAGAGGGTCGAGAGTCACAATGCCGTTCTCCGGCAGTGTGCTGATACAAACCAGCTTGCCACCTGCCAGAGCCGGTCCCGTCCAGGTCACGCCATCCTTGCGTACATCAACCCGGACATACTCACGAAGCTGCGTAATCCAGCGCACCTGACCGGTAATCCGGTCAATACAGGTCACCTGCTCATCCATGGTGATGATAAACAGCCAGTCTCCGACAGACAAAATCGGATTCTGGCCCGCAATGGCCCGCTCCCAGATCCTGCGGCCAGATCGCATATCAATCGCCACCATCATCGGCGCGACACTTATCGCATAGGCCGTCCCGCCAGCAACGGCCGGCATGCTGCGCACGCAGGAGAAATCCAGCGCCGAAGTCTGGCCGTTCGCGCTGCCCAGCGTGTCACTCCACACAACCTCGCCACTCTCCTCACGGAGCGCCACAAGATCACCAGACCCAAATCCCGCCAGCACAATCCCGTCCACCACAGTCGGTGCCGGCTGACCGAACATCACCGTATCCGCGGGAGAGGCGTTGTAATTCCAGAGCTGATGTCCGGATGTCGCATCAAGCGCGAACAGCCGCTCGTCAATCGTGCCGAAAAACAGCCGCCCGTTCGTGATCGTCGGCGCCGAACGCCCCGGCGTGCCAACATTCATGCGCCATTTAACTTCGCCAGTCGCGGCTTCGACCGCAACCGTCTCCGAAATGCCATCAACAATATAGAGTGTGTCGCCGTCAGCTCCCAGGCCACCACCAATATTGCTCGACTGCAACCGGTGTGATTTCGGATTAAAATGCCAGAGCTGACGCATGCCCGGCCAGGTGTAACCATGCACGTTCCCCACCGCATCCATGGTGAAGATACGGCCTTTATGAATGACCGGTGTCGCCTGAATAACCCCGCGTCCGCTAGACCCGAGCGCCGCATAAGACAGGAAATCCGGTTCGGAAACACTGTGCCCGATCGATTCCGACCAGCGCTCCTTCAGGCCACCCCAGGCATAGTTGGCGGATACATGGCTCGGCACACGCCCGCTGATCGGCCAGTCAACAGACTGAGTCGGCGCCGGAACAGTGATCGGCGTCAGGGGCTCATTGCTCTTCTGCACCACCAGCCCGTTGCGGCCGTTGAGCACCGGGACGCGATGCCCGGCCAGAATTGGCTTCTCGTCATCATCAAAGACGCTGCAGGCCGCAAGACCTGGAACAGCCGCGGCACCCGCCAGCAGCGTGCGGAGAAAGCTGCGGCGACTGTTACGCGGAGATCGGGACATCGGATCGCTTTCGATCGGCTGGGACACGGCGGAATGGTCTCTGACTGAAGTGAAAATGACGAATGTGCTCAGCCGGCCTGACCGAGCGTCTGCAACAGCGCGTTGGCACGCATTCTGACACCTTCCGGCGCGGCATAATCCTGCGCCAGTGTGGTCAGACGATCGCGAGCCTCTTTATTCTGCCCGGCGCGAATGTCGAGCGTCGCAAGAAGCTCGGTGGCGAGCGCGGCATAAGGCTTTCCGACGCCGGTAAGCAGCGACAGACGCGAACGGATCGTCGCCACATCCCCGGAATCGATCTGCCACTGGCACCACAGCAACGTCGCCAGGTCACGCAGATTACGGTCAGTATGCGTGTCGCGTTCAATGGAATCCCATGCCGTCAGTGCGCGCTGCACATTGCCATGCGTCGCATCTCCGGCCGCAACCCTCATCTTCGCAAGAGTCGCCAGCCCTGATGATCCCGTTCCGCTAAGCTGCGTCAGCGACGCGAATGCCTTTTTCTGCACATCCGTCAGCGGCGCGCTCGCTCCGCTGGCCGATTCATCCGACCCTGCATCATGAAGCGCTTTGAAATAGGTGAGGGAAGCCTGCTCCATCTGCGCCTGTTCCGTGGAACGATGGTACTCCCAGGCACCAACCCCGGCTCCCGTCAGAACGATGATGGCCAGCCCCAGGCCGCCGAATCGCCTGGCCATGCGTCGCATACGCTCAGCCCGCAGCTCATCGTCCACTTCTCTGAAAATTTCGTCGACCACCGGAGCACAATCTCTTCATCTGCGGGCCTGATGCCCGTAACGCCACCGAATGCACGCTTCTTTCCCCGCAGGGCACGGGCAGAGCAGCACACATTGCATATTCCGGGCAGACAATAGCCGCGCATCAGAAATGCAGCAAACGGCGTTCCTGTAAAACACCTGACAGCGGCATTTCGTCGGTAAGCGTTTCTTTACACCGGAGCGCCATACTCTCCCTCATGCACAGCACCCGTTTTCTGTTTCCGACCATCATTCTGCTGCTCAGCGGCTGCTCTGCGCCGCAAATCGGCAGCTTCGCCATGGGGCGTGACTGCTCGGCGACCGAACTCGAAAAAGGCACCGGCTGGTGCTCGCCTCCGGAGACGCCACCCCCCCCACAACCCTACTGCACCGCCGGCTGGAGCGGTGTGGATTGCTGGAGCCGCCCCGATCTCATGCCAAACGTGGCCCGACAGGTTGCCGAAGGCCCGACGGGGCTGACGGCCGAACAGAACGCAGTACGTCTGAATAAATCCTACACGAACGTGCCGCCGTCATCACAGGACAAATACTGAGGAAAGGCCTGCTTCTTTTCCTTCCCCACGGACAGGTCATCAGAACGATGACCGACCACATATCCGGACACAGAGAGCTGTTCAAAATCGGCGCGCAGCCCGGAACGCGCTACGCCGTGCAGTTCGCGACCTCTTCAGCGTCCACCCCGCCGATCGAGGCCGGCTGCCAGACGGGCTTATTGTCCTTGTCGATGACTCTCGCTCTCACCCCTTCGCAAAAATCAGCCCGCGCCAGCAGACGACCAACGGCGCTGCTCTCCAATGAAAACCCGTCCGTAATCAGTTCCATAGAGGCCAGTTTTTGCTGCATCAGCCAGGTGACATGCAGCGAAAACGGACACGCCGCCTTCAGTGTCGCCACATCTTCCTCTGCCCACGCCACATCACCTCCCGCCACGATGACAGCCTCCAGCCGTTCCAGCACCAGAGGCAAACCTTCCGCCGGCGTCAGAGTAAGCGCGTCATAAACGGGAACAGAGGCAGCAAGCAGTCCCGGCAGACTCACGTCGCCTGCCCGCGCCGCAGCAAGATTCCCCAGAACAGCATCGATCTCTTCGCCGGAAACGTCCGCAAGCGTATCCATAAGAGAGGGGAGGCAGTCCGAATGCAGCAGATGGTCCGCCATCCCCATTGTCACGGCCTGCGCGCCATTCATCCGTCCGCCGGTCAGAGCAAAACGGAGTCCGTGCGGGCGGGGGGCACGAGCAAGCAGCCAGCCCCCGCCGGCATCCGGCGTCAGCCCGATCGCTGTCTCCGGCATCGCCAGCACGGAGCGCTCCGTGACAATCCGATGCCGTGCATGCGCGCCAAACCCGATCCCGCCACCCATCGTGATGCCGTCCATCACCGTCACCACTGGCTTCGGATAGCGCGCAATCGCCAGCATCGTCCGGTAAGGGATCGCCATGCTCGTATGGGCCGCCACCGGACCATCCTGCCCGATAATCGACCGGATCGCCTTGATGTCGCCCCCCGCGCAGAAGGCTCGTGGCGACGAGGAGTCAATCAGAACCATCCGGACTTCGGAATCGTCCCGCCAGTCATCCAGCACAGACAGCATCTCTTCCGCTGTCGCCGCGTCGACCGCATTCAGTTTCTTCGGACAATCAAGAGTCATCCGGGCCAGAGAGCCCCGTCGCTCAAGGAGAAAAGGACGACCACCGCCCGATGGTCCCAATTGCAAAGATTCAGTCATGGCACCTCTTCCGGTTCCCGGCCGCCACACCCTGCGGCACCGCCCGTTCATGCGTTCTTTATATCCGGTTGTGACAATCACCCGAATCTCGTACGGGTGATCACATCATAATTCAGACCCGTTCAGGTCGGACGAGAGCAGGAGCAGAAGCGTGGCCGTCGAATCCGTTGCATTTCGGGAAGCAATGGCGCGTCTGGGCGCGGCAGTGACAATCGTGACCACAGGCAGCCTTGATGAGCCAACCGGTTTCACAGCCTCCGCCGTCTGCTCCGTCACAGACACCCCGCCAACCATCCTCGTCTGCCTGAACCGTTCAGCGCGCGTTCGTCCGGCTTTTACCGAAAACGCCGCACTGTGCGTCAATGTCCTCTCAGGTGCTCAACGGGCGCTTTCAGACCGTTTCGCCGGCGCCTTCGATATGTCCGAGCGCTTCGATGTCGGGCACTGGACCACCCTGGAAACAGGAGCGCCCGTCCTTGAAGAAGCCATCGTCGCGCTGGACTGCCGGATCAGCAAAATCGTGGAAGTCGGAACGCACAGCGTCATTTTCGGCACTGTCGAAGCCCTTCGGCTCGGCGGCACCGTCGGCGGTCTCGTCTATTTCAACCGGGCTTACCATCACCTGCCTCACGTCGAGGCCAAATAACCTTCGGGATAACAGGCCCGGCGGACAACGAAAAAACGGAGCGAACACAGATGGCAAAAAAAGACATAAAGGATGACGTGCCGATCATTTCCGTCCGGACCATCCTGATCATGCATGGTGTGCTGATCATCGTCGTCGCCATGATGGTCTGGATCGACTGGTCTCTGCCTTCCTGATCGCGGAGCATTCGCAGGGAGCCCCGCCACTCCCCACACTGCCACCGCCGCTCACGCTGCTGGCGGCAGAAGGTCCTCAACCAGCTCAGCCGGCCTGCAAAGCCGTGTGCCGCGCTCCGTCACCACAACCGGCCTGTTGATCAGCACCGGATGCGCCACCATCGCATCCAGCAACGCGTCGTCTGAAATATCCGGTGCATCGAGACCGGGTTCAGCAACCAGCGTCTCCTTCGCCCGCAACAACCCCCGCACCCCGATGCCACCTGCGCGGGCAATTTCCGCCAGCGTCGCACGATCAGGCGGTGTCCTGAGATACTCCACGATCCACACCTCAAGTCCGGCCTGGGTCAGCCGCTCCAGCACCCTGCGCGAGGTGCCACAACGCGGATTGTGAAAAATCGTCGCCTGCATCAGTTTCTCCAGCTTAAAACCAGGCTGCCCAGGAGCCCGTGTCATACCAGCAGAACCGGCAGATTACGGCTGGTTCCGATAACGAGACAAAAATTATCGCCTGCGTTATAGTCCTGTCATGCAAGACATCCAGACCCTGACCCGTTTCTCCGTGTCCCCGCTGCACTGCATGACCCGCCAGCTCGCCGCCGTCGCTTCAGGCCGCGCAGCGCCGGATCTCGTGCTGACCGGCGCCCGGATGCTCTCCACCTATTCCAGCCGCATGCTGAAAAATCGCGAACTGTGGATCAGCGGCGGTCGCATCGCCGCTCTCCGCCCCGCCGGAAGCTGGCGCGCAACCGGTCAGACGCCGGGTGAGGTGAGGGATGTCACCGGGGGCATCCTTGCCCCGGGTCTCGTGGATCCGCACCTGCACATCGAGAGCAGCATGATGACTGCCTGCGCCTACGCGGAAGCGGCCCTGCTCAACGGCACCACCACCATCTTCTGTGACAGCCACGAAATCGGCAATGTCGCAGACGTCGCCGGTATCGAATGGATGCTCGAAGACGCCCGGCACGCGCCGCTCAACGTCTTCCTTACCGTGCCAAGTACCGTCCCGGCCACTTCACCGCAATGCGAAACCGCTGGCGGCGATCTGACACCCAATAAGATCGGCGCCATCTTCGACCGCTGGCCCGAAGCCGTCGCGCTCGGCGAAAAAATGGATTTTGTCCCGCTTTGCCTTGGTGACGAACGCAGCCATGCCATCGTCGCCGAATCGCTCAAACGCGGCTGCCCCGTCAGCGGGCATATTTATGGACGGGAATTCGTCGCCGCCTACGCTGCCTCCGGCGTCACCGACACACACGAAGCCGTCACCGGCGAAATCGCCGATGACCTCCTGGAAGCTGGCGTCTGGATCTTTCTCCGCGGCGGGCCACCGACAACCCCGTGGCATTCCCTCCCGGAAGCCATCAAAACCATCACCGAAATGGGCGCCGACCCCAAGCGCGTCTGCGTCTGCACAGATGACCGTGATGCCGATGATCTGTTCCTGTTCGGTCAGGACTGGGTCGTCCGTCAGGCCATCGCAGCGGGCCTCAAACCGGAAACCGCCTGGAGTCTGGGCTCTCTCCACGGCGCTACCCGCTTCGGCATGGATAACGAAATTGGCGGCTTCGGCGGCGGGCGTCGCGCCGATCTTGTCCTCCTTGATGATGCAATGGAGGTTCAGGACACCTGGTATGGCGGCGTCCATGTCGTCTCAGATCGTAAAATCACCCCCGTGCTCGATCGTCAGCTTTCCGAATCCCGTTACCATTACCCGGAAGCCGCTTACCGGACCGTTATCCTCCCGAAGATCGGTTCCCTCACGCCTCCGCTGCCTGACGCTGCCTGTCACGCCAATGTGATCAGCATCGGTGCCCCGGGCGACATCGCCCTCCGGCACGACGTCATCGCACTTGAAGAAGCCCGTAACTGGGACACTCTGCTCGCGAAACATGATCTCTGTTTCGTCACCGTCCTCGAACGGCATGGACGGAATGGCGGAGTCGCACATGGTCTCCTCCGTGGCTTCGGCCTCACCGAAGGCGCGGTCGCCAGCAGCGTCGGACACGACGCGCACAACATCATTGTCGCGGGCCGCAATGAAGCCGATATGCGCCTCGCCGTTGAGACGATCCGCGACAGTCGTGGCGGTGTCGTTGTCGTTTCCGGCGGCGAAGTCAAAGCGCTCGTGCCGCTGCCCATCGCCGGCCTGCTTTCAGATCAGCGGGCTTGTGTCGTCGCGCGACAGGCCGAAAAACTGAAGCACGCATGGAGCGAGCTTGGCTGTACACTGCCTTATATGGGCTTCAATCTGATCCCGCTTTCCGTCATCCCGGACATCCGGATCACAGATCGCGGACTCATCACCGTACCCGCCATGGAACAGATTCCGCTCTTCGTGGTGTGAACTCCCGAGATTGACAATGACCCCGGATCGTGAGGGGATGCGCATGAGTCAGGGACGCCGCAGAGTGCGGCTGTCCACCTGGCCGTCGCGCCCGTCCGCTGGTCGGGTGGCGATTCACGAGAAGGATGATTTCGATGCCCACCGGCACAGTAAAATGGTTCAATGCGACAAAGGGCTATGGCTTTATCCAACCGGATGATGGTGACAAGGATGTGTTCGTCCATATCACCGCTGTCCAGGCGGCAGGTCTGACCGGGCTCACAGAGAACGAAAAAGTCAGCTACGATCTGGTCAACGAGCGCGGTAAAGCTGCAGCGACCAACCTCAAAACCGTCTGAAGTTCTGCCGCCGGTCGCTTCGTCGACAAAGGCGGCATACTTTGGCCAGAGGGTAAGTCAGGGCTGGAATGCCGGATCGTGTCATGCGGTCCCTCCAGCCCTTAACACCTCTGCTTACACATTCTGTTTCACGGAAATTCCGTGATATTATATTCTGTACTATTACGTACAATTTTTCGCTTTCATATTTACCGTCACCGGCCTCGTCCGGCAGGACAATATGATCGCGATCATCCCCGATACAGTCCTGAACGCCTGATGCATGGTTTCAGGAAAAGTTCATATAAAATCAGCAATCTGGTGCTCTGAGAAGAAAAGTGCCACCTGTCCTTGACACCCTCCTCAGGCACTCCTATCTCCAGTGTGGCACTCCCGGGGTGGGAGTGCTAACGCACCGCGGCGTAGAGCGCGTGGCAAGAGGCGGCGTCGCTTGAGACTAAGGGCGTCGTCCCCAGAAAAAGAATGTGGAGCGATCCATAATGACGAAATTTCGTCCCTTGCATGACCGTGTGGTGGTTCGTCGCGTAACAAGCGAAGAAAAAACCGTTGGCGGCATTATCATTCCTGACACCGCGAAAGAGAAGCCAATGGAAGGCGAGATTGTCGCCGTTGGCCAGGGCGCTCGCAATGAGCAGGGCCAGATCGTGGCACTCGATGTGAAAGTCGGTGATCGTATTCTGTTCGGCAAATGGTCCGGAACAGAAGTCAAGATCGACAGTGAAGAACTGCTGATCATGAAAGAAAGCGACATTATGGGCGTGATCGCCTCCTGATCAGGCTTCTGATCCCCCAATTTGTTCGTTTTCATCCTTTAAGGAGAATTTTCCATGGCTGCTAAGGACGTAAAGTTCGGTGGTGACGCACGTCAGCGTATGCTGCGTGGTGTCGACATCCTCGCGGATGCCGTCAAAGTAACGCTCGGCCCCAAAGGTCGTAACGTTGTCCTCGACAAAAGCTTCGGCGCACCCCGCATCACCAAAGACGGTGTGTCGGTCGCAAAAGAAATCGAGCTGGCAGACAAGTTCGAGAACATGGGCGCACAGATGCTGCGCGAAGTGGCCTCGAAAACCAATGACGTGGCCGGTGACGGCACCACGACAGCAACCGTTCTGGCTCAGGCCATCGTGCGTGAGGGCCACAAGGCCGTTGCCGCCGGCATGAACCCGATGGACCTCAGGCGCGGTATCGACAAAGCTGTCGCAGCCGTCGTCGAAGAGCTGAAGAAGAACACCAAGAAGATCACCACCCCGGCTGAAACAGCTCAGGTCGGCACGATCTCCTCGAACGGCGAGCATGAAATCGGAGAGATGATCTCCAAAGCCATGCAGAAAGTCGGCTCCGAGGGTGTCATCACGGTTGAGGAAGCCAAGGGCCTCCACACCGAGCTCGACGTCGTCGAAGGCATGCAGTTCGATCGTGGCTACATCTCCCCGTATTTCATCACGAATGCGGAAAAGATGATTGCGGATATGGATAACCCCTATATCCTCATTCACGAGAAGAAGCTGTCCTCGCTTCAGCCGATCCTGCCTCTGCTTGAGGCTGTTGTTCAGTCCGGTCGTCCGCTGGTCATCATCGCCGAAGACGTCGACGGTGAAGCTCTGGCAACACTGGTCGTCAACAAACTGCGTGGTGGCCTGAAAATCGCTGCCGTGAAGGCTCCTGGTTTCGGTGATCGTCGTAAGGCGATGCTCGAAGACATCGCGATCCTCACCAATGGTCAGGTCATCAGCGAAGACATCGGCATCAAGCTCGAAAACGTCACGCTGCCGATGCTCGGTCGCGCCAAAAAGGTGCATATCGAGAAAGAAAACACCACGATCGTTGAAGGCGCCGGCAACGGCGACGATATCAAAGGTCGCTGCAACCAGATCCGTGCGCAGATCGAGGAAACAACCTCGGATTACGACCGTGAGAAGCTGCAGGAACGTCTCGCGAAACTGGCCGGTGGCGTCGCTGTCATCCGCGTCGGTGGTTCGACGGAAGTCGAGGTGAAGGAGCGCAAGGATCGCGTTGATGACGCGCTTCATGCAACCCGCGCCGCTGTCGAGGAAGGCATCGTTCCCGGCGGTGGAACCGCTCTGGCCCGCGCTTCCACGGGTCTGGCTCACCTGCACTACCACAACGAAGACCAGAGAGTTGGCGGCGAAATTATCCGCAAGGCTCTTCAGGCTCCGTTGCGTCAGATCGCGCACAACGCTGGTGAAGATGGCGCTGTCATCGCTGGTAAAGTGCTCGAATCCGATGAGTATGCTTACGGCTTCGACGCACAGCTCGGCGAGTACAAGAACCTCGTCGACGCCGGCATCATCGATCCGACCAAGGTCGTCCGCACGGCTCTTCAGGACGCAGCTTCGGTTGCCGGTCTGCTGATCACGACGGAAGCTATGGTCGCCGACAGGCCGGAGAAAAAAGCTCAGCCAATGCCGGGTGGCGGTGGAATGGGCGGCATGGGCGACATGGATTTCTGATCCATTCGACAGCCGGTTTCATACCGAAAAAGGGGAGGGCGATTTCGCCCTCCTTTTTTTGTGCCCGTTTTTTCAGCGATGTGGAAATATTCCTTACCGCTACAGAGTGTCGGAAACTACGCTGACCTTGTCGCTTACACGCAGCTCTGACTCATCCCCTGTAAATGGCGCAGCTTCATGTGTGCCTCGTTAAACCAAAAAGGGACAAGTTCCTTTTGCAGGTCTCAGGAAAAACAGAGCGGTATCAGGTCCACTGCCGACGAAATTCCTCCAGGCGGCTGAGGTAATCTTTCCGCTGAGCCGCGCTGATCCACGCCGCGTCAATCCCGTTCCGGGTGATCGTCAAAAGATCCTGTCTGCTCAGCGCCGCATCTCCCTGAGCCACGATCAGGCTTTGCCCGACGTAATTTCCCTTCATATATGCCGGGTCATCTGAACTGACAGTCACTTTCAGTCCCTGATCAAGCATGCCCCGGACAATATTGATGTTCTCGCCATTCTGGCGCAGCCAGCCACAGGCAACCGGGCATACCGTAAACGCAACACCACGCCTCCGTGCCACAGCAACAAGATCAGCCCGCTCCAGAATGTTGCCACCATGATCGATCCGGTCAGTATGGAGATCCTCCAGCGCCTGCCGGATATGCTCATGCGTCTCCAGCTGATCGAGATCGCAATGCATCGTCAGATGAAAGCCAGCCTGACGTGCCCTGGCAAAGACCGTCCTGAATTTGTCGGGCGGATTGTTCTTCTCATCAGAATCCAGACCAACACCCACGATATGCTGACGATATGGCAAAGCCATTTCCAGAGTTCTCATCGCTGAATCGGCGCTCAGCTCCCGCTCGAAACACATAACAAGCTGAGAATCGATATGGAGCTGGCGCCGGGCATCAGCCTGAGCCCGCGTCAGACCCATGATGACCGTCTCAAACGGAATACCCCGATCCGTGTGCATCTGCGGATCAAAGAAGATCTCGGAATACAGGACATTCTGATACGCTGCCTTTGTCAGATACGCATAGGTCAGATCGTAGAAATCCTGCTCCTTCAGCAGAACGCTCTTTCCTTCATAAAAAATTTTCAGAAAACTCTGTAAATCGTGGAAATTATAGCTCGCCCGCATGTCCGCGACCGTATTGTAAGGCAGCGCAACGCCATTTCGCTTCGCCAGCTGAAATTTCATCTCTGGCTCAAGTGTGCCTTCAATATGCACATGGAGTTCCGTCTTCGGCATCGCCTGAATGAACGCAGTCAGATCCTCATCAGTCTTTCCACGCGCAGGCGCCGCACCAGCTCCTCTCCCCACCACCATGGCAGCAGAGAGCAACATTGTATTGGCCAGAAAAATTCTTCGTCCGGACGCCATTCCCGGTAATTCCTTTTGCTAATCTTATAAACAAAGCCGGAGCCGGCTGTTGCGTAACAACACTCTGTCCTGATCCGTCGGAGATCAGGCCTTTCCGAACGCTCTGTTGTCATTAAGTGTTGGTTCCTTCCCAGGGCTTTGCCCTGGAACTGACCAAAGGTCACAAACCTTTGGAAATATGCTTATTTATCAACAGATTGGGGTGAAGGGGTCCGCGACCCCTTCCGGGTTCGGGCAGAGCCCGATCTTTTTCTAACCCTTTGAAAAATCACAGATCAACACTTAACGACAACAGAGCCTTTCCGAAGGCCACAATGTCGTCAGACGACATCCTCGCATTCGCGCATAAGCAACATCGTATCCCTACGGGAAAACAACACATGTCCCGCATCCCGATACCCATGCCACCCGGCCAGCCGAAGCAACGACGCATTATCCGGCGAAATAATAGAAAGACCGCTCGTATCCGGCCTCCCCGTCATGTCACGCCAGCGCGGCAGTCAGCGCCTCACCCGCATACCCCCGGCCTATGCGACCACGCCGCAAAAACCAGTCCGCTTCCGGCACATTCTCAGGTCGCAACTGCATGTTTCGCCGGAAACCGGCAAACCGCCCGGAAACCATAACCCATCAGTGACCACAGACCACGATACCGAACCAGCCGCTCCGTCTCAGGCTCCGGAATCCTAATCTCATAAACCCCGACCTTACTCCGCCACTCCCAGCACGGCAGACGCTTCCCGAACCACATCGGCCAGCGCCCCGGGCGCAAATGGCGACACCAGACCCGCTTCCGCCACCAGTGCCGTGAACGGTGCCGACCCACCCCGCGCGCAGAGCTTCTCATAGGCCTTCATCGCCGCCGGCTCATCCCGGCGCGATTGCAGCCACAGCTGCATCGCACAGCACAGAGCCAGCGTATAATCGATGTAATAGAAAGGAGATTTGTAAATATGCCCCTGCGCCTGCCAGCGGCCGCCCTTCGCCGGATAAGCAACATCGCCGTAATCCCGCCACGGCATATATTGCCGCTCCAGCCGTCGCCATGTCTCATGCCGCTCCGCCGGCGTCATCTCCGGCCGCGCATAAACCTCATGCTGAAAGTGATCCACGCAGACGCCATAAGGCAGAAAACTCAGAGACCCGATCAGGTGCATCCGCCGGAACCGCTCCGCCGCTCCGTCCTCAACCATCAGTTCCATATGCGGCCAGGTCAGAAACTCCAGCCCCATCGAGTCAATCTCCGCCGCCTCCATCGTTGGCCACAACTCATCAATCGATGGCAGATCGCGACTGCGCCAGTTCTGATACGCATGGCCCATCTCATGGGTAAAAACACTGATATCCCCATGTGTGCCATTGAAGTTTGCAAAGATGAACGGCATGCCGACATCCGGAAACGCCGTGCAGAACCCGCCACCCGCCTTGCCGTCCCGGTTCTTCAGATCGAGATAACCACCCTTCACCATATCCGCAAAAAACGGCCCCAGCCCGCCTGACATCCGGTCGAACATCGTCTGCGCCCGCCCGATCAGAAGATCATAATCCCCCGCCGGTTTCGGATTGCCCTTCGGATCAATGAAGTTTTCATCCCAGTACCGCAGATGATCCCAGCCCATCTCCTCACGCCGCGCCTCAAGCAGCTTCGCCACCAGTGGCGTCACATGCGTCAGAACTTCCTCGCGAAACCGGGCCACCTGCTCCGGCCCATAATCAACCCGCCGCATCCGCCGGTACCCCAGCGGTGTGTAGCTGTCGAAACCCAGCGTCCGCGCCATCTCCGTCCGTAACGCAACCAGCCGCGCATAGAGGGTATCAAGCGTGTCCCCGTGCTCAGCAAAAAACGCCCAGCGCGCTCGCTCCGCTTCATGCCGAACCGTCCGGTCCGCGTTCTCCAGCCATGGTGCCAGCCCTGAGAGATTGACCGTCTGCCCCGCAACCGTAATCCGCGCTGATGCCAGTAACGCCGTATACTCACTGCAAAGACGAGACTCTTCCTCAAGAGCCGCCTCAATGCGCGTATCAAACGTGGTGACGTCACTCTCCCAGAGCTGCACGACATGCGCGCCGACCACGGCAACGAGCGCGTCCCGGTTCGGATCAGCGAGAAGACGCTTCTTGATCGCCACCTCATGCGCCGTCACCTTCGGCGCCAGCTTGTCGGCGTAGTCCCGCCCGGCCTTACTCGTCTCACTGGTCGTGTCCTGCGAAAACCGCAGATAAACAAGCGCCGCCCAGCTATCGAGCGTGCGCCGCTCGCGGTCAAACCGCTCAAGCGCCGCAGCGAGGTCGCCCGCATCCAGCAGAGCAACAACAGCCCCGAAACCGTCCGCGAGACTGGCTTCCGTGGGACGGGGAAAGGTGAGGGAGGAAAATTCCGGCTTCATTCCGGTATCGTGGCACTGAGCTCGCCGCCCGTCCACCGGTCTCGGAGAGAATGAAACGATGTCCATCTCAGAGGCTGTTTCATACGCCCCGCAGCCGCCGATCCGACATGCGTTGCGACGCGGATTTTCCGGCCTCCGATACTCACGATCCGCACGGCCTGTTCCACTTCGGTGCTTAAAAACACAACCCGGTCGCGTGCCTCAGGCGCGGTCTCAATCAACAGCGAAGCTTTTGAAACAGTTCATAAGACAAATATTAAGACAAATCACCGTAAGTGAGACGCTATTGCGGACCGTCACCTGACCTCCGGCTGGCAAGGATCTCCTCTCATGGCAACCGATCAGCTTTCCGTTGCCGAAAGGCCTGGCACTGTCGCCCTGTGGCAGCCCCCCTCAGAAACGGACGAGGCAAGGCTCGCCAGCCAGTTCACCCAGGCGAGCCCGTTTCCACATCTCGTCATCGACGGTCTGTTCGACCCGGCCTTCCTCACAGCAATCACCGACGAGATAAAACGCCTCCCGTCCGCTGACTGGTCCCCGCATTACACGGCGCTCCAGAAAAAACGTATGACCGGAAAACCGGCAGATCTGCCATTCTCAGCCGCACGCTATTTCTCACTCGTCAACGCACCGGAATTCATCGCTTTCCTGGAAGCCGTCACAGGCATCCCGTCACTCCGGCCCGATCTCACCCTCCTCGGCGGCGGTGTGCATGAAGCGGGCGCAAACGGTCATTTTGAAATCCACGTCGATTTTCAGAAACACCCCTCAACAGGGCTGCAAAATCGCCTCGCGGTCATCACTTATCTGAACACAGACTGGACCGAAGCCGATGGCGGCGCGCTCGAACTCTGGAACATGAAAGACAACCGGTCCGGCGCAACCATCCCGCCTCTGCTCGGCCGAACCGTCATCATGGGACAGTCGCCTGTCGCAGCGCATGGCTATCCCGAACCGTTGCCCGGCTCCCGCCCACGCCGCGCTCTGATCGCTTATTTCTATTCGCAGCCAGACAAACCAGCCGGCGCCATGATCAGCACAACCCGCTATATCCGCCGCCCCGGCATGCCTCTGTCCAGTCATCTCCAGATGACCCTCAGAGACATTTTCCCGCAACCGATCGTCAGATCACTGCGTCAGATCCGATCCCGCTTCACACATAAACGGAGCCGCTAAGAAGCTGTTTCAAAAGCCCCTCTGCCAGCAATCCGACGCGCGTTTTTACGCTCCGATGCTCACGGCCCGCGCCCGGGTGCTCAGAAACACACGCCGGTCACGCCCCTCAGCAACGAGACTTTTGAAACAGCCTCAAAAACACACAGCTTCACCGCAACGTCGCGACAAACGCCGCGATCCGCCCGCAGGCTTCTTTCAGATCCGCATCAGCCGTCGCGCAGGACAGCCTCAGATAAGGTGACAACCCGAACGCGCTCCCCGGCACCGTCGCCACATAAGCCTGCTCCAGCAGCGCCATCGCGAAATCAGTATCCGTCCGCAGCACCCGTCCGTCGGGCGTCGTCTTTCCAAGGCACGCCGCAATTCCCGGATAGGCATAAAACGCCCCCGACGGCATCGCACAGCTAAACCCGGGAATGGCGCGCAGCGCCTCAACCACCATCAACCGACGGCGCGCATAGGTCGCCACCATCTCCCGGATCATATCCGCAGGCCCGTCCAGCGCCGCCGCCGCCGCCGCCTGCGCCACCGTGCAGATGCCCGACGTCGCATTACCCTGAACAACCCGCATCGCCGCGATCAGCTCCCGTGGCCCACCAGCGTAGCCGACACGCCACCCGGTCATGGCATAAGCCTTCGCCACACCATTCATCGTCAGCACACGATCCCGCAAATCCGGCGCGATCGCCGCGAAAGAGCGGAAAGAATGATTGTCAAAAACAAGATGCTCATAGATCTCGTCAGAGAGAATCCACACATCAGGATAATCCCGCAACACTGCCGCAATGCCGCGCAGATCGTCCTCCGTGCACAGCGCCCCGGACGGATTGTTTGGAAAATTCAGCACCAGCCACTTCGTCTTCGGCGTCATCACCGCCGCCAGTCGCTCCGGCCGCAGACTGAACCCGTCCGCCTCATCACATTCCGGATGAACCGCAACACCACCAAACATCCGGGCAATCAGCGGATAACTCACCCAGTAAGGCGCGGGAACAACAACCTCGTCCCCCGGATCGATCGTCGCCATGAACGCGTTAAAAATGACCTGCTTGCCGCCATTGCAGACAATCAGCTCATCCGGCGCATAGGTCAGCCCGTTCTCGCGCTCAAACTTCCGCGCAATCGCAGCCTTCAGCGCCGGCTTCCCGTCCACCGGCGGATATTTCGTATCTCCCGCCAGCGCGGCCTGATGCGCGGCCTCAACCGCATAAGGCGGCGTCGGAAAATCCGGTTCGCCCAGGGCCAGAGAGATCACATTGTGCCCCTCCGCCCGCAACGCCCGTGCCCGGCGCGCCATTTCCATCGTCGCCGGAGCCGGCAGCCCCTCAAGACGCTTCGCCAGCCGTGGTCCCGAAACAGCGTCGTCGGTCACACCCATTCTCCTCAGCGCAGCCCGGCACAGAAACGCTGAATCCGGGAGCAGGCTTCCTTCAGACTCTCCGTGTCCGTCGCATAAGACACCCGGAAATGCCCGGCGAACATGAACGCCGACCCATGCACAGCCGCGACACCTTCCTCATCAAGCAGAGCCGTCACAAAGGCCTCATCCGTGTCGATCACCGTGCCACTCGCCGTTCGCTTGCCGAAACATGCGGCCATCGACGGAAACACATAAAACGCCCCTTCCGGACGCGCGCAGCTCAGCCCGGTCGCCTGATTGAGCATCGACACAACCAGATCGCGACGCTCACGATACGTCTCACACATCGTCCCGATGAAATCCTGTGGCCCCGTCAGCGCCTCAAGCGCCGCCGCCTGCGCAATCGAACACGGATTGGACGTGGACTGCCCCTGCAGCTTGTTCATCGCCCGCGTCAGTTCCACCGGCGCACCCGAAAACCCGATCCGCCAGCCCGTCATCGCATAGGCCTTGGACACGCCGTTCATCGTCACGGTCCGGTTCCGCAGCTTCGGCTCAACCTGCACGATCGTCGCCGGCTCAAAGCCATCGTAAACCAGCTTCGCATAGATATCGTCAGTAAAAATCCACACATCCGGATGACGCAGCAGCACATCGCAGAGCGGCCGCAGATCCTCCGCCGAATAGGTTGCTCCCGTCGGATTGCACGGTGAGTTCAGAAAGAACCACTTCGTCCGCGGCGTAATCGCCGCTTCAAGCTCAGCCGCCGTCAGCTTGAAATCATTCTTCGGCAGACAAGGGACAATCACCGGATAGCCATCCGCCAGCGCCACAATGTCAGGATAAGATACCCAGCACGGAGCCGGAATGATCGCCTCATCACCCTTGTTGATGGTGCTCACCATCGCGTTGTAAATCACCTGCTTGCCACCCGTGGAGACAATCACCTCCTCCGGCTTGTAATCCAGCCCGGAATCCAGCCGGAACCGCTCGGCAACCGCCGCGCGCAGGGCTGGAGTGCCCGCCACATCCGTATATTTCGTCTGCCCGGCCTCAATCGCCCGGATCGCCGCCTCTTTGATGCTGGCCGGCGTATCAAAATCCGGTTCACCCGCCGAAAGGCTGATAATGTCGCGGCCAGCCGCCTTCAGAGCACGTGCCTTCGCCGTAATGGCGATCGTCTGGCTGGGGCTGATCTTGTTCAGGCGGTCGGCGATGAAAGACATAATCTCGATCCTGAGAAGTGAGCGCCGGGTAAACCCGACCGGATGCCGTCTTCCGGCAGCGCGGCACAATAGAAGGTTTCGCGCCAATGCGGAACAGCCGGCCCCCCACATCCGGGTGATGACCCGTGAACAGCCTCATCCATACGCTGAAACACCGGTTCGAATCACAAAAGAACAGGAGCAATGGCTCTGTTCACGCTCTGTGATTTTTCAAAGGATCAGCGGAAGACCATGTTCCGGCCGAACCCGGAAGGGGTCGCAGCCCCCTTTCATCCCAAACTGTTGATAAACAAGCCGGTTTCCACAGATCTGCGATTTTTGGCGGGTTCCAGGGCAGAGCCCTGAGAAGGTACCGGTACTTAACGCGAACAGAATCAGAGCAATCCTGATCTGTATCAAAAAGTATCACAATAATGAGAAATAAGACCGGTCATAAACTCTGATTAAGATTTCCTCCTCATCGTGGTGCTCAGAAAACTCGCCCCGCAAAATGCCGGAGAACTACCATGACCGATCCCGTTTCGTCTGTCTCAAGCCTCCCACAAACTTTGGCCAAAGATCAGTTCGTGTTCAGAATGCTGGACTCTTTCCTGCCTCTGACCCGGCAGAGTGAAATCAGCACATCAGACGCCGGTAACACCGCCGCGACATCCGCTCAAAGCAGCCTGTTCGTCACGAGCGACGATCGCCGCGACCTTGATGCCATGGCAGACAGCGGAACCGCAGGGATCAGCACACTGGCAACAATCTTCAGTCAGGCGGCAGCCGCAATCAACAGCACCACCACATCCGACAACGATAAAATTTCCGTCTGGACTACAGTCACCGCTGATATCGCCATGTTCAGGTACGGAGACGCCTCGACAAACCAGATCGCGCCCGCAATGACAGCCATCGAACAGGCATTTTACAACGCCACGCAAAACAGTCCGTTCATGAAAACGGCTCTCGCAATGAGCGAGGCCACATCCCTGCCTCCAAACGCCTCGAAACTCGAAACTGCGCTGTATAACGCAGCGCAGAACATCAGAAATTCCGCTGATTTCACCACAGTCACTTACACAGACAAAATGAATTCCAGCACAGCGCAGACTGCGTCAGGTACAACCGTCAACTCAACCTTTACCTACGGAATAACGCGCGAAAACATCACCAACGTTCAGCTTGTACCGACCTTCATAGATCCATCCGAACGATCCGGCGAAAAAGATGTCATAACCGAAACGACCAGCTCCAGACAGGTCTCGGCTACTCAGACTGGCTCATCCGGCGAAAAATCCACAGGATCGTCATCGTCAGCCACTCCGGCCGCCTCGACGTATCACCTCTTCACTTCCGGACAATCGACCACCAGAACACTTGAACAGGAGATCGCCGAAACTCTGCTCGGCTTTGGCAACAGGACACGAACCAATACTCAGGCCTGATTGCCCGTCTTTCTGAAACCCACCGGACGGAAAACGTGTTTTTTCAGGGCGCTCCGTTCCGGTTCAGGTTCGCAGGCTGTCCCGCACCCCTGCCGCCTGCCGCACAGCCTCAGCGCTCATCCCCGCCTCCCGCATCGCCCGGACCGACAACGCGCCACTCCGCTTCGAAAGCCGCTTTCCCGCCGCGTCACACAGCAATGGATGAAATGCATAATCCGGCACCGGCCACCCCATCAGCTCCTGCAAAAGCCGGTGAATCGCCGTGATATTCCGCAAATCCACGCCCCGCGTCACCAGAGTCACGCCCTGCGCCGCATCATCCTGCGTGACACACAGATTATAAGAGACCGGCACATCCCGCCGCGCCAGCACCACATCCCCGAACGCAACCGGGTCACACGTCACAACACCCCGGTCCAGATCCCGAAAGGTGAGGGGACCACGCCCGGTCGTCCCGACCGCCCGCGCCACATCCAGCCGCAACGCATATGACTGTCCGGACGCAATTCGCCGGGCCCGCGTCTCCGCGTCCAGCCCCCGGCAGATCCCCGGATAAACCAGACTTCCGTCCGGCGCATGATGCGGCGCTGATGCCGCCTCCATCACCTCCCGGGCGATCTCCGCCCGGGTGCAGAAACACGGATAGACCAGCCCCCGCGCCGCAAGCCCCGCCAGCGTCTCCCGATACAACACCATCCGTGCCGACTGCCGGATCACCGGCCCATCCCACCGGAGCCCGACCCAGGTCAGATCCTCAAGAGTTTCATCAACAAACCGCTTCCGACACCGCCGCGTGTCGATATCCTCAATCCGCAACAGAAACCGGCCGTTCGATCCCGCATGCCGCCCTGCAAAAAACGCCGCTGCCACATGCCCCAGGTGAAGAGGCCCCGTCGGGCTCGGCGCAAACCGCGTCGTGACCGGTCCACGCACCGGAAACAGCGCATTGCTCACCGGACACTCAACCGGCCTGTGCCGATCCGCCATCGTCGCTCTGTCATCGAAGTCTCATATTCCGGCAGAGTCCGCTTCCTTGCAGTACCCGAATTTCCAGGCTTATAGTTTTTACGATACTTCTCGACGACGCGTGATCCATGGCGTTCTGTTTCGAGCCCAGCCATGCGACTCATGAGCCGTCTCCGGGGAAAGGACACGGGCTTTGACCAGTGGCAGTATGCACTATCCGTCTCTCGTCCTGAATGCCGACTTCAGGCCGCTTTCATATTTTCCGCTTTCGCTGTGGTCATGGCAGGACACCATCAAGGCCGTCTGCCTGGACCGTGTTTCCGTCCTGAATGAATACGATACCGAGGTCCGCTCCCCAAGCTGCCGCATGCGCCTTCCCAGCGTCATCGCCCTCAGGGAATACGTCCCGACCGCCCGCCGCCCTGCCTTCACGCGCTTCAACGTCTTCCTGCGGGACAATTTCTCCTGCCAGTACTGCGATGATCACCTGCCCACGCACGAACTGACATTCGATCACGTCATCCCCCGCAGCAAAGGCGGAAAAACAACCTGGGAAAACGTCATCACCGCCTGCGGAACCTGCAATCTGCTCAAAGCCGACCACATGCCACACGAAATCCGCATGTTCCCGCGCCGCCGGCCCGCACAGCCCTCAACATGGGAACTGCAGGAAAATGGCCGTGCTTTCCCGCCAAACCACCTGCATGAAAGCTGGCGCGATTACCTCTACTGGGATGTCGAACTCGAAACCTGAAACAGCCTCACTTCGTATAAGTGTAGCTATATTCTTCAGCCTGCGCCTGCAGATCCGGCGCGCCCTTCAGATTGAGCGGGATCGGTTTCGCGCTCTTCTGGTTGAAAATCGTGTTGTGATTCGTCCAGCGCTGACACGTATTCGCCGCGAGGGGAAAGGACGTGTGAATTTCAGACCCCATCTGCTTGCGCAGACATGAAATGTCCGTGTCGTTGATCGTTCGTCCCATTTCCGCCGAGCACCCGGCTGCACATAACGCCAGAAGCGGAACAACCCTGCGGAAAGCGGTCCGCCCAAAACCGTGCTTCCTGGTTTCAACTGGATGAGACACCGCGACCTCGTTCATTCCTGACCATGCACCGTGACAGCCCTGCCACAGCCTTCCCCGTCTGCCACGTTCCGCCACATCAATGAAGTCCGTCCCCGGCAGGCCCCCCGCGTGCCCCCTGCATGGCCGAAGCCACAGCAGGGCAGGGGAGAAAGCCGTACAAAAACACCACCCGATAGCGAAAATGTCAGTTGACGTCGAAGCCCGCCGCCTCAATCGTACGGCGCAGCGCCGTCTCACCGGTCAGAGACGGGTCATAGTCAACGGTAACCTCGCCTTTTTCCAGGGAAGGACGCGCCTCTTTCACGCCGGCGATGCCCTCAAGCGCCCGCCTGATCGATGCAACACACCCGTCGCATGTCATGCCCTGCACAAGAAATGTCTCGGTTTTCATCGCTTTTCTCCTTACACGCGCAGCCGGCGACATCGTCGCCACCAGACCGCCCGCCGTCTTCAACAGCCGGCGACCATCGCGCCACAGCCCGTCAATGTCCACCCCCGACAACGGGAACAGACCGCTCATCCAGCGATACCGGCCGCCACCTGTTGAGCAGCAGCGCATTGCTCACAACAGACACGGAACTCATTGCCATGGCCGCGCCCGACAACATCGGCGGCAGCATCCCGAAGGCCGCCAGCGGCACACCCAGACCATTATAAATACACGCGAAAAACAGATTCTGCCGGATCTTGCGGGATGTCGCCCGTGACAGGCTGACGGCGTCAACCAGCGCCAGAAGCTGCGACCGCATCAGCACAACCTCCGCCGTGTCCAGCGCGACATCCGTTCCGCCACCCATCGCAATGCCAACATCCGCCGCCGCCAGAGCCGGCGCATCGTTGATCCCGTCGCCCACCATGCCAACAAGACCGCCATCACCCGCTGAAGCCTTCACCTCCGCCACCTCGGCAGCCTTGTCGCCCGGCAACACCCCGGCCCGGATATCCGTAATGCCCACCAGCGCCGCCACACGCCGCGCCGCAGCCTCGGAATCCCCCGTCACCATCACCGGACGAATCCCCAGATCTTTCAGCAACTCCACACTCTGCGCCGCATCCGGCCGGATTGTGTCCGCGACCGCAATCCAGCCGGTCAGAACACCGTCCCGCTCAACCCCGATCAGCGTCTGCCCATGCACTCCCGCCTCCGCCGCCGCTCCCTGAGCCGTCACGCCAAGAAACCGCTCAGATCCCAGCCGCACCGGCACACCCTCTGCCTGCGCCGTCAGCCCGTGTCCGGCCACAGCCTGCCCGCCAGACACCGCGACAGGAACAATGCCGTCAGCCTCCGCCGCTTCACGAACCGCCTTCGCCAGCGGATGCGCAGACTCCCCCTCCATTCCCGCCGCCAGCGCCAGAACATCCCCCCTGGTCAGCCCGTCCACAGGAAACACTCCCGTCACCTGAGGCCGTCCTTCCGTCAGCGTCCCGGTCTTGTCCATCAGCAGCACGGACACACGCCCCATCTGCTCCAGCGCTTCCGCCGAGCGAAACAGCAGCCCCGCCGCCGCGCCCCGGCCGGCCCCGACCATGATCGCCGTTGGCGTCGCCAGCCCCAGAGCACACGGGCACGCCACAACCAGAACCGCCACGGCATTGACCAGGCTCCACTCAAATGAGCCCGATATCGCCCAGCCAAATCCCAGCGTCAGCAGCGCAATCCCCAGAATGACAGGCACAAAAATCGCCGAAACCCGGTCCACCAGCCGCTCGATCGGCGCTTTGGACCCTTCCGCCTCGTCCACCATCCGGGTGATCCGCGCCAGCGCCGTGTCCGCCCCGACAGCCGTCGCACGCACCCGCAAAACGCCATCGCCATTGAGCGTCCCGCCGCGCACCGCATCCCCCGGTTCACGCGGCACCGGCATGCTTTCACCCGTCAGCATCGCCTCATCAAGAGCCGACTCACCCGTCAGCACCGCGCCATCCGTCGGCACAGCCTCTCCGGGCCGGACCACAAACACATCACCCACAACCAGCCCCGCCGCCGGCCGGTCCAGAACCCCGTCCGCCGTCTCCACATGCGCCGTCCGGGGTTGCAACTTCGCCAGCCGTGCAATGCCGGACGCCGCCCGGTCCTTCGCATTCGTCTCCATCAGCCGGCCGGTCGTCACCAGCGTCAGAACCGTCGCTCCGGACTCAAACCACACCGGCGCATCCAGCCCGCACACGGTAACAATCGCGCTCGAAAGCCAGGCAATCGTCGTTCCCAGAGCTACCAGCACGTCCATATTCGCGCCGCCGCCCCGGAGCGCCCCCCATGCCCCCCGATAGAATTTCAGCCCGAGCCCGAACTGCACGACGCTTGCCAGCACAAGCTGTATCCAGCGCGGCAGCATCAGCGCATGGCCCGCTCCAGGCACCATCTCCAGAAGCAGCGGCACCGTGGCCACCACGCCCACAGCCAGTTCCATCTTCAGCCGCCGCCGCGCCCCGGCCCGCCGCGCCTCGCGCGCCACCTCATCCGTCTCCGCCAGCCCCGCCCGAAAGCCCGCCTGACTCACCGCCGCAATCAGATCATCAACACCCGCCAGCCCCGGCGTCACATCAGCCGTCGCCCGCGCCGCCGCGAAATTTACATGTGCCGTCACGCCGGGAAGCCGGTTCAGAACTTTCTCAATCCGCGTCGCACACGCCGCGCAGGTCATCCCCTCAATCGCCAGCGAAACATGCTCATGCGGCACCGTGAATCCCGCCCGCTCAATGGCCGCTTCAATGTCGGAAACAGGGGCATGATCCCCGGTCAGAGCCAGAGACGCCTTTCCGGACGCGAAATTCACAGTGGCGATGACGCCGGGAAGCCGGTTCACAACCTTTTCGATACGCGCCGCACACGCCGCGCACGTCATGCCCTCAACTGGCAGAGAAACCGATGCAGACATCACCGCCCCCGATAGCCGGAAAAAACCCTTCAGGCCTCCCGCCGGCACTCTATTTCGTAAGTTCCGTCACGCACCCGGCCAGATGCCAGGTTCATCCCCGGTCAATATGCGGTCCCGGTCACCATGCGCGGCAGGACTGCTCCCGTCGATAAGGGAATTTTCCGCCGGAGACGCAAGAGGAGCGATACCCAGGCTCAGGACACTGGTTTCAGAAGTCCCTCCGATGACGATCCGACGCACATGTTCTGCACTCCGATGTTCCCGGCCCTTCCGGCCGCTGAGCCTTGGTGCTCAAAACCACACGAGGACATACCCCCGCCAGGCGCTCCCGCTCACCGGAGAAACCTCCGAAACAGTCTCATAAACGCGTCATTAATACGCGGATGACAGACTGCGCTTCTGTTCTGAAAACCATGAAATAATGCGGGCCTCGCAATCTCGGCAATCACATCAGCGGGCGGACGCAAAGGGGGAGCAATTATAAGATTTTCAACAGTGCGTTCCGCTTCCCGGCCCCTTCGGAAAGCCCGCACATGGAAAATTGTGCCCGGCCTCTTCATCAGAGACCAGTCAGGCACCACCGCTCTTGAATTCGCGTTCATCGCAATCCCGCTCTGCACGCTTCTTTACGCCTCGGTGATGATGAGCGTCATCTATTTCACTCAGGATGCACTCGATTTCGTCGCGGACCAGATGTCCCGGCCCCTCCTGACAGGGACCGCTCCTTCCTCCTCCGCCGCCTTTAAAACACAGGCCTGCACCCAGCTACCCTCTTATCTGAGCTGTTCTTCACTGTATGTTAATGTGCAGACTGTCACCACCTTCGCACAGCCGTCTGTCACGCCAACGTACGACAGCAGTGATCAGATTTCAAACAAGCTGAACTATGAGCCCGGCAGTCCCGGAGACATCGTAGCACTTCAGCTGATGTACAGATTGCCCATCCCGACAGTCGCCGGCCTGGGAGGATTCAACCCCGTCACTCAGGGCGCCGGGCAGTCGCTGCTCCTGCTTTCGACCGTCGTCATCAAGACGGAGCCAGCCTCGTGACCCGTTCCGATGACGCAGGCAGCAAAAACTCCGGGAAAAACCAGTGGCAGCGCTTCCTGGCCTGCCGACGTGGCGTTTCCGCCGTTGAATTCGCACTGCTCGCCCCGATCCTCATCACCATGTTCGTCGGAGGCACCGAAATCGAGGAAGCCGTCGTCGTTCTGAGAAAAGTCACCTCCACATCGTACACCGTCGCAAATCTGACAACGCAGTACGACACCATGACCACAGATGACGCCGCAATCATCCTGGAAGCCGCGCAGATGGTGTTGCAACCCTATCCGACAAGTTCGGCACAGACGGTCGTTTCAGAAATTTCCGTCGGAAGCAGCGGTCAGGGCACGATCATCTGGAGCTGCGGCCTCAACCACGCACCGCATACCCTGAACGCGAACATCACCCTGCCGGCCGGAACCGATTCCTCAGGCTCAGCCTACCTCATCTACGGCGAGAGCTGGTATTCCTTCACCCCTCCCGTCATCAGCCAGTTCATGCCGACAGTGTCCGGCACGGGGCAGGGAAACAGTTACTCGCTGCCCATGTACGAAAATCTCTACATGGTGCCACGGCAATCCACATCCATTCCCCTGACCGCCGGCAGCAACACCAGCTCAGGTGTTACATGCACGTACCCGTCGTCTTCCTGACACGCACCACAAACCACCAGCACACGCACACAAACGCCAGACAGCCCAGAATCGTGTCCCAGGGCGCAATCCCGCTCCCAACGACCGCCAGCGCACTGTCCGACCCGCTCAGTCCGGACACAGCAGCCAGCGCCACCCCCATCAGGCTTTCCCCGACAATCAGCCCGGATGCGATCATCGTCCCCGCGCCAGCCTCGGCTTCAGTCCGTCCCATCCGGCGCTGAAGCCACCAGCCAAGGCCCGCGCCAACAGCAATCGTCGTGGAGACCGCCGGAGGCAGATAAAGCCCGATCCCGACAGCCAGAGGCGGAAGCGAAAGCGCGCGCCGCTTCAGAACCCGGTCAAGCACGATCAGGGCCGCGCCCAGCACCAGGCCAATGGAAATCATCGTCCAGTCAAGGTTGTGTTCAAAAATGCCCGAAGACACCATGGCAATGATCGCAGGCTGCGGTGCCGCAAGAGCCCGTGCCGGGTCCATGCCCGGACGAGGTAAAGCACCGGTAAACCCATAAGCCTGATAAAGAAGATTCAAAATCGGCGGCACAACGAGCGCCCCGATTCCGCACCCCAGCAGCAGCACCGCCTCCTGTTTCCATGGCGACGCTCCCACAAGCTGCCCCGTCTTCAGGTCCTGAAGATTGTCATTCGAAATCGCCGCCGAAGCGACAATCGCGGACAGAATGAAGATGGTGAACGCAATCGCCAGATGATGGCCGTTCGCCGAAAAAACTGCCGGCAAAAGCCCGACATAATCCATCCCGAGCATGAAAGACGAAACCAGAACAGTCGCAATCAGAACAATGCCCGAAATCGGTGACGAGGAAGAGCCGACCAGCCCCGCCATATAGCCGCAGGCCGCTGCCGTCAGAAACCCGAAGATAAACAGAAACACTGTCCCGAACAGAACCGGCACAATCACATGCGACGTAAACGGCAGCAGAAACACCGTCAGCAACCCCGCAACCACGACAAAAAGCCCGCCAGCAACCAGCCCGATCGTCCGCGGCGACAGATCGCGGTTATCCGTGGCGACCCCGACCCGCGAAGTCAGCGCGTCCTTCACACCCCGGATCACCGGTCCGGCCAGTTCCCCGAGCGTCCACACCGAAGCCAGCGCAATCGCCCCCGCGCCAATAAACCGCACCTTGTGCATCCACACCCAGGTCGCAAAAGCCGCCGGAGCCAGATGGTCAGTGTTCGGCGTGATCGCCGTCAGCCAGGGTACGGCAATCAGCCAGGACAGAACATACCCGAACAGCATCGCAAGCCCGCCCGCGATCCCGACCAGATAACCCGCTCCCAGAAGCGCCAGTGAAAACCCCGTGGAAAGCCGGAACACCGCTGAACCGGACGTAAAGACCACCGCCGCTCCGTCCGAAAGCACCCGCAATCCGCCGCTCGCAAACGAGAAGACGGCGGAAATCACAGTGCCCAGAATCAGCGTGACCAGCCCGTCACTCCGCGCCCCCCGTTCAGACTGTTCATGTCCGGCTCGCAAAATCTCCGCCGCCGCAACACCTTCGGGGTAGGGCAGGGAACTCTCATTCACCAGCGCCCGCCGCAACGGAATCGTGAACAGCACGCCCGCCATCCCTCCCGCCGCCGTCAGCCCCATCGTCTCAAGATAAGGAAACCGCGCCCAGTGTCCGACCAGAATCAGTGCCGGAAACACCGCG
This sequence comes from Acetobacter fallax, assembly GCF_011516735.1. Taxonomy (GTDB): domain Bacteria; phylum Pseudomonadota; class Alphaproteobacteria; order Acetobacterales; family Acetobacteraceae; genus Acetobacter; species Acetobacter fallax. The sequence continues at coordinate 107,076 of NZ_WOSX01000004.1, read as the reverse complement.
AACACCGTGGAGATCGTCCCGGCCGCCGAGGCCTGACTCTGCACCATGTTGTTCTCAAGAATCGATCCGCCGCCCAGCAGCCGCAACACCGCCATCGAAATGACCGCCGCGGGAATCGAAGAGGCAAATGTCAGCCCGATCCGCAACCCCAGATAGGTGTTGGATGCCGTGAAAACCACGGTGATAAGAGCACCGATAATGAGACCACGAACAGTGAGTTCGCGGGACGAAACGGGCTGCGGCATAAAGCGATCCTGCGAGAATTCCGACACGAAAACCATCGCTCGCAACCGGAGACCCTCCGGATACGGCAATCAGCCCTCCGGCGCCGGACTCCGGTTGACGAAGAGCCGCGTGCCGGCATACGGCCCGACGCGCACACTGCCCGATGAAGTCCCCCATGATGACCGAACTGGTTCGATATGCAAACGTCCCGCGCGGTCTGCACATGGAAACCAGACAGCATCTTCACGGGTTAATACACGGACAGACCATGACAATCCGCCATACCGGCGGTCACCGGACAGGAGGAAATGTGTCAGGAACACCGATGCCAGGAGCGTCCGATACCGCCGTTATGCCATTCCCAATAAGAGCACGCACGTCGAAACCGCCCCGCCCCCGGAGGCCAGCGCTGACAGCGATCCTCTGCCTGCTCAGTCTCATCTGCGGACCTGTGGGACAAACGGCGCTCCTCGCATCCGCTGCCGGTCTCGGTCTGGTGGCGACAACGACGACAGCAGACGCCCGCGCGACGGATGCCACCGTGCCAGGCGTCACCGCACCGGATACAGGCACCACCACTGGCACGACCGGCACTCAGGATACCCTCTTCGCCGTGCCCGCCAGCATCGCCCCTGACTCCGCCCTGGACGCGCTCGATAAAACCATCCGGGACGTGTTCCGCACCCGCATCGATGCCAGTTCGAGTCGCAATGCCAGCACCGTCGCGGAACTTTCCCAGCGTGCCGGCGCCGCGGAGACCAGAGCGAACGCCATGGTCGCGCAGCTTGAACCTTACGAAAAAATCTTCAGATCGATGCTCGACGTGCTCGGTCCGGCCCCCGCAAAGGACGCGCCCCCCGAAGACGCAACCCTGACAGAACATCGCAACAGACTGCTTGCCGCCCAGCGCGACCTGACCGGACGCCTCACCCGTGCCCGCCTCTACGCTCTCCAGGCGCATCAGCTCGTCCTCGTCCTCGGTCAGCGGAATAACGCCGCCCAGCAGGCGATGCTGCTGCAACGGTTCCCATCCCCCCTGGCCCCCGCGTTCTGGAGCCACCTCTCCGCCGAATTCGCCTCCGACCTCACCCGGGGACGTGATTTCGTCAGCGAAGCCGCGCAGACCGTCGCCACCACGGCCCAAAGCTCAGCCCTCCCGACGCTGCTGATCTGCCTCTTCGGCGCAGGCGTGCTCTTCGCGGCCCCCTTCTTTCTCCTGAACCAGACCCGTCGCGCCGCCGCGCGCCTTCTGCCGGTCGGACGCGTGCGCCGCGTCGGCGCCGCCGTGCTGTATTCCGTCTGCTGCGGCGCTTTCTCAGGATTCGGCGCCATGGTCTTCTGGATCGGCATCACAGGCGCAACCGATGTGGATGGCAGTGATCTCGCCCGGTTCGCCAGCTTTGTCGGAGCCCAGATTCCGCTGGTCGGATTCATCCTCGGTGCCGCCGCCGCCATCCTGTCTCCCGGCAAACCGGACTGGCGCGTCGTCCCGCTCTGTGACAGTGCCGCCCGCGCGATGGCGCCCTATGCACTCTGGTTCGCGCTCCTGCTCCTCCTGCGTGGCGCGCTCCGCTATATCGATACAGAAGCCGGCCTCGGCCAGTTCGGCATCCAGGCCGCCGATATCGTCTTCGTGTTCGCCGCCGCCCCCCTCCTGTTCATGACGCCCAGACAGATTGTCCGGCAAAGCGATGCCGACGCGGACGACACGCCACTGCTGCAAAGCACCATCGGGCGCGTCGTCCGCGTCCTGGCGTTCTTTGTGTCCATCTTCTGCGTGGCAGCCAGCCTCATGGGCTATATCCCGCTCGGTTACACGACGCTGTCATGGATCTGCTCCATGGTCGTCACCCTGCTTGGCCTGTCGCTGGTCTTCCTGCTGATCAACGACCTCGCAACAACCGTCTTCACCAGCGCCGGCCCCCTCGGTGCCCACCTCGTCCGTCTCGGCATCGCGCCCCGGCTCGTCGACCAGGGCAGCACGGTTATCAGCGGCCTGCTCAGCGTCTTCCTGGTTTTCATCGCCGTCGCCGTCGCACAGTCGGGTGGCGACTTCGACTTCTCCGTGATCTTTGGAAACATCGAAAAAGTCGTGTTCGGACAGAACATCGGCGGCGTCAGCCTGTCCTTCGACGTCATCGTGAAATGCATCGCCGTGCCGGTCATCGGCTACTACCTCATCCACCTGGTCCAGAACTGGCTCAGAAACCGCCTGTTCCCGACAACAGCCCTCGATCTCGGTGCCCAGACTTCCATCGTCACCATTTTCACCTACACCGCCTGGATTCTCGTCGGCCTGACAATCATGTCGACCATCGGCATCACCGTGAAAAGCATGACCTGGGTCGTCAGCGCCCTTTCCGTCGGCATCGGCTTCGGCCTTCAGTCCATCGTTCAGAATTTCGTGTCCGGAATCATCCTGCTCGCCGAACGCCCCGTCACAATCGGAGATCTCGTCCAGATCAACGGCACCACAGGCGACATCCGCCGAATCAGCGTCCGGTCCACCGATATCGGTCTGTCCGACGGCTCCACGATGATCGTCCCGAACTCGCAGTTCATCACCTCCGCCGTCCGTAACGTCACCCTCGGTCACCCCACGGGCGCCATGTCCGTCTCCATCGGCCTCCCTTTGGGCACCGACCTCTCGAAAGCCGTCGGCGTCATGAGCAAAGCCCTCGAAAGCGTTCCCGGCCTGCTGAAAGATCCGGCTCCCACCGTCACGATCGCGTCCATCGCCGTCGATACGGTGACCCTCACCGCCTCCGCGAAAACCTCCTCGCCCCGCAACGTGGATGCCGCCGCCAACGCCGTCCGCCTCGCCCTGTGGAGCGCCCTGCACGAAAACGGCATCGTCGCCACCGTCGCGCCGACGTCATGAAGTGGTCACGCGCACAATCTACCCCGGAAGGGCAGGGTGGGCTGGAACACGCGGCACAGCCAGTGTAGAAACCGGCATGTGAGGGAAAATATGAGCAAGACCGGGCCGTTTGCGGGCGACTCAGCGTACACAGGAAGACCGCCACTCGCCGTCGTGACCGGTGGATCAGGCGGAATAGGACAGACAATCCTTCTCGCCCTGGCCCGCAAAGGGTACGACACGGTCACCCTTTCCCGCAACGCGCCCCCGCGTCCCGACAGCCGAACCGGACAGATTCGTCACATTCCCTGTGACCTTGCCAATGCCGACGATCTCGCCCGCGTTGCCGGACAGCTCGTGACCGAAGGCCGGCCTGTTCAGGTTCTCATCCACTGCGCCGGCGTCATTGTGCCCGGCCCGGTGCAGTCCATGCGCGCGGAAGATGTTCAGCGTCAGATCGCCATCAATCTGACCGCCCCCATCCTGCTGACATCGCAGCTCCTGCCGCTGATCCCGCGCGGCGGACACATCGTCTTCATCAATTCACTCGCCGCTGTCATCCCGCTCGCCAACAGCGCCGTCTATGTCGCCAGTAAAGCTGCCCTCCGCAGCTTCGCTCTGGCCCTGACACTGGAAACAAAATCGGTCGGTATCGCCGTCTCATCCATCTTCCCCGGCGCCGTCGATACCCCCATGCTCCGTGATGAAATGGCCCAGGGCGGCTCCGTCCTCAATTTCGTCAGCCCTCCGGCCAGGCCGGAAAATATCGCCGCCGCCGTCATGAAAGCCCTCCGTCATCCCGGCCAGGAACGCTTCGAACCCGCCATAGACGGCCTGTTCGGTCGCCTCTGCATGATGTTTCCGAAGCTCCTCCGCCTGGCGCTCCCCGTTCTGACCTGGTTCGGCCGACGCGGCTCCGCCCGCGCCTGCGGCAGACCCCCGAACCAGTAACCGGCAGTCGGACCGTCTGTTTGTAACCGCCAGATAACAAGCAGACGTGACAGAGCACGAATGAGCCTGCATGATCCCCGCAATCAGAGGCAGCGGGACCGCACACACATTATGATTTCCAGATTTTCGAGACCCCTTCCGTCACTCCTGTGCGCGGGTCTCCTCGCCGGAACCATGCTCACCGGCACGGCAATCACAGCGCCTCACGCCGCGGCACGCCCCCCGGAACCAGCCCGCATCAGCAGCACCACCGGCAACGTTACCCACGCCACGCTGCCCAACGGCCTTCAGGTCGTCATCGTGCAGAACCGCCTGGCCCCGGTCGTCACCACCGAACTCAATTACCTCGTCGGCTCAGCCAACGCCCCGGATGGCTTCCCCGGAAGCGCCCATGCCCTGGAACACATGATGTTCCGTGGCAGCAAAGGCCTCGATAAAGACCAGCTCGCAGCCCTCGCAGCCCGTCTCGGTGGCAGCTACAACGCCGATACCACCGAAGACGTCACACAGTATTTTTACACAGCGCCCGCCGAAGACCTCGGCCTGCTGCTCCACATCGAAGCCCTGCGCATGAACGGCCTCACCCTGTCGGAAGCCGACTGGGACAAAGAGCGGGGCGCCATTGAGCAGGAAGTCTCCCGTGACCTCTCCAGCCCCGTCTATCGCTACATCTCGCAGCTCCGCTCGATCCTTTTCAAAGGCACGCCCTACGAACACGACGCGCTCGGAACCCGCCCGTCCTTCGACAAAACAAACGCCGCCCTGCTGCGGAGTTTCTACGAGAAATGGTACGCTCCGAATAACGCCATCCTTGTCATCGTCGGCGATATCGACCCCCAGGCCACTCTCGCCCAGGTGAAACAGGCTTTCGGAGCCATCCCCAGCCGCGTTCTCCCGGAGCGCCTTCCCGTAAACCCCGCGCCCGCGCCAGCGCAGGCCCTTGCCTTCCCGACTGATCTTCCCGTCGGTATCGCAACACTCGCCTTCCCGATGCCCGGCCTGACATCAAAGGAATTCGCAACCGCCGATATCCTGTCAGATGTTCTCGCCAGCCAGCGTGGCGCCCTCTACCAGCTCGTCCCGGCAGGCAAAGCCCTCTTCGCCGGCTTCGAGTTCAACCCGATCAAACGCGCCGGCCTCGGCATCGCCCTCTCCGCCTTCCCGAAAGGCGGCAATTCCGCAAAAGCCATTGCCGACATGAAGGATATCCTCACCGATATCCGCGCCCACGGCGTCCCGGCCGAACTCGTCGAAGCGGCAAAAACGAAGGAAATCGCCCAGCTCGGCTTCTCCGCGAACTCAATCAGCGGTCTCGCAGAAAGCTGGTCACAGGCCCTCGCATTTCAGAACCTGTCCGCCCCGGACGACATCGCGGCCGCCTACCGCGCCGTCACCCCGGAAGACGTCAACCGCCTGGCAGCCCGCATCCTCGATCCGGCCCGCGCCGTCACCGCAATCCTGACACCGGAAGAATCCGGAAAACCACAGAGCGACAAAGGTTTCGGCGGTGCGGAATCCTTCGCTTCCGCTCCCGATAAACCCGTCAAACTCCCGGAATGGGCGGAAACAGCGCTGGCAAAGCTCGACCTGCCACCGCCCGTTCCGTTGCCGACCGTCCAGACCCTCCCCAACGGCCTCACGCTCATCGTCCACCCGTCCCATGTCAGCCAGACCATCGAAGTCTCGGGCCTGATCCGCAACAATGCCGACCTCCAGGTGCCGAAAGGTAAGGAAGGCCTGTCCGGCGTCACCGAAGAACTCTTTAGTTACGGCACAACAAAGCACGACCGTCTGGCCTTCCATAAAGCCCTGGACGATGTCCCGGCCTGGGAAAGCGCCGGCACCGGCTTCTCCCTCAGCGTCCCCGCCGCGAAATTCGATCAGGGAATGGATCTCCTCGCCGAAAACGAACTGCACCCGGCCTTCCCGGAACAGGCGTTCCAGGTCGTGAAAGTGCAGAATGCCCAGGGACAGGCCGGCGTGCTGCAATCCCCTGGCTATATCTTCGGGCGCGCCATCAAAACAGCGCTCTCCCCAAAAGCCGATCCCTCGCTGCGTCAGGCCACGCCACAAACCATCATGGCCCTCTCCCTCGCGGATGTCCGTGCGTATTACGGCGCTGTCTGGCGCCCTGACATGACCACCATCGTCATCACAGGTGATATCACCCCGGAAAAAGCCCGTTCCACGGTTGAAAAAACCTTCGGTGACTGGAAGGCCACCGGCCCGAAACCACAGGTCGATCTGCCCGGCTGGCCCGACAGCAAAACTTCACGCGCCCATGTCCCGGATAAAAGCAACGTTCAGGACACGGTCGCTCTGGCGGAAAGCCTCGGCATCACCGCAGCAAATCCCGATCGCTATATGCTGACAGTCGGTGACGAAATTCTCGGTGGCGGCTTCTCGTCACGCCTCTACCGCGACCTTCGCGTCAAAACGGGTTACGTCTATTCCGTCAGCAGCAGCTTTACGATCGGCAGAACCCGCGGTGGCTACTCCGTCTCCTACGGCGCTGATCCCGATAAAGTCGGCCTGGCCCGCGAAGCCGCCATGCACGACATCCGTGCCATGCAGACGTCACCCGTCACGGACGATGAACTCACCATCGCCAAATCCGGCCTCCTGCGAGGCCTGCCACTCGGCCGCGCCAACCTGGATGCCATCGCCAGCAGCTATCTGCACCTGATCCAGCTCGGCCTGCCACTCAACACGCCCGACATCGCCGCTCAGGCCTACTACAAAGCCACCGCAGCAGACGTTCAGGCCGCCTTCACCAAATGGGTCCGCCCTGACGACCTCGCCGAAATCGTCAAAGGTCCCGATCCAAAATGGTGATCTGAGAAACATCGTCCCGGCATCGCCTCCCTGCGATGCCGGTGACACCCCTCCGCAATCCGATCTGTTATCGTTAAGTGCTGGTCCGGTCTCAGGGCTTTGCCCTGGAACCACCAAGGGTCACAGACCTTATTGACAAACAGACAGGGGTGAAGGGGTCTCCGACCCTTTCCAGGTCCGGGCAGAGCCCGTTGCGTCTCATCACGTCGGTCAGCCCTGATCCGGACTGGCATGAAACACTCAGTCTTCGCCTCAGTATTTTCGTAATATCAGAAGCTGTGAAGCCTGAGCTGTGAGTGAGAGCGCCGGACACAGCCAGAACCCCGCAGAGTCCGCAGACCCCGCCACCCCGGTCTGCCCGGATTACCGGGCAGCTCTTCCTGACTCCCCGTCCTCGTCCAGAAAAAACTGATCCGCGTCCTCGTCAAAATCAAACAGTTCCGCATAACGCGCCCAGTCCACCACCGTCTGCAGCGTCTGCGATGCATAACCAGGCGACATCCCGTCGCACAGTTCCTCGCGAAATCTCCCGGCATCCACAACATGATTCGGACGCTCATCCAGAGCCACGCAAATCGCCTTCACCAGCGGCACCTGCTGCAACAGAGCATGCCGGAGGATCGTCTTGCGCTCGTCAAACTCGCTGACCGGGAAACGAACACCTTCTTCCGTCAGAAGAATGTCACCATCTTCCAGCTCGGCAAACCCAAGCAGCTGCAACGCCTCGACAAGCGGAAACAGGTCATCCAGCTCCAGCTGTGCCTTCTCCGCCAGTAACGGCAGATCCGCACGCCCGTTCAGCGGCGCCGCGGCAAGCCCCTCGATCAGCCCGACCATGCTGCCGATCGTCACCGGCGCAATCGCCACATAAGCCGGCGCGGGCGGCGTTACCACCACACCATCCTCCGGCAGATCAGCCTCCGACAGAACCGGCGCCCGCCGCGTCATCAGGCCGTAGATCCGGTCCACCAGCTCCCGAAACGCAGGATCATCCCGCAGACGCGGATGGGGCAGGGGAACCGTCACAACATGCTCAACACGCCCCGGATTGGCCGCGAAAACCAGAATCCGGTCACACATCAGAACCGCTTCCTCAATGCTGTGCGTCACCATCAGCATCGATTTCACCGGCAGCTTGTTCTCACACCACAGCTCAACCAGATCAGTCCGCAAATTCTCCGCCGTCAGCACATCCAGCGAGGAAAACGGCTCATCCATCAGCAGCAGATCCGGCAGCACAGATAATGCCCGCGCCAGCCCGGCCCGCTGCGCCATCCCGCCCGACAACTCGCGCGGCCAGGCATTTTCGTGACCACCAGCCCCGATCAGATCAATCGCTTCTCTCGCCCGGACCTCGCGCGCCTTCCGCGCGACGCCCTGCGCTTCCAGCACAAGCTCCACATTGTCCTGCACACTGAGCCAGGGAAACAGAGCACTGGACTGAAACACCATCGCAATGCCCGGAACCGGCCCATGCAGCGGCTCGCCCCGCCAGATCACCGCCCCGGATGTCGGCGCCATCAGCCCCGCCATGATCCGCAGCAGCATCGACTTGCCCGACCCCGACCGTCCCAGCAGCCCGACGATCTCGCCCGAAACAATGTCCATCGACACATCATCAAGCACCAGCAGATCAGCACTGGCGCCACGATGGTAGCACTGCCTGATCGCCCTCAGCGAAAGCAGCGTCTCCCGTTCATCCGCTTCCGCCGGATCATCGACAGGCTCGGGAGAGGGAGGTGCAGAAAAGAAATCCGGCATCGCGGGGTGCATCAGGTCTTCGGTCAGAAAATGGTCCTCCTTCCCACCGGATGTGAAAGGAGATCAGAAACACACCCGGTCACGCTATCGCCTCATCGCCCCGGAAGGAAGCGTCATCTGCTTCTTTGTTCAGCCTGATGAACCGACGGCGGCCCTCCGCCCCGAAATTCCCGCAAAGCCGCCCTCACCACGCCACTGACACGACCATCGGACCGGTCGGTGACGCAAATCACCCCCGTCCATAACAGATATGCGCCCCGCGCCCTGAGCGGACCGGAAGTTTGCGCCATGATCCCCGGGCCGTTCCACGTATGCGGACAATAAAAAAAATAGCTGAACTGGAGAGGTTCCATGTCTTCCTGGTATCAGACCATGCCGCCCGATCAGCGCAGAACGTTCTGGGCATGTTTTCTCGGCTGGGCTCTCGACGCGATGGATGTCCAGCTTTTCGCCTTCGTCATTCCAACCCTGCTGCCCCTCTGGGGAATGACAAAAGGACAGGCCGGCATCATCAGCACATCCGCCATCATGACATCCGCCCTCGGTGGTATCCTCGCCGGAACACTCGCCGACCGCATAGGCCGGGTGAAAGTTCTTAAACTCGCCATCCTCTGGTTTACCCTTTTTACGGGTCTGTCAGCCTTCACAAACTCCTTCCACCAGTTGCTGTTCACCCGAAGCCTCCAGGGCATCGGTTTCGGCGGAGAATGGACGGCAGGCGCAATCCTGATCGGGGAAGTGGTGGATAAGCGTATTCGCGGGCGCGCCGTCGGCTCGGTGCAGGCCGGCTGGCCGGTTGGCTATGCCGCAGCCGCCCTGGCCTGGTGGATCGTCTTCAGCCTCGCGCCGGAACACATCGCCTGGAGAGCCCTGTTTCTCGTTGGCCTGCTTCCGGGACTCCTTGTGCTGTGGATCCGGCGCGGCATCAAAGACTCAGACGCATTCGAAGTCGCCGTCGAAAAACGCAGACAGGCCAATGACCGGTCCGTCCTTTCTCAGCTCATGGCGTCCGGAGTGCGTTCCAGAATGATCCTGTCCTGCCTGATGGTCGCAGGCGCCCTCGGCGGAAACTACACCATCCTGACATGGCTGGTGACCTACCTGCGTCAGACGCAGGAAATGACCGTCAACATGACGTCTCTCTATCTCTCGGTCAATATCGCGGGATCGTTCGTGGGCTACGTCCTGATGGCGCATGTCAGCGACTATATCGGCCGGCGCAAAACATTCTCCCTCTCCGCCGCCGGAGCCTTCGTCACCGTCCTCGCCTACACGCAGCTCGACCTCCCGACGGGCGTACTCCTCGTCCTCGGTTTCCCGCTCGGCTTCTTCCAGTCCGGCATCGTCTCCGGCATGGGCGCCTGTTTCACCGAACTCTTCCCGACACGCATCCGCGGAACAGCCGCCGGCATCTCCTACAATGTGGGCCGGGGCGCCGGCGCCATGGTGCCCACAATCGTCGGTTTCACCAGCGCATCAATGGGGCTGGCGCTGGCAATCGGCGCATGGGCCGCCTGTTCCTACGTCCTTGTCTTCATCGTTGCGATCTTCCTTCCTGAAACTCTCGGCACGGAGCTGGAGCATGTCTGAAATCACCCCGCAGCGTAACGGCGGACAAATTCTCGTTTCCGCCCTCTCCGCCAACGGCGTCGATACAATCTACTGCGTGCCCGGCGAAAGTTACCTCCCCGTCCTGGACGCTCTGCATGACGCAACCGGAATACGTACCATCGTCACCCGTCACGAAGGCGCCGCATCCAACATGGCCGACGCCTATGGAAAGCTGACAGGACGGCCTGGAATCTGCTTCGTCACCCGTGGTCCGGGCGCTACCCATGCCAGCAACGGCATCCACACGGCACACCAGGATTCCACACCGCTGATCCTGTTCGCGGGCCAGGTGGAAACCGATTTTCTGGGCCGCGAGGCATTCCAGGAAATCGACTACCGGCAGATGTTCGGCGGCATCGCGAAATGGGTCACCGAAATCGACAGCATCGAGCGCATTCCCGAGATCATATCACGTGCGTTTTCCGTCGCCTTGTCCGGCCGCCCCGGACCGGTGGTGATCGCCCTTCCCGAAAACATCCTGTTCGGAACGAGCGTAGTTGCCGATATCCCGGCGCCCCGCATCGCCCGTTCCGCTCCCGACCCGCAGGCAATGACGGAACTGCGCGACATGCTGGCCAGCGCGGAACGCCCCCTGATGATCGTCGGTGGTACAGGCTGGTCCGTTTCAGCCTGTAAAGCACTGGAACAGTTTGCCATCGCAAACAATCTGCCCGTCGCGGCATCTTTCAGAAGGCAGGATCTGTTCGATAACCGCCTCCCCAACTATGCCGGACAGATCGGCATCGGAATCTCGCCAGCCCTGACAGAGCGCGTCAGAAACGCGGACCTGCTTCTGGTCGCCGGCTCCCGCCTGTCCGAAGCCGTGACATCGGGCTACACCCTGGTCAGAGTTCCAAAACCGGAACAGGCCATGATCCACATTCATGCTGATCCGGAAGAACTGGGTCACGTCTATCAGGCCCGGCTCCCGATCAATGCCTCAATGCAGGGATTTGCCGCCGCCCTGGCGGATCTCGCCCCCGTCGAAAATGCCCTGTGGACATCCTGGACCCAGGCCGCACGGGCGGATTATCTGCATCATTCGACACCACCTGTCCCGCATCCTGATCTGGAAGGCGTCGACCTCGCCCGCGTGGTGGCGTGGCTGGACGATGTCCTGCCGGATAACGCCATCATCACCAACGGCGCCGGAAACTACACCGCCTGGGTTCATCGTTTTTATCGCTACCGTCAGCAGGGAACCGAACTGGCCCCCACCAACGGCGCAATGGGCTACGGCCTGCCCGCCGCCATAGCCGCCAGCCTCCAGAACCCGTCACGACCAGCGATCTGCTTCGCGGGAGACGGCTGCTTCATGATGTATCCACAGGAACTCGCAACCGCGATGCAATTTGGCGCACCGGTCATCGTCATCGTCGTGAATAACGGCATGCTGGCAACCATCCGGATGCACCAGGAACAGAAATTCCCCGGCCGGATCAGCGGCACGGATCTGTCCAACCCCGATTTTGTCCTGTTCGCCCGTTCCTTCGGCGCACATGGCGAGCGCATCGAGAGAACAGAGGATTTCCCCGCAGCATTCGAACGCGCCCGCGCAGCAGGCAAGGCGGCTCTGATCGAACTCTGTGTCGATCCCCGACAGATCACGGCACAGATCCGTCTGGCCCCGGTCGGTTTCGCATAAATACTTCTGGAACAATGGGAAATAAAGATCATGAAACTCACTGGTGAACTGGTAATCGGCCAGCGGCGCACACGCGGAACAGGCGGAGACTTCCACGCTCAGGCGGCAGATGGCGGCGAAATGCCTGATCCCGTTTTTGGCGGCGCGGTCACATCGGACGTCGATACGGCCTGCACCCTCGCAGAATCAGCCTTCGATGAGTACCGACAGCTTTCCGCCGAACGACGCGCCGCATTTCTGGAAGCCATCGGCGAGGAAATCATGGCCATCGGAGACGCTCTTCCCGAAAGAGCCCACAAAGAATCCGGCCTGCCAATGGCACGTCTGACATCAGAGCGTCAGCGCACCGTCAATCAGTTGCGTCTGTTCGCACGTCTCGTGCGCGAGGGCCGCAACGAAGCCCCTGTCCTGGACTCACCCCTGCCTGACCGGCAGCCCCCGCGCGCGGATCTGCGCCAGAGACGCATCCCGCTTGGTCCCGTCGCCGTGTTCGGTGCCAGCAACTTTCCGCTCGCCTTTTCCGTCGCCGGCGGCGATACCGCCTCCGCTCTCGCCGCCGGCTGTCCGGTGATCGTCAAAGCCCATGAAGCCCATCCCGGCACATCGGAAATGACCGCCGTGGCAATCATGCGCGCCGCAGCCCGCACAGAGATGCCAGACGGCGTATTTTCCATGCTTTTCGCACACGATATGACAATCGGTCAGGCTCTCGTGCGTCATCCGGCCATACAGGCCATCGGCTTCACCGGCTCGCGGCAAGGAGGCATCGCACTGCTGCGACTTGCACAGGCACGTCCTCAGCCAGTTCCACTTTATGCCGAAATGAGCAGCATCAATCCGGTCTTCCTGATGCCAGCCGCTCTCGAAGCCCGCGCGGAGAAAATCGCCGAAGGATTCGCGGCATCCCTGACAACAGGAACAGGACAGCTCTGCACCAATCCCGGTCTGCTCATCGCCTTCGCAGGTCCGGCGCTTGAGCGTTTTCAGAATACGGTGGCGTCAGTCCTGCCCACACTCCCTCCGACCCTGATGCTCACGTCAAAAATCTGCCAGTCCTGGCGGGAAGGGATCGACAGGCTCAGCCACAATCCCAAAGTCAGCCGGGTCGCCGGCAGGCCGAACGATCAGGAGCAGGGCAGGGCGGGCGGCGTGCTGTTCCGCACCAATGCCGCGGCCTTCCTGTCCGACCCAGCACTGGAAGACGAAGTTTTCGGCCCCGGTTCCCTGCTGGTCGTCTGCCAGGATTTCAACGAGATGCGACTGGTCGCCGAACATCTCTCCGGACAACTGACCGCAACCCTGCACCTTGAGCCGAACGATTATCCAATGGCGCGAGGCCTGTTGCCCGTTCTGGAACGCAAAGCCGGACGCATCCTCGTCAATGACTACCCGACCGGGGTGGAAGTCTGTGACGCCATGGTCCACGGAGGCCCCTGGCCCTCCACCTCTGACAGTCGCACAACGTCAGTCGGCAGCGAAGCCATCGACCGCTTTCTGCGCCCGGTCTGTTACCAGAACCTTCCCGAGGATCTGCTGCCGGCATCCCTGAAAAGCACGAACCCCCTGCATCTGTGGCGTCGCCGCGACGGCACTCCCGTCCAGGATCAGTAGCCCCTAAACGCCTTCACTGAATGAGGCCGCCGGCACAGGCGTCGCCGGACACAGGCGCGCATCCGGCCAGCGGCCCTCATTCACAAGCGTTTCAGTGCACTGGCGAAGAAGGCGAAGAATGGCCGAGAGATCATCCGGCAGCAGACTCTTCTTCGGCCATGTCGCGGCAACAGTGCGCGTAATCTCAGGATTGACGAGCCGAAAGCTTTTCAGCACCCCGCTGGCAATATCCTCCGTCACCGCCGCCGACGGCAGAATCGTGCAGCCGCAGTTCTCGCGCACAAGCCGTTTGGTAATCGAAATCGACCCGTCACACTCCAGCGCGATCCGGAGCGGAAAATTGTGACGCGCCGCAAGTCTCTCAACCAGAACACGAAGACCATGATGCGTCGTCGGCAGAATAAGCGGGATCTCCCCCAGATCCCGAACATCGACAGACCCTCCTTCCAGGGGATGATCCCATGGCGTGATCAGCCGCACATCTTCATGGAGAAGCTTCTCCCAGTGCAGCCCGCCGGGACATTCAGGAACGTAGAGAACGGAAAGATCGACCTCGCCCGCCTCCATCATGGGAAGAATCTGAGCCGCAAGCCCCTCAATAAGACGAATACGGGTCGCGGGATAACGTTCCCTGAGTGCACGGCTGAATGTGCCAAACAGCATCCGCGCAATAGTGGGCTGAGCGGCAATACAAAGACGTGCCGGACCTGTACGGGAACAGGCCCCGATCACCTCGCTGGCTTCCTCCATGATCCGGGCGACGCGCTGAGCATACTCCAGCAACAGCCGCCCGCTCTCTGTCAGCTTGACGCCATGTCCGCTGCGGCGAAAAAGATGCCCGCCGAGCTGCGCCTCCAGTAAACCAATCCGCCGGCTTACCGTGGACTGATCCAGCCCGATGGTCAGAGCCGCTCTGGAAATGCTGAGATCATTCGCGACGAGAGCAAAAAGCGCCAGATCATCAGAATTCACCGGATTGTCTCCATAAAAGACAGACCCTCCTCCTCGCGGCATCAGATCCCGATACTGATTACGTCCGAACCCGAAACAGGTTTTTCCAGGTTCCCGTTGTCGGGACAGTATTCTTCACGAATTGAAAAAACGTCGCTCAGCAGCTCCCATGCGCCCCGACGCGCGAGCAGGCCAGAGGGAATGTTACTCCCGCCTCCACACCCACGCCGCCAGCGGCGCCCACACCGGCGCACCAAGAGTCGTCGCAGACATCGTCATCACCAGACTTATGCCTGGGGGGTGCCGGCCCGAGCACTCTCCCCGATCTCCACTACCCGAACAGGAAGCCTCATCTGCCCCCCTGTTCTTCCCGAAACCAGGATGTTACCCAACCGAACCAGATGACAGACGGAGACACGGTCAATGCGTAAGGCGCTCATCCTGCTTGCTCTCACCGCGCTCACGCCTCCGCTCGTGGCAAAGGCCGACACCGCGCAACACCCTCAGGCCGAAGAGCAGGCACTCACCCTCGCCGAAAAAGCCATTGCCCTCCGCTCCGTCGCCGGTCCCGGAAACCAGACTCCGCAGGTCGCTGCACTCTTCCGCTCCACCCTCATCGCAGGCGGATTCCAGGCAAAAGACATCACCATCACCCCCTTCGGGGACACGGCGTACATGACCGCCCGCTGGCCCGGCTCCGATCCGTCCCTCAAACCCGTCGTCATCTCCGGCCACATGGATGTCGTCGAAGCAAAACCCGCCGACTGGCAGCGTGACCCCTTTAAACCGGTCGTCGAAAATGGCTACCTCTTCGGACGTGGCGCCACCGACATGAAACTCGACGCCGCCCTGGTCATCGCCTCCCTGATCGAACTGAAACGCGAAGGTTACACCCCCCGCCGCGACATCATCCTCGCCCTCTCCGGCGATGAAGAAACCGCAATGGAAACGGGTAAAATTCTCGCCGATAAACTTTCAAACGCCGATCTCGTCCTCAACGGCGATGTTGGCGTCGGCATCCTCGATGAAAAAACCGGCAAACCTGACTATTATTCCTGGGAAGGCGCCGAAAAAACCTACGCCGATTTCAGAATGACCGTCACCAATCCCGGCGGTCACTCGTCAGAACCACGCGCCGATAACGCCATCGATCGCCTCGCCGCAGCCCTCCTGCGTATTCAGAAATATCAGTTCAGGCCCGAACTCAACGCGCTGAGCAAAAGCTATTTCACCAGCGCCGCTCAGTTCCAGCCCGCGAAAATCGCCACAGCCATGCGTAACTTCGCCGCAAATCCCGCCAGTCAATCCGCCATCGCCACTCTCAGCGCCGACCCGGCCCTGATCGGTAAAATCGGCACAACCTGTGTCGTCACCATGATCAATGGTGGCCACGCCCTCAATGCCCTTCCGCAAAGCGCCACCGCCAACATCAACTGCCGCATCTTCCCCGGCCACCCGCGCAGTGCCATCATGGCCGAACTCGAAAAAGCCGCCGCCGACCCGGACGTGCATTTTTCCGACGTCACCCAGGGCTCCGTCGAAACCGAAGCCTCTCCCATGCGCCCGGATTTCACCCAGGCCGTCGAAAAAGCCATGCACGGCATCCACCCCGGCCTGCCCGTCTTCCCCGGCATGACCTCAGGTGCCAGCGACAGCATGTGGTTCCGAAATCACCACGTCCCCAGCTACTCAATCAGCCCCGTCTTCCTCAAACCATCAGAAAATTTCTCCCACGGTCTGAACGAACGCACCCCGGTCGCAGCCATCGGCCCGGCGATAGACTTCTATCTGTCGCTTCTGCCGGATCTCTCGCATTAGAGCCGGCTTCAAAAGCTCTCTGCTGGCGACCCCGCACGGGTTTTCCGCGCCCCGATGCTCACGGCCCCGATACTCATGGCCCAGTGCTCACGGGCCGTAAGGCCGCTCCGCTCCGGCGCTCAGAAACGCAACGCCAGCCGCGCCTGTCAGGGACGCTCCTGCTCTGCAAAGAGCTTTTGAAACAGCCTCTCTCAGATCACTCAGCCCCCATCGTCCGCCGCCGCACCCATGCCGCCAGTGGTTCCCACACCAGCGCACTGAGAAGTGCGGCGAACGCCGTCATCACCGTCACACCAAACGCCGCACGGACGCTGTCCCCGGCCTCCATAGCCTCAGCGATATACGCGCCCAGACCAGCAGAAATCAGCCGCACATCGCCCCAGCGAACAAATTCCGCCGCAATCGCCAGATTCCAGGCCCCGAAAAACGCCATCCGTGCTCCGGCCAGCCAGCCTCTGCCAATGCCGGGCAACACAACAGACCGCCACCACAGCCAGCCCCGGATGTCATAAGCCCGCGCCGCCTCAAACAGGCCACGCGGAAACGTCGCCACACCGCCAGTCAGCTTTGCCGCCAGAAACCATTGCGGTCCGATCATCACCAGCGGCATCAGCCAGAACCCGGATGAAAGCCGCAGCCCCGTAATCAGACCAGCCATAAGCGGAAACAGCATCACCGTCGGAAAGACAGCCAGCAGTCGCATCAGCGAAACACACTCAGCCGCTTCGGCCCGACGCCTCCCCAGCCACATACCTGGAAAAAGCCAGATAACAGATGCCAGCAGCACCATGAGCAGAACGCGCAGAAGCGTCGCAAATCCCAGTGCTGCAACCCGCACGACTTCGTCCGGCCCGATATGAAAAATCAGCGGCTGCCAGCACACAGCCAGCGTCGTCGCACACAGTCCTGCCAGTGCGACAGTCTCAGCCAGATACGGGCGCCCGGCCGTCTCTGACGACGGAACGGCAACAGGCGCGCGCCCAAGGCGAAGCGTTCCCAGCCTCCGAACCGCATACAGGGCAGCCTCGCCCAGTCGTCCCACAACAGGAGCCCGACGGAGAAATCGTAAAACCGGTGGCTCAGACGGCAAGCCTGACAGACCAGCCCCATCGCCCTCAATCTGAAACCGCGCCGACCAGGAAAGAAGCGGACGAAAAACAAGCCAGTCATATCCAATGACAATCAGCATCATGATCAGCGCCGCCAGCACAACCGGCCACACAATGCCCGTCGCCGCCGCTGCCGCCACACAGGCGCCCAGACCAGGCGCCACGAAAGCCGCCCGTTGCCACACGAAAATCTCCACCCAGAGCAGGGCCAGCCACGCAAATGGCATGGCTTCAACTGCACCCTTTACAAGCACAGGAATCGCAACAGGCATGTCCAGCCGCCAGAATCTCTGCCAGCCCGTCAACCGGAATCCCCGAGCGACCAGATCAAGCTCCCCCGAACCACGGCCCCCCGATCGGAGAAGCGCCGCTGTCATCGGCCCGGCGAGAACCGGAAAAACCGCAGCACCCGTCAGACACTCTCCCGCAATCCCATGCCCCGGAACCAGCATGGAAAACAACGGTGCCGCGAAAACAAGAAATCCACAGACCGGAACCGCCCGTGATTCATCAAGAAAAGAAAGGATATTTTCCCGAAATCGCTCCCGCCGGTCCGTGACGATCGCACAGAAGACCGAAAACATGACGGACAGAACAAGGACAGTCGCCATCCGAAGTGCCGTGTGCAGCGCGCAGTCCGGTAACCCGGGCAGAGACAGAAGCACCGTCTGGCGGCCCGAAATCGTGTCCTCCCCCGTCAGAAGATGCACAGCCACTCCGGCCAGCATCTCAAAACAAAGAACGCAGATCAGCGCCCGCATCCCCACAAACCGGCGAACCCCGACCCGAAGCGACGCTTCATCTGCCGAATAACGATCTGACGAAAGACTGGCGGAGGCGCTCATACTTCTCGCGGTTTCTGCCTGTGACAATGAAATGGAGCCCTTTCCTGGCCCCGTTGTCAAAGGTTCAGTGCGCTTTTCACCCGAAGCAGAACCGGAAATTACTGTCCCGTGCTGCCAAACCCGCCCGCGCCACGATCCGTGTCGTCCAGATCGTCCACCTCGTTCCACAACACCCGAAACACCGGCGCAATCACCGCCTGGGCAACCCTCATCCCACGCTCAACCGTGAACACCTCAGTCCCCGTGTTCAGCAGAATCACACAGATCTCGCCCCGATAATCCTCGTCAATCGTCCCCGGCGTGTTCGGTAAAGTGATTCCGTGCTTCAGCGCCAGCCCCGAACGAGGCCGCACCTGCAACTCATACCCCGGCGGCAGCGCAATACAGAGCCCCGTCGGAATCATCGCCCGCCCGCCCGGCAACACGCTCAGCGAACCGGTCACCGCCGCAAGCAGATCCATCCCGGCAGCCCCCGCCGTCGCATAAGAGGGCAGGGGAAGCCCCTCCGCATGGTCAAGCCGCCGAACAGAAACAGGAACCAGTGGCGCCGTCATACGCAATCTCCCACAAACCCACAGATCTCAGAAAAAACCATCGTGAAGGGACTCAGACCCGGTCGCCACCATCCGCCATGACCGGCATCTCAAACCACGCCGCAATCCGCTCCGCCAGACGACGCGCCAGCTCTGTCTTGGCCAGCAGCGGCCAGTGCTCAATTCCATCCCGCGTGATCAGAATGGCCCGGTTATCCAGCCCACCCATCACATTCGTGCCGGTCGAAACGTCATTCGCAACGATCCAGTCGCACCCCTTGCGGGTCCGCTTGGCCACGGCATTCGCTTCGACATTGTCAGTCTCGGCGGCAAACCCGACCACCAGAGCCGGACGCTCCGGCCCCGGCGCGGACAGCATCGCCAGAAGATCCGGATTCGGACTCAACGTCAGCACGGGAGGCGGCGCCCCGGCCTGCTTCTTAATTTTCAGACCCGCAACACCATCCACCCGCCAGTCCGCCACCGCCGCCGCACAGACCGCAATGTCCGCCGGTAACGCCGCCCGCACAGCGCGCTCCATCTCCAGCGCCGTCTCAACCCGAACCACATCCACACCAGCCGGATCAGCCAGCGCCACCGGTCCGCTCACCAGCGTCACCCGCGCCCCAAGCGCCGCCAGCGCCGAGGCGATCGCATAACCCTGCAACCCGGAAGACCGGTTCCCCAGATACCGCACCGGATCAACCGGCTCATGCGTCGGCCCCGCCGTCACCAGCGCCCGACGTCCCGCCAGCGGCTCCCAGGCAATCCCCCCATGCGTCGGCCGGAACCACCCGATCAGAGCCGAAGCACCCCGAATGTCAGCCCGCCCGAGCCACGCCAGAATCACATCCCGCAGCACGACCGGCTCAGCAAACCGCCCCGGTCCGAACTCACCACAGGCCATCTCACCGTCATCAGGCCCGACAACCTGCACGCCCCGATCCGTCAGCAGCGCCATATTCGCCCGCGTCGCCGGATGCTCCCACATGCGCACGTTCATCGCAGGAGCCACCATCACCGGCGTATCCGTCGCCAGAAGCAGCGTCGTCGCCAGATCATCCGCCAGACCCTGCGCCATCTTCGCCAGAATGTTTGCCGTCGCCGGCGCCACAACCACAAGATCAGCCGAGCGGGACAACACAATGTGCCCCATCTCCTGCTCATCCGTCAGCGAAAACAGATCCTGATAAACCGGCTCGCCACTCAGTGCCTGCAACGACAGCGGCGTCACAAACTCCGCTCCCGCCTTCGTCAGAACACAGCGCACATCCACCCGCGCCGCCTTCAGCAGACGCACCAGCTCCAGCGCCTTGTAAGCCGCAATCCCGCCACTGACGATCAGCAGAACCCGCTTCCGGGCCGACCCGCCAGAAACGTCGTCAGGCTTACCGGCGGCGACACCCATCGGACGTCAGAGCCGCCAGCCGGAGTGAATCGCCGCAATCCCGCCGGACAGCGACTGATACTTCACATGCGCGAACCCGGCCTCCCGGAACATGTCGGCCAGCGTCTCCTGATCCGGAAACATGCGAATGCTCTCCGCAAGATACTGATAGCTCTCACGATCCTTCGCGATAAACTGCCCCATCGCCGGCAGCACCTTAAACGACCAGGCATCATAAACCGGTGCCAGCGCCGCGACCTGAACCTGGGAGAACTCCAGACACATAAACCGCCCGCCCGGCTTCAGAACCCGACGCGCCTCTTTCAGCACCGCCAGTTTGTCCGTGCAGTTTCGCAGCCCGAAGGAAATCGTCACCCGGTCCACAGACCGGTCCGCCAGAGGAATCTGCTCCGCATCCACCACACAGAAAGACAGATCGGACACATACCCGCGCGCAATCGCCCGGTCCCGGCCCACCGCCAGCATCTTCTCATTGATGTCCGTCATGATCGCAGGCCCGCCACCACCGGCCAGCCAGCCAAACGTCACGTCGCCCGTTCCGCCAGCCAGATCCAGCAGCGACAGACCCGGCTGCGGCGCCAGCTGTGCATTGAACATCCGCTTCCAGACGCGATGCACGCCCAGTGACATCACGTCGTTCATCACGTCATAGCGACTCGCAACACTGTCAAACACCGCGCGGACAAGCGGCTTCTTGTCGGTGCGCGGCACGGCGCGATAGCCGAAATCGGTGGTTTCATCAGCAGCCGCACCGGTGGCGCCGGCTGTTTCATGGATCTCGTAAGGGGCATTGTCGGTCATGGCGCCGACCTATAGCGTGTTTGTCGCAATGCCAGAACTCCCCGAAGTCGAAACCGTGATGCGCGGCATGCGTGCCAGCCTCGAAGGCCACCGGATCATCTCCGCCGTCGTCCGCCGCCCGGACCTCCGCTGGCCCCTCCCGAAGGATCTCACAAAAATTCTCAACGGGCGCCGCATCGAAAGTTTCCGTCGCCGCGGCAAATACATCTTCATGCGTCTCTCCGGCGGCATGTCGATGCTCCTCCACCTCGGTATGTCCGGTCGCGTCACCCTGGACGCCTCCGGCGAGGTCACCCTCCACGAACACGTCACATTCACGACAGAAGAGGGACGATGCTTCGGCCTGATCGACCCCCGCCGCTTCGGCGCCATCGACCTCGTGCCCACAAAGGAAGAAGACTCCCATCGCTTCGTCTCCGGCATGGGACCGGAACCTCTCGACCCCGCTTTCACCGCCGCCACCCTGGCTCAAAGCCTCGCCGGCCGCCGCGCCCCGATCAAAGCCATGCTCCTCGATCAGCGTATCGTCGCAGGCCTCGGCAATATCTATGTCTGCGAAGCCCTGTTCCGTGCCCGCATCCACCCCGCCACCCCGGCCGGCATCCTCACCATGCCCGCCATCCGCCGCCTCGTCCGCGCCATCCGTGCCGTCCTGACCGAAGCCATCGCCGCCGGAGGCTCCAGCCTGCGCGATTACGTTCAGCCCGACGGTGAACTCGGCTATTTCCAGCACGCCTGGCGCGTCTATGGCCGCGCCGGCCAGCCCTGCCCGGAATGCCCGACGAAAGGGCAGGGGGCAGACGGAACAGACGCCTGCCCGGGCATCGTCAGGATCACCCAGTCCGGCCGTTCGACCTTCTTCTGCCCGCGCCTGCAAACAGACCCGGCGGCATCGTGAACCACGCCCTGCGGCTGATGCATGACCCCCGTGTCGCACAAAGCGCGGTCGCCCGAGAACTCCAGCTTGACGCGCAGACCGGCACTGGACTAGAGAAGCCAACCTTATTCGGGCTTAACCGTCGCAAGACGGGATACGCATCAACACATCGATCTTGCTGGACCAGACAGAAAACAATGGCGAACATCGCATCCGCTCGTAAACGCATCCGTCAGACGGAGCGTCGCACCCTTCGCAACACTGCCCGCATGTCCCGCATGCGCACCTTCCTCAAGAAGGTCGAGGCAGCAATCGCGTCGGGCAACAAAGACGAAGCGAACGCAGCTCTGAAAGTGGCTCAGCCGGAAATCCAGCGCGCCGCGACAAAGGGTGTTATCCACAGCAACCTCGCAGCCCGCAAAATCTCCCGCCTGTCTTCGCGGATCAAAGCTATCGCTACAGCCTGAAGCCTGAGCACACAGGGCAGAAAACAGGGCCGCAAAGGCGTTAATTTCTGCCTTTGCCTCAGTTGTTATTCAGAATGTGTTTAAATAAGCCGGAATGCCCGTCGGGTGTTTCGGCTTATTTGTCTGAAAAACAATGTAATGAACAAATAGTTTCCTGCTATCGGGCCATTATTCGCGATTCTCTATACCTTCGATCAAATCGCGTTACCGAGTCGAGAATCTCGTTGCGCCTCCCGAATCGATGATCTACTTTCCACCTCAACAGCTTGATATGCAGACGCAGACCGTCTGGTCGCCTGTTGCGGCCAGAGGCGGACGTCAGAGTCGGCGGAATTCAGACCGCAACAGGTTTCCTGTGCGCGGGTGATATGAAACACGGCGCTCTGACAGATCGCTCCCTCGCGGTGCGGGCCTGTAAATGAAAACGATTGCTGGAGTCGACGGACAGGAGCCCCAAACCGGCCCTGTCCGCTCCGGACTCCAGAGAAATGGGTGCGCGCGGAAAGATGCTGGTTCCTACACCGTCCGGGAAATTGCTGAACGAAAGCCTTTCGGACACCGAACAGGCTGTGACGGGCGGTCTTGCCGGTCTCGTCACCGATGCCTGGACCCGCATCGCCGCCCGCATGAAGTCAGAAGTCGGTGACGTCGAATACCGTACATGGCTCCAGCAGATCGTCCCCGGACCCGTCGACGGCGACGAAGTCACCCTCCTCCTGCCCACGCGCTTCCTGCGCGACTGGGTTCGCAGCCAGTATGGTGATCGCCTCAGCACACTCTGGAACCAGGAAATCCCGACCATCCGCCGCGTCGAGCTCCAGGTCATGCGCCCCGGCGACGTGCCCCGGCCAGCCGTCGCCGGCCCCGTGACCGAACCCACTCCGTTCCCGACCACATCCCCGCCGCCCCGGCCTCCCGAACGCGCGCAGGACCGTCATGGTGACGCCCGCTCAGATCTCGCGGCCCCTCTCGATCCACGCTTCACCTTCGATACATTCATCGTCGGCAAGCCAAACGAATTCGCCTACGCCTGCGCCCGCCGCGTCGCGGAAAAACCCTCCAGCGCCGGCTTCAACCCGCTCTTCCTGTACGGCGGCGTCGGCCTCGGCAAAACCCACCTCATGCACGCCATCGGCGCCGAACTCATGCGGGGAGGCCAGATCTCGGTCGCCTACATGTCCGCCGAAAAATTCATGTACCGCTTCATCGCAGCGATCCGGTCCCAGTCCACCGTCGAGTTCAAGGATCAGCTCCGCTCCGTCGATGTGCTGATGATCGATGACCTCCAGTTCCTCATCGGCAAGGACAACACCCAGGAAGAATTCTTCCACACCTTCAACGCCCTCGTGGACGCCGGGCGCCAGATCATCGTCTCGGCCGACAAATCCCCGTCCGATCTCTCCGGCCTCGAAGACCGCCTCCGCACCCGCCTCGGCTGCGGCATGGTCGCCGACATCCACGCCACCACCTTCGAGCTCCGTATCTCCATTCTGGAAGCCAAAGCCGCCGCGTCAGGGGTGACCATTCCGGCAAAAGTGCTCGAATTCCTTGCCCACAAAATCACCACCAACGTCCGCGAACTCGAAGGCGCCCTGAACCGCCTCGTCGCCCACGCCAACCTCTTCGGCCGCCCGATCACGCTGGAATCCACCCAGGAAGTCCTCCACGACATCCTCAAGGCCCACGACCGGCGCGTCACCATCGAGGAAATCCAGCGCAAGGTCGCCGAACACTGGAACATCCGCCTCACGGATATGTCCTCCGCCCGCCGCGCCCGTGCCGTCGCCCGCCCGCGTCAGGTCGCCATGTACCTCGCCAAACAGCTCACCAGCCGATCCCTCCCCGAAATAGGTCGCAAATTCGGCAACCGCGACCACACCACCGTCATGCACGCCGTCTCCCGCATCACCGAGCTGATGGAGCGCGATACCGCCTTCGCCGAAGATGTCGAACTCATGAGACGCATGCTTGAAAGCTGAGACGCAGGAGCGTCGCGAAGTCTCAGTTTCAGCCGACCCTGCAAATAGCAACGGCGTGATCCCGGCAGAGGGTCGGCACAACAAAGCGGGCTTCATCATGAGGCCCTGCCCGGATTTCCTTCAGTGAAGCGGGAGCCGATCGACTGGCTCCGCGCGGAACAGAGGATCTGCCATTCCGCATCGCAATACCCGGGAGCTGCATCCCGACCGGAAACTCCACCCACACATCGCCATCAGAAAAAACCTCTCCCGCCTGCCTTTGCCGTCAGCCCCCGTCCTGTTAGACTGCCCCACCAATTTTTTCCGGCCATCATGGCCGGACAGCGCGGCCAGATCCGGGCTCAAAGAGGAACAGGCGTCGATGAAGTTTACGGCCGAGCGTGCCACCCTGCTGAAGGCCCTCGCTCACATCCAGAGCGTTGCCGAAAAGCGGAATACCATCCCCATCCTGGCCAATGTGCTGATCGACGCGCGTGACGGTCGCCTCGCCCTCACCGCGACAGACATGGAAATCGCCATTGTCGAGGAGTTCCCGGCCACAATCCACACGCCCGGCTCCGTCACGGCGCCCGCCGCCGTGCTCTACGAAATCGTCCGCAAACTCCCCGATGGCAGCGACGTCGAACTCAGCCACCCCGGCGCCGACGCCCAGCTCGACCTCCGCGCGGGCCGTTACGCAACCCGCCTGAACGCCCTGTCCGTCGATGACTTTCCCTCTATGATCGCAGGCGACCTGCCACATCAGTTCAAACTGAACAGCGCCGTCCTGAAATCCCTCATTGATCGCTCGCGTTTCGCAATCTCCACCGAAGAAACCCGCTACTATCTCAACGGCATCTATTTTCACGTGACAGAAGGCGAGACGGGCGGCCTCCTCCGCGCCGTCGCAACAGACGGCCACCGCCTGGCCCGCGTCGAAACCGAACTCCCCGCAGGCGCCGCCGGCATGCCGGGCGTGATCATTCCCCGCAAGACAGTCGGAGAAATCCGCAAACTTCTCGATGAAGCACCGGAAGAAGTCGATGTCTCGGTCTCCGATACCCGCATCCAGTTCACCGTGGGTCCGATCACCCTTACGTCGAAGCTGATCGACGGCACCTTCCCGGAATACCAGCGCGTCATTCCGTCCGGAAATAATCGCATTCTTCGTGTTGGCAAAAAAGATTTTTCCGATGCAGTGGCCCGCGTCGCCGCGATCAGCCAGGAACGCTCGCGCCCGGTGAAACTCGCCCTGTCGCGTGACCTCCTCATCCTGTCCGCCACCAGCGCCGATCAGGGAACCGCCAAGGAAGAACTCGACGACAACCGCGTGACCTATGACGGCGAAGACATGGAGATCGGCTTCCAGGCCCGTTATCTCAATGACATCACCGATCAGGTCGCCAAAGATGTCGAATTCGTCTTCGCAGACAGTGCAGCCCCGACCATCGTTCGCGATGTGGACAGCCCCTCAGCACTCTACGTGCTGATGCCAATGCGGGTCTGAGACCCGTCCCGGACGCAGCCACATACCAGACCACGAAAAGCAGGACCGGAGCCCTCCGGCCCCCGTCGATGACGCGCCTTCTTCGCCTTGTGCTGACGAATTTTCGCAATTACGACCGGCTCACCTGGGAGCCGGAAGGATCGCCCGTCGTCATCACCGGCGATAACGGCAGCGGAAAAACCAACCTCCTCGAAGCCCTTTCTCTCCTCGCCCCCGGACGGGGCCTCCGCGGCGCCCGCACCGCCGAACTTCGTCGCCACACGCCCGGAACCGCCGACCGCAATACGGGCCAGGACACAGGCGAGACCGCAGGCTGGGGCGTCTCAGCCCGCTTTACCGATGATCGCGGCCCCTTCGATGTCGCCACCGGCATGGAGGAGGGACAGGACGGCGCCCGGAAATTTCTCCTCAATGGCACCGCCCTCCGTGCCCGCACCGCCATCGCGGACCATCTTTCCGCCGTCTGGATCACGCCGCAGATGGATCGCCTGTTCGGTGAAAGCGCAAGCGGCAGAAGGCGTTTTCTCGATCGTCTCGTCGTCGCGATGGCCCCGCACCACGCCCGCGAACTCGCCGCCTGTGAACGCGCCACCGCCCAGCGCAACCGTATCCTCTCCACACAATCCACTGATCCCGCCTGGCTCTCCGGCATCGAAGACGCCATGGCCCGTCATGGGGTCGCGGCTGTCGCCGCCCGTCAGGAACTTGTCAGCCGCCTGAACGCAACCGGCGCCGACCCGACCGGCGCATTTCCCTCCGCGCTCCTCTCCCTCCTGTGTCCCATTGCCACCCGGCTGGCAGCAGAGCCCGCTCTCGCCGTCGAAGACTGGCTGCGCACGCAACTCCGTGAAGCCCGTGACAGGGATCGCCTCCGTGGTCACGCAACACTCGGCGCCCATCGCACCGATTTCGCCCTTCAGGACCTGGAAACCGGGCGTCCCGCCGCCGAAGCCAGCACCGGCCAGCAAAAAGCGCTCCTGATCGGCATCATTCTCGCCCATGCCCGCCTGATGAGCGCTCCCGGCACTGTCGCGCCAATGCTGCTGCTGGACGAACCGCTGGTCCATCTCGATGCGGGTCGCCGCGCCGCTCTGATGAACACATTGCTCGATTTCAGAACCCCGGTCCTGCTGACGGGAACCGATCCCGGACCCTTCGCGCCGCTCCGCGACCACGCCCGTTTCATGCGCCTGCATCACGGTATTTTCACCGATGAAGGAAAAGGGGAGGGCATCCCCCCCGAAGCATAACGGACCTGCGCCCCAAAACCGCCGGCTTTCGCGAAAAACCGCCGGAAATCACACCCTTCCGAAGGCTGCGCGCTGGCCCCGCCGCAGCAAAAGGCGTATAAGACCTCCACAATCTTCATACCCCGAAAACACCGGAGCATCCGCCTCGTATGACAGAGTCAGCCACGCCCTCCACACCTGCCGGAGATGATGAGTACGGCGCGTCCTCAATCTCGGTCCTCAGGGGGCTGGACGCCGTACGCAAACGCCCCGGCATGTATATCGGCGATACCGATGACGGCTCGGGTCTGCATCACATGGCTTTCGAAATCATCGACAACGCCGTCGATGAAGCCCAGGCCGGTCACGCCACCCATTGCGAACTGACCCTGAATGCCGATGGCAGCGTCACCGTGCGCGATAACGGTCGCGGTATTCCGACCGACCTGCACCACGAGGAAGGCATCAGCGCCGCCGAAGTCGTGCTGACGAAACTGCATGCAGGCGGAAAATTCAACCAGAATTCCTACAAAGTTTCCGGCGGCCTGCACGGCGTCGGCGCCGCCGTCGTCAACGCCCTGTCCGAATGGATGGAAGTCCGTATCTGGCGTAACGACATCGAACACATGATCCGCTTCGCCCACGGCGAGCGCGTCGCTCCCCTGGTGGAAATCGGTCCTTCTGACGAGGAACGTGGCACCCAGGTCACGTTCATGCCAAGCGACAAGACCTTCACGAAAACGATCTTCGAGTTTCCCATTCTCGAACGTCGTCTGCGTGAACTGGCTTTTCTCAATTCCGGCCTGAAAATTACCCTGCGTGACGCCCGTGTCGAGCCCGTCCGGGAAGAAGTCTTCCATTATGATGGCGGTCTGGTCGCCTTCGTCGAATGGCTCGACCGCTCCCGCGCGCCGGTCATCACACCACCGATCTACGGCAGTCTCGAAAACCCGGATAACGGAATCAAGGTCGAATTCGCGCTGACCTGGAACGACAGCTATCACGAAACGATGCTGTGTTTCACAAACAATATCCCACAGCGTGACGGCGGTTCCCATCTCGCCGGCTTCCGTCAGGCCCTGACCCGCATCGTCGGAAAATACGCGGAGAGCATCGCAAAGAAAGACAGCGCGTCCCTCGTCGGTGACGACATGCGCGAAGGTCTGACAGCCGTCCTGTCCGTGAAAGTGCCGGACCCGAAATTCTCTTCACAGACAAAGGACAAACTCGTTTCGTCCGAAGTCCAGCCGGTTGTCCACACCGCCGCCGCCGACATGATCGGTCACTGGTTCGAAACACACCCGAAAGAGGCGAAGCTTGTCGTCTCCAAGGTGCTGGATGCCGCCTCCGCCCGCGAAGCCGCCCGCCGGGCCCGTGAACTGACCCGCCGCAAAGGCGTGCTCGATATTTCGTCGCTGCCCGGAAAACTCGCCGACTGTCAGGAACGCGATGCCTCCAAAGCCGAAATCTTCATCGTCGAGGGTGACTCCGCTGGCGGAACCGCGAAGCAGGGCAGGGACCGTCGCTTCCAGGCTATCCTGCCCCTGAAAGGCAAGATCCTGAACGTCGAACGCGCCCGCTTCGACCGCATGCTCGGTTCCGCTGAGATCGGCACCCTGATCACAGCTCTCGGCACCGGCATCGGGCGCGGGGAGGCCGACCAGGGCGGCTTCAGCATCGAAAAACTCCGCTACCACCGCATCGTCATCATGACAGACGCCGACGTCGACGGGTCACATATCCGCACGCTGCTTCTGACGTTCTTCTTCCGCCAGATGCCCGAACTCATCGAAAAGGGCTATCTCTACATCGCCCAGCCGCCGCTCTATCGCGCCAAACGCGGCAATGAAGAACGCTACCTGAAAGATGACGCCGCCCTTGAGCGTTATCTGCTCGACAAGGCTCTGGGCAACACCACGCTGACGCTCGGTAATGGTCACATCCTCGAAGGTGACGAACGCGAAACAGAAATTACCTTCATGCGTGATGCCGCCCGAGTCATCGGTCGCCTCTCCAGCCGTATTCCCGGCTGGGTCATCGAACAGGCCGCCATCGCGGGCGTGTTCGACAGCGATCGTGATGCGGCTCAGATCCGTGTCCCGGATCTGCAGAAACGCCTCGACGAGGCCTCTGCACCCGCCGAGCGTGGCTGGAAAGTCGTCCTCAGTGACGCCGGGCTGGAACTCGGTCGCAACGTCCGCGGCATCGGCGAAATGTATCGCCTCGACGGCGCAACGCTCGCAGGTGCGGATGTCCGCTGGCTCGGTGTCAATGGCGCCCGTATGATGCGTGATTACGGACAGGGAATCGTCATCCGCCTCGAAAGCGGCATGGAACTTCCCGCGGCCGGCCCCTCAACAGCCTTCGCCCGCCTGCTGGCTCAGGGCCGCAAGGGCCTCGCCATCAACCGCTTCAAAGGGCTTGGCGAGATGAACGACGAACAGCTCTGGGACACAACCCTCGATCCTGCCGTCCGCACACTTCTCCAGGTCCGCATCTCGGATCTCGAAGAAGCCAGTGAAGTGTTTTCAACACTGATGGGTGATGTCGTCGAGCCACGCCGTGACTTCATCGTAGGGAACGCGCTGAAAGTGGCTAATCTCGACGTGTAATGCCGGCCTGCTCTGAGGCTGGTGTCCGGTTTGGCACTCAACAGATCAGGGTGAAGGGAGCCGCGCTCCCTTCCGGGTTCACCCGGAGCCCCCCGCCAGTCCCACACACGGCAAAGCCCCTGCACATTATACAATCCGGAGGCCGCTGCATGATCGTTCAGGATCATCCCTATTTCTGCGACATGCCTGACGATATGCGTTACCTGAAGCCGAAAGAGTTCTCGAAGCCCTTCATCGAAAAAACGATGATCTTCATCCTTCCTGACAGACTGAAGGATTTCCGTAAGGATCTCTATCATGTCAGAAAACGCGAGAACGAAGACGGCGCAATCTACGTCCCGCTCTTCCGTGCGCAGTGCATCCTCGGCAGAGATCCGATCCCGCCAGAGTATCACGGGCCGTTCAACGCCTACCCGTTCTATTCAAAAGTCGCCCGCAACAAACGACACTATCTCGATTACTATATGCTGTTCGTCTTCAACGGGCAGCCGGACTACGCAAAATTCCGTTCTCTGACAGCATAGAACCAAAAAATCCCGGAAGATTAATCCAGAAACACAATTGCCTTCCGCCCGTTCAGGAGCGCCCGCTGCTCGGTATAATACCGCACCGCCCGCGCCAGCACCCGCCGCTCAATATCACGCCCCTTGCGGATCAGATCCTCCGGCGTATCCGCATGACTGATCCGCTCCACATCCTGCTCGATGATCGGCCCCTCATCGAGATCGTGCGTCACAAAATGCGCAGTCGCTCCGATCAGCTTAACACCCCGCGCATAAGCCTGATGATATGGCCGCGCACCCTTGAAACCCGGCAAAAACGAATGATGAATATTGATGCAGCGCCCTGACAGCCTCGCCGCCATTTCGTTCGAGAGGATCTGCATATAACGCGCCAGAACCACCAGTTCCGTGCCCGTCTCCTCCACAAGCTGAAGAATCTGCGCTTCCTGAGCCGCCTTCGTCGCAGCCGTCACTGGCAGATAGTGAAACGGAATCCCGCCAAAATCGACATCCGCGTAAACGTCGCGAGGGTGATTGGCAATAATGCCGGCAGGCTCGATCGCAAGCTCACCAACGCGCCAGCGATACAGCAGATCAACAAGACAATGATCGAACTTTGAAACCAGCAGCATCACCCGCGTTGGCCGCGTGTTGTCCTTGATCGTCCATGTCATGCCAAACTCAGCCGCCAGAGCCGACATCACGGAAATCAGATGAACCGGCTCGCGCCCGTCAAACTGACTGAAAACAACCCGCATGAAGAACTTGCCGCTCTCCGTGTCGTCAAACTGCTGAGCTTCGGTGATATTAGCGCCCAGCTCAAACAGCTTCTGCGCAATCGCCGCCACAATGCCAGGCCGGTTCACACAGCTCAGAGTGAGCGTGCGAAACCCGCCAGACGCGGCAGATCCATTCACGGATGCAACTGACATGAAACGCCCCACCTCAAAACCCTGACCTCAGCACACAACACACCTTCAGGGCGCGACTCGTTACAGGATGCCACCCCGAACGTCGAGCCGCGCCACCCGGCGCCCCTCCACGCAGCCCCGAATTGATCAAGGGCATTGCGGCACACACCATCCCATGCGAAGCACAATCAATAACCGTTCGTCGCCCTTCCGATCCAGGCGCTTTCCGGCCGGAACCGGTGGTGGGCAAACACACGCAGTGAGCCTGACCCATGAAATCCCGCCTCACGGCCCTCGTGGCCCTCCTCGTCACCGGCTGTTCCTATACCGTCGATCCCCTGAAAAACTATTGCGCTGAACCGGATATCACCAGCGCCGTCACCGGGATCGCAAACGCCCCGTCACCCCTGCCTGACGTCACCGGCACCGCCCCCGCAAGCCAGGCCGCCTCATTCAGCAACGGCACCATCCGGGGCTCGCTGTTCGGGTCTCATTACCAGGTCATGGCCTGCCACGGCACACTCACACGCGCCGATGGCTCAAAGGAAGAAGGCGTCGCCGTCACACGCCTCAAAGGTGGCCCGACAAGCTGGCGCGCCCTCTGGCTCGATCCGGCCTCGCCCGATTACTTCCGCGTCTGGCTGACCGACGCCCAGGTCGCCACCTACCGCGAGAAACAGATCACGGACAAACTCAATCACACACCCGCGGCCTGCAAACCTTATGCAGAGGACCTGTTCCGTAACACCCGCCAGACCGGCCTCGCAGATGGCAAACTTCGCAGCACCCTCTACACCTGCCTCGCCGCCAGCGGCCTCAGACCCGCCACGCCGCCGACAGGCATCAACGCAACCACCACCTCAGCCACACCAACCTTCTACGTGCCTTATTATCTGGACCCGGAAATGGAAATCAGCGGCCTTCAGTTCTACTGAGTTCCAGGTCCGGGCCTGAGCCGGAACCCACAGACAGGAAAAAACCATGTCCGGACCAAAACTCTTCGAGCCGAAACAGATCGGAACGCTCCCGCTCGCCAACCGCATCATCATCGCCCCGATGTGTCAGTACTCCGCCATCGACGGCTGCATGACCGACTGGCACCTCATCCATCTCGGTAATCTCGCCCTCTCCGGCGCAGGCATCCTCACCATCGAAGCCACCGCCGTAACCTCGGAAGGCCGCATCACCGCACACGATGTCGGCCTCTGGGACGACACCACCGAAGCCGCCATGGCCCGCGCCCTGAAGGGCATCCGCACCGCCTCCGACATTCCCGTCGCCATCCAGCTCGGCCACGCAGGACGCAAAGCCTCCGTCGCGGTCCCCTGGAAAGGCGGCAAACACATTCCGCCCGGCGCGCCCGAAGGCTGGCAGACCGAAGCCCCCTCAGCCATCCCCTTCACCGAAGGCACCAACCCGCCCCACGCCCTCGACAAAGCCGACCTGGCCTCCCTCCGCAACGCCTACGGCACCGCCGCAAAACGCGCCGCCCGGCTCGGCATCAACGCCATCCAGCTCCACGCCGCCCACGGCTACCTCATCCATCAGTTCCTCTCGCCGCTCTCCAACCAGCGCACCGACGACTACGGCGGCAGCCTCGAAAACCGCCTCCGCTTCCCGCTCGAAGTTTTCGACACCATCCGCGAAGCCTTCCCCGAAGGCCCCGTCACCATCCGCATCTCGGGAACCGACTGGGTCCCCGGTGGCTGGGACATCGACCAGAGCATAGCCCTCGCAAAAGCGCTCGAAACCCGTGGCTGTGACGCCATCCACGTCTCAAGTGGCGGCCTCAGCCCGCAACAGCAGATCCCCGTCGGCCCGAGCTACCAGGTCCCGCTCGCCCGCGCCGTCAAAGCCGAAACAGACATCCCCGTCATCGCTGTCGGCCTCATCACCGGCTTCGAACAGGCGGAAGCCATCGTCTCCACCGGCGACGCCGATTTCATCGCCCTGGCACGCACCATCCTCTACGATCCCCGCTGGCCCTGGCACGCCGCCGCCCACCTCGGCGCGCAGATCAAAGCCCCGAACCAGTACCTCCGCTGCCAGCCTCATACCCTCAAAGAACTGTTCCTGCCGCCGAACTAAAAACTCCGGTTAAAATCAGGAACAAAGTGATCCGGTGCCGCACGCCCCGGATCACTTCCCACACGTGCGGCAATGCACTTCCTCTGCCTCGGAAAAGACGCTCAGGAACTCAACGGCCCGCACCGAGAACTTCCAGAGGACAGCTCATGACGCCGCTGCCTGCCATTCCCTCCAGAGGCCCTTCAATCACGCTTCTGAAAGTCGCATTCTTTACCAGCATCGTTCTCGTCTCAGCAGGCACCGCCCACGCACAAGGTGTACCCCGACACACCTATCCGTCGTCAGACCTACCTCGCCACCGCCGCACCCACGACTGTCGAAGGCGCCCGCGTCACCACGCAAAGCAAATCCCTGACCACAGCAAAAGGCACATTCTGCAAAGTCACCGGCACCATCGCCCCGGCCATCAGCTTCGAGATCGATCTGCCTCAGAACAAATGGACCCGGCGCTTTGTCCAATCAGGCTGCGGTGGCCTCTGCGGTATGGTCAACGCCAGCATCGGCAATGCCTCACGCCGCACACCCGCCCGATTTATCCGTTCCCGCTCATTGCCCGATACAGCGGTAAAGGAGACCCGAAAGTAGCTTCAGACTACACAGCCGCCCCGAGCCCCGTCACATCCGAACCCGTCACCATACAGTGGTACGGCGCCAGCCTGATCAGTCCGGATTTTCAGAAGAACTCTATCGTAAAAGACGGCTTCCTGACGGAAGAACTGCCTCTAAGACTCCCGGCCTGGGGAATAGCAGGCTGCCTCACTCCGGACCAGGTCCTGGAACTTGCCGCCACCCGCGCGGCGCTTATGGATCAGGCCAGCCCGAAAAACGCCGGCCTCGCAGGAATAGCCGGTCTGCCGGATGACCGCCTGCAATCGATCCTGAAAGAAACCGGAACATTCGTCGCCATCGTAAACGCACCGGATAATGTCGTCATCGGCGGCCTCGCAGCGCAACTCGATCTGGCTGTCGCACACGCGCTGCAACTGGGTGCGTCCACCGCAAAACGGCTGCACGTCGCAGTCCCGTCCCATACACCCCTTCTTCAGAGCGCGGTGGACCCATTGCTGCACGCCCTCCACACCCTGCAACCAGAACAGCCGTCACCAGAAGTGCGATTGCTGAGCGGACTGGACGGAGAACCCGTTCTCCGCATCGATGACGGGTGTATGAGACTGGCCAGACAGGTCAGCACAACAGTGAACTGGCAGGCCTGCCTTCAGGGCTGCAGAGAAGCTGATGTCAGCAGGATCATTGAAACAGGACCCGGCACCGCGCTGACCCGCATGGCACGCAACACACTGCCGGACATTCCCTGTCACGCGACAGAAGACTTCCATAGCGTCGATGGGCTCAGTCACTGGATCGCACAGTCCTCGTAAAGCCAGACCCGACCCCGTCATCCCTCCGCGTCAAAATCCTTCACCGCCGCATCCGCACGCCCCTTAACCCAATACCCCGAAGCCTTCAGCCACACCCGGTCCAGCCCGCGTTCCTCCAGAAAATACCGCCGCACCGCCCGGGCCACCATTGCCTCAGCAGCCACCCACACAAACGTCCGGGGACCACACTCCAGCGTCTTCAGCACGGTCAGAACAGGTTCCGCCCGATCAGCGTCTTCCAGAGGACGATGAACCCAGTGCGCCTCATGCCGTGCCCCGGTCACAAACACCTGCTCATCCTCAGCACCCGGAACAGCAACAACCGTTGTCACGCGCGCCGAGGCCGTAAGTTCCTCAACACGCCGCCCGATCGCCGGCAAAGCCGTTTCGTCGCCAATCAGCACCCAGTGATCAATCTCTCCCTCAATCACCTGAGACCCGCGCGGCCCGCCAATATCCAGCCTGTCACCCGCCCGCGCCGCCCGTGCCCATGCCGCCGCGGGTCCGCCCTCATGGCTGACAAAATCCAGCACCAGTTCCCGCCGTGCCGCATCAAAGCGCCGAGGCGTATAGTCCCGACGAACCGGCTCACCATCTGACCCCGGAAGAAAAATCTTGATGTGATCATCAGGCGACGCACTCACAAACGAGCTCAGATCATTGCTCGTCAGCGTCACCCGGATCATGTGCGGCGTCAGTCTCTCAGCCGAGACCACATCCAGTGTCCGCCGCTTCAGCTCATGCCGGACCCGACGTATCTCCGGGCCGTTTTTTGAAGAGAAAAAAGAAGTCAAACTCATCTGCAAGTCCTTTCCGGCGGGTAGCACCAGCGACTGCAAATGTACAGACGCACAGAGCCAGCCCGCAAGTTGCTGGTTTCTGCGCGTTGTTTCACGTTAACGCCTACGGACGCACGGCCTGAAAACCGAACGACACCGGCACACCACAACAGGTCAGTCCGGAAAATGTCAATATTTTTCTCCTGAGCACTACTCAATACGTGGCGCCGGCTGATCCCAGACCAAAACCTGGATCGCGCCATACTGAAGGCGCTCGGCAGGTGTCCCAAAATGCTTCTGCAGCGCATCCCTGCACAGGGAAAGGGAACTGCAATTCTCTTCATCCTGAACCAGAGCAACGAAAAATCTGCGCCCGCGCGTCGAAACATCCCCGTCATACCAGAGTGGCGACACCTGAGCTCCGCGCTGCCGCATGGATCCCGCCCCATCAAACTGCACCGGTCGCATGATGACGCTGCCCCGGCTGAGCCACGTCACCCCAGGCGGGTTCGTTCCCCAATAAGGCCCATAACCATAAACAAGATCATGGCTTTTAAGGAAATCGATAAACCCGTCCGATCCATTCATATACACTCTGACCGGGCGCAGCCATGTCTGCGCCGGAACCGAACACAGACCGGAAACCGGAAGTAAAAACAGAACAGCAACAGAAGCGAATTTCGCGAAACCGCCTTCCCATGATCGTCCCTGAACAAGACAGAACAAAATCAGAAAAGGAACAAACAGCACCAGCACCGCAAAGAACCGCGCCGCATTCATCGTGTCAGGCAAAGCTCCGATCACATAAAGCACAGACGTACACAGGCACGACAACATCATGCTGCCGACGACAAGCCACTGCGCCCCTGAGATGGACTGCCGCGCTCTCCACAGAAACGGCAATACCGCGGACAGAACAAAAAGAAACACGCTCCAGACGCCCAGTGTCGTCGCAAGCGATGTCCCGGTATAACCCGGAATAATATTCAGTATCCGGGCTGTCCCCTTAAACCAGGTTGCGAGATTCGCATTGAATCCGGCCCATGTCCCGAGCTGAAATGCCGTCTGGGGCAACCAGTCAAGAAACCCGAAACAGCGTGTCCCGGTCACCACAACAGACAATACCATCATGGCGCATAACCATGCCGCCCGCCGCCTGACCTCTTTCTTCAGCAAAAACACAAGAAAGGCCCCGCCAGCGACAGGCCCGGCAACAGCCGCCTGTCCCCACGGGTCCGATAACGAGGCAAGCGTCACCAGAACAGCGCTCAGAACTGCAAATCCACCGTGGCGGGCAATCGCAAACCACGCACAGAGCAGCGCCGCCAGCCCCCATAACAACGTGACATCATGGCTCACCGGACTGGAAAGAAATCCGGTCCATCCCCGTGCCTCCCGATCACAAAAAAGATAGATGATCGCGATAAGATATCCCGGGCGGCCGATCATAAGCCGCGCCAGAACCGTCAGAAGAATCCCCGACCCGATATAAATCAGCCACCCCGACAAAACGACGAGAGAAGGATGAAATCCCAGCACCGTCAGCGCAGCCACTCCTGGAAGAAGAGAAAAAACCCAGTTATCCTGTGTATAGCGCCACGTGTATAAGAAATTCACACCATATTGCCTGATCCCGTCCATAATAACGAAAGGATCAAGAGTATCTCCATCCACGCTCCACAGTGAAAACTGGTCGTGAAAAGTCATCCAGAGACCTGAAATCAGGAAAGCGAACCACGACAAACAATAAATTATCAGTTTTTTGTCGTGTTTAACGTCATCATTCATCCTCGTTTTTCTCATTCCGGTCATCACACCTCAAAACCAGTCACGATCCAGAGTCCGTAAACCCCCGACCATCGCCTCCGGATTGTCCATCAGAGACGCACCCGATCGGGACAATGTTGCAACAGCAGCATAAGCCCCGGTCCGCTTCTCCATGGCCAGTGAGGGAACATCCTCGCGCTCCAGCCACCACACGCTCGCAGCCCCTGCCATCTTGCGCAGAAGAAAGAGAATCTCTGCCGCCTTCACGAGAGTCGGAGACCGTCGCAGTCCTTCAATCCGTGCCTGCTGACACTGAATCTCCGCCCGCGTGCTCGTCGTGCCCGCCTGCCGCCGCGCCGCCTCAATCCGCTGCCAGTCCACCCGCTCCGGCCCGGTCACCAGCGCCGCATACGCAATATTCGCTGTAAACGCCTCGCTCACCAGAACCGCCAGCGGTGCCGCACGTCGCTCCGGCCAGAACAGAAGACACCCCGCCAGCCCGACCATGCTGCCAATGATATTATTGACCGCCCGCGACAAGCCCACGTCCCATCCCAGCGTCGGGCTGACCAGATCCGTTACCAGCACAAAAAGCTGCGTCATAAACGTCACGCACAGCGTATAATTGACGCCCCGCAACGCAATCGTCGCCGCCGCCATCGGGAAAATCAGCAGAAGAATACACCAGACAGGCAAAACCACGCCCATCACCGCCGCCAGCACACCACCGGCAATGCTCCCCGCCACACGCTCAATCGTACGCGGCAACGTCGTCGTCACGCTGGGCTGCATCACCACAACCACAGCCATCATCGCCCAGTAGGCGTAAGGAAGCGCAAGCCAGAGCGTAATTGCATACGCCACAAGAACCGCCGCGCAGACCCGCCCCGCATGACGCAGAACCAGATGGCTCGCAGGCCCGGCCTTTCGCGAACGCTCTGTGATGTCGTCAGCAACACTCCGGCTCTCCGGCTGCTCCCACGCATTCAGAAGATCCGTCAGAGCATCCGCACAGACACCGGCTCCCCGGCTGAACAGATCCTCGCCACGATCGGAAGCCTGTCGCAAAAAACCAATATGCTTCCGCAAAGCATCAGGATTTCCTTCCGGAAGAACGATCTCGCCGCCAACCCGCTGCAACACCGCCGCAACAAGCCGCACAACCCGACGCGCACCGGTCGATTCCACTCCGGATAAAATCGCATGTTCAAACGCCATGATCGCAATAAAAATCCGGTCGCACGCTTCAACAGCAGGCAACAGCGTCGCCCGGGTCCGACCAGTCGTCGGATCCGCCGCAAGCACTTCGATCCGGCTCCGCGCCTGCTCGATCCTGCCGCGAATATCACGTCGGTAAGCGCTGATCGCCTGCTCCTCCATGCGCATATCCGCAGACACCATCATGCATTCCAGCAAACGCCCGGTCATCCGGCCCTGCTCGCGAAAAATTCCCGAACAGGCCTGCCGCAACGGCGACCACGGATCGACCGGCCACGCCAGAACGCACACGAGCGTGGCCCATATCGTGCCGGCCAGAAAAAATCCGGAAAGTTTCAGCGCGCCAGACGGGGATTGCGGATAACAGACGGCCACAACAGCAACGATTGCAGCAAGCACGCCAATCTGCGTGGCCACACCGCCGCGCACCCGCATCAGCCCGCACCCAAAAACAGCAATCCCCAGCGCAGAAAATGCCAGCAGCCCGCCCACACCGGATGCCACCGAGACCACACCCGTAATCACCGTGCCCAGCGCCCCGAATTTCAGCATTGCTCCAAGGCGCGGACGCAGCAATCCACCCGGATCAACCAGACACGTCCAGAATGCCGCAAACGCCGACCAGGCCATCAGGGGCATCCCGAGCCGTAACGCCACGATCATCACCAGCCCGACCGCAACGCCGGCCCGCAGCCCTTCCCGAACAGCAATCTGCTCCGGAGCAATCGAAATCGCCCGCACACCCAGCCAGTGCGCCAGCCCCGAAGGCATGATGCCTCCCGAAAAAGCCCGCAAATAACGACGCATGCGAAAAGCCGAAAAACCGAAATACGTATGCATGCGCAACCAGCTAAGAGTCAGAGGACAGGCGGAAACCGTCCTTATTCACAGTAACGGAAATT
The DNA here is from genome assembly GCF_011516735.1 of Acetobacter fallax. Lineage (GTDB taxonomy): Bacteria > Pseudomonadota > Alphaproteobacteria > Acetobacterales > Acetobacteraceae > Acetobacter > Acetobacter fallax. Next base: position 67,915 of record NZ_WOSX01000004.1, on the reverse strand, counting down.
TGCAGCAAAATAATGATGCCTGCCAGTCAAGTCTGCCAGCAAACCGAAGCCGGCATCTCCGGACGGGGACGACCACTCCCCCCCGATCATCATCGTAATACGGCCCGGAGTTTCACCCCCCCACGGCGCCCGACAAAGCCGCTTCTCCGGTCTGGCCCGAAAAATGGAAAGGCGCTTCCACACGAAAGAACGCTCCACTTCCAGGCGGACAAAAAGCCCTACTTCCCGCCGGAATCCTCCTCGCCGGCAGTCTCCACCACCGTCTTCCGCACCCGTACACGGCGAATATGCCGTGCGTCAGAGTCCAGAACCCGGAACACGTACCCTCCCTCATGGGTAAACACCTCACCCCGCGTCGGAACATGCCCCGCCAGCCGGAACACAAGCCCCCCAATGGTCTCAATCTCCGACTCACGCTCAGACTCCGTCAGGATCGGCCCGAGCACATGCTCGAACTTCTCCACCGGACACCGCGCATCAATGTCGTAAGACCCGTCCGGACGCTCCACGATCATCGCCGTCGTCGGCTCATCATGCTCGTCCGAAATATCACCGACAATCGTCTCAACCAGATCCTCGATCGTCACCAGCCCGTCGATGCCGCCATATTCGTCAATCACCAGAGCCATATGCATCCGCCGCTGACGCATCATCAGCAGCAGATCCAGCACCGGCATCTGCGGCGCAATCATCAGCGGCTGTCGCAGCAGAGGATCAAGCGTGAAGGCCTCACTCGTGCCCAGATAGGCAATCAGATCCTTCACATGGATCATGCCCACAATGTCATCGAGCTGCCCGCGATACACCGGCATCCGGGAATGATTCTCCCGCCGCATCATCGCCAGAGCGTCATCCAGACTGATATCCGCCGACATCGCGATAATATCGGCCCGCGGAATCATCACATCATCCGCGCTCGTCTCACGCAGCCGCAGAACATTCGCAATCAGCGCCCGTTCCTGACGATCGAGTTCCGGCGTCTCATCGCCCGAATCCCCTGCATCCGCCGCTTCCTGAACCAGCGCCGCAATCGAATGCCGCAATCCCTGGTCACGCTTCCGGCCAAACAGCGAAAACAATCCGCGTTTGCCGCGACCGTTCCCGTCAGATCTCTCGCCCGAAGATGTGTTGTCAGATCCGGTCATGTCCGTGGTTTCCATGGGTTGGGAACGCCAATCGTCGACAGAACACGAGCCTCTTCCATCTCCATCCGCCTGGCCTCGCCAGCCCCGTGATGATCATGACCGTCCAGATGCAGCACGCCGTGAACCACAAGATGCATCAGATGGTCGGCAACCGGCCGCCGCGCCGCCCGCGCCTCACGACACACAGTCTCCAGCGCAAGAATAATCTCGCCACCCGGAAACCCCGCCGGCGGCTCAAAAGTCAGAACATTCGTCGGTTTGTTACGGCCCCGATGCCGCGCATTCAGCCGCTTCACCACCCGATCCGAAGACAACACAATCGTCTCGGGAACAGGAGCTTCAGCATGCAGACACGCCGCGGCACAGGCACGCCAGGCAAAGGCCTCGGCACGAGGGATAAAAGCCCGCCAGCGCCTCTCCTCGACAATGATCTCAGGACCATCGTCATCGGGTTCAAAATCGCCCTCGCCGTCAAAAAGAGGGGAGGGGAGTGACCCGTTCCATCGGGAAGGGTCACTCTCTGTCGCGGCCGCGAGACCGCGACCAATACTACCTGGCGGTTCCATCTTGCTCCCGGCGGAACCTGTTGCGGGAGGTGTCCCGTTCCGCCGTCTTCCGTTGATCATACGCATCAACAATGCGCGCGACCAGTCTGTGCCGCACCACATCGCGCGCGTCAAAGCGGTTCACGGCAATACCCTGAACCCCCTCAAGCGTATTCAGCGCATCCTGAAGCCCCGAAACCGTGCCCGAAGGCAGATCCACCTGGCTCAGATCGCCCGTCACAACCATGCGCGACCCGTTGCCCATGCGCGTCAGAAACATCTTCATCTGCGCCGGCGTCGTGTTCTGCGCCTCATCGAGAATCACATAAGCATGCGCCAGAGTCCGCCCGCGCATGAACGCCAGCGGCGCCACCTCAATCTCACCCGTCGCCATCCGCCGGATCACCTGATCCCCTGGCATCATGTCATGCAGCGCGTCATAAAGCGGCCGCAGATACGGATCGATCTTGTCCTTCATGTCCCCCGGCAGAAACCCGAGCCGCTCACCCGCCTCAACAGCAGGCCGGGAAAGAACAATCCGGTCCACCTGACCGGCCTGCAACATCGCCACAGCCTGCGCCACCGCGAGATAGGTCTTGCCCGTGCCCGCAGGCCCGACACCAAACACCATCTCCTGACTCGCCAGCATGTCCATATAAGCCGCCTGACCAGGCGACCGGGCCTCGATCGCCCCGCGCTTCGTGCGGATCGCCGGGAGATCAACCAGCGCCAGAGCCGGTCCCTCAGCCACAGCACCCGCTCCCATTGCGCCCGGCGCCGGATCACGCAACGCCGCATGAATGTCAGACAGCCTGATCGCCGCGTCGATCTCCCCCGTGTCGATCACTCCGCCCCGCTCAGCCCGCCGGTAAAGCGAGGTCAGCGCCGAATGAGCCAGAGCCACACGCCCCGGATCACCATTGATCGCCACCCGGTTTCCCCGTCGCGTCAGACGAACACCGAGCGCTTCCTCCAGATGGTGCAGATGGCGGTCATGATCGCCAACAAGCTGCGCCAGTAACGCGTTGTCGCCAAACTGGAGGGTCGTTGGTTTCGACACCCCCGTTCCGGCAAGAGAATGGGTGCCCCTGGTGCGGGGATGCGGAGTTCCTGTGGCTGACAGTTGGGTCAAGCGAGCGCGCACTCCTCAGTCAGAGTTCCGGCCAGCGAGTTGCTGAGCCGTGTCGTGATCAGCACCGGACGAACCGTGCCAACCAGCTCATCAGTCCCGTCCACATGAACGGGCTGCAACCACGGCGACCGCCCGACCATCTGGCCCGGCTTCCGACCGCGTCCGGTGAACAGAACAGGTGCCACACGATCCACCACCGAACCGTTAAAGTCATCCTGCTGTTCACGCAGAAGCGCCTGCAACGCCTGCAGACGCCGATCCTTCACATCCTCAGCAACCTGCAACGGCGCTCCGGCCGCAGGCGTGCCCGGACGAATGGAATACTTGAACGAATAGGCCAGCGCAAAACCAACATCGCCAATCAGCCGCATCGTCTCCTCAAAGTCCTCATCCGTCTCACCCGGATGGCCAACAATGAAATCAGACGACAGCGCCAGATCCGGCCGCGCCACCCGAAGCCGGTCCACCAGCCGGCGATATTCGTCCGCCGTGTGCCCCCGGTTCATCGCCTTCAAAATGGAATCTGAGCCCGACTGAACCGGCAAATGCAGAAACGGCATCAGCTCGGGCAGATCCCGGTGCGCCGCAATCAGTGCATCATCCATGTCACGGGGATGAGACGTCATGTAGCGAATGCGCTCCAGCCCCGGAATCTTCGCCAGCGCGTAAGCCAGCCGCGCCAGCCCCCACACGCCACCATCCGGCCCCTCGCCATGATACGCGTTCACATTCTGCCCCAGCAGCGTGATCTCCCGCACCCCACCAGCCACCATCCGCCGCGCTTCGGCCAGAACCGAAGCCGCCGGACGGCTCGCCTCAGCGCCGCGCGTGTAAGGTACAACACAAAAGGAGCAGAACTTGTCGCAGCCTTCCTGAACGGTCAGAAACGCCGAAACATTCGCCGCCGTCTGCGGCGCCGCGTCCTGAGGCAGAAAATCGAACTTCTGCTCGGCCGGAAAATCCGTGTCGATCACAGATCCGCCCGCCCGCGCCGCCCGTGCCACCATCTCCGGCAGCCGGTGATAGGTCTGCGGCCCAAGCACAATATCCACATAAGGCGCGCGCTTGAGAATCTGCTCGCCCTCCGCCTGCGCCACACAGCCGGCAACAGCCAGAACAGTCTCCCGCCCCGCCGCCTTCCGCTCGTCCCTGATCACCCGCAAACGCCCAAGCTCGGAAAATACCTTCTCCGCGGCACGATCGCGAATATGACAGGTATTGAGAATAATCATGTCAGCATCAGAAGGATTATCTACCGGCGCATATCCGAGCGGCCGCAGCACATCCGTCATCCGCGCACTGTCATACACATTCATCTGGCATCCCCAGGTGATCATGTGCAGACCACGACGCGCGCCGCCATTCCGGGAAACAGGGGAGGGAGACACATCGCGCGTGTCAGAAATGTCAGGGATGGGGGCGAATTCAGTCGTCACAGCTCAGGCTCGCTCCGGCAGGCCGCCGGACCATTCCGGACGACGGAACGGAGAAATCATGCGTGAAGACGCGCCGGTCAAGACCCCGCCCCGGTCATCGCACCGGCCAGAGCTGAAAAACCGACATCGTGAAAACCGGCGCCGTCACGTCGGGAAGACCAGAATCCTGTCAGAACCCGAACTCCTCGCAAGAGCTACAAAACCCGACCAGACACCGCTTTTTCCGGGCCTCATAAGAGACCCGTATCAGGCAAAAGACGGACGAGTCTTGTCAAGAGAAGCTTTATCACGTCCACACGACGCCGCCCGATCGGACGCTTTCAGCTCCCATTCCGGCACCTCAGGGTCCGTATTCTGCCGAAGTCCGGCCGCTCCCGTCGTCACCGCCCGCCAGGTCGCCATCGCCAGCGCTTTCCGACTCGGAAAATCATCCGGGTCCAGAGGCGGATGCAGCAAAACCGAGGCCCGCATCGAACGCCACTTCACGAGCTGCCAGAGATGCGGACCAAGATCCATGTCGCCATACCACGCAAAAACAGGCCGCCGCGCCTTGCCAACAGGCAGCCCGTCAAGCTGATCGTAAACCACTGAAACCGGCTGAATCAGCGGCACCATTCCAGGCGGAAACGAAATGCCCATATCCTTCGGATCCACGTTCCGCAGACGCGGCGGCTTGGCGATCGCAAAAAACGCCGACATAAACGGCAGCACACGTGACCCGTCCGAAGAGGTCCCCTCCGGAAACAGCACCAGATTATCGCCACCCGCCAGACGCGAAATCATCTCATCCCGCTCACGCCCGGTCGTGTTGCGCTGCCGGCTGACAAAAATCGTCCGCCCGATCTTCGAAACCAGCCCCATCACCGGCCAGTGCTCAATGTCGCCCTTCGCCACAAACACAGAGGGGAGAATCGTCCCCAGAACCGGCACGTCCAGCCAGCTCGAATGGTTCGAAACATAAATCACAGGACGATCGCCACGCGCCCGCGCCCGCGCCCCGCCAACAGTGCCCGCCCGCCGGCCGATCACATTGATCTTCAGTGACAGCAGCTTGCAGATCACGCCCCAGATCACCCGCGTCCAGCGAATCTTCGCCGTCCCGGGAACCAGCAGCAGACACGCCTCAAACCCGACCGAGGTCGGAACCCAGACCGTGATCGCCGCCAGCCGCGCGGCAGCGCGCACACGACGATAAATGCTCCGCCCGGCCACCAGGCGCTCGTGCGCGTCAATCCGGTCCAGTTCATCAGGATCAATCCTGAAAGGCGGTGTGCGCCGCTTCAGCAGAGGAACCTTCATGCCGGGTCCGACCAGGACAGAGTCATGCTGCCCGCCATCAGACGCGGGCAAAGAAAAGCCAGATTCATGCCCTCTCATAGCCTCAAACAACCGATGACGACAACGCACGGGAAAGGCAGACAAAAAATCGTATGAAAAGAGGGATTTTTCAGCCTGACCCGCATCACTTCGATACGTATTCATGTCATTAAGAAACTGATGAGAGGACGATTTTCCCTTCCCCTGCGCCGTCGTCAGACCCGCGCCCCGCTGTCAGAGCCCCGGCAAACCAGCTCCGAACGCTCAGACCCGCAAGGCCCGGCGCGGATTCGTCATGCCCCCCCGAAAGTCCGCGCTCCGGGCGCGCTCACCCTCCTGCTGGCCGCCACCGCCCTTGTGTCACTGCCCTCAGTGGCCACCGGCAAGGCAAAGCCCGTGGCAAAAACAATCGCCCCGACCGGCCCGACGCTGCCCTACACAACAACTGTCGTCCCCACGAAAAACGCCGATCTCGATTCCGCGCTCACCGCCTCGTCCGATCTGCTCAGCCTGCAAAAAACCCACGCCGTCGGTCCGTTTGCCCTCGCTGGCCGGATTCGCAGCGAATACGCCCGTATGACCACCGCCCTCGAAAGCTTCGGGTACTACGACGGTCACGTCACCATCACTGCCAAACGCCCCAAAACAGCCAAAGCGCCGCCCGACATGCAGATGGACGGCAACGACATCAATCTCCCGCAATGGCTCGGCAACCTGCCTGTCGGCGAAACCCTCGCCATCGAAGTGACCGCGAAACCCGGCCCGCTCTACCATCTCGGCTCCGTCAAAACCGTCTCGGCAGATAAAAAGCAGCCTGTCACACTCTCAGACGCCGAAAAAACCGCCTTCGGCCTGAAGTCCGGAGATCCCGCCGTGGCCTCCAATGTGCTCAAAGCCGGAGACGACCTGGCCGGAACCCTCCAGGAAGAAGGCCACCCGCTCGCCAATGTCGATGCCCCCACCGCCTTCCTTCAGCCAGCCACGCAGACCCTCGATGTCATCTATCCCGTCACCATCGGCCCCAAAGCCAATATCGGCCCCATCACCCTGAAGGGCCTCGACAAGACAAAGCCCGCCTTCATCCGCCGCCGCCTCACCGTTGGAACCGGACAGCTCTACCAGCCGTCGAAAATCGAAAATGCCCGTCAGGATCTCGCCTCTCTGGGAATCTTTTCAACCGTCAGCGCCAAAGACGCATCAAAACTCGCCCCCGATGGCGCCATGCCGCTGACCTTCAGCTTCGCTGAAGCCAAACGTCATTCCGTCGGTGCCGAAATCGGTTACTCAACCGATCTCGGTGGCCGCGTCGGCGCCACCTGGACGCATCATAACCTGTTCGGCAACGCCGAGCGGCTGCGCCTGACCGCCCTCATCACCGGCCTCGGCGGGTCCGCCCAGCAAGGCCTCGGCTACGATGTCTATGCGGATCTGTTCAAACCGGATTTCCCCGGACGAAACCAGAACGCCAGCTTCCGCCTCGAAGGCCTGAAACAGGATTTCTATTCCTATCGCCAGACCGCCCTCATCGCCCGCGCCGGCATCGTCCGTCGCCTCAACCGGCACTGGAACATCTCCTACGGCCTCGCCGCCGAACAGGAGAAAATCGAACAGTTCTGGGTCACCAAAGATTACACCATGATCTTCGCCCCCGTTTCCGCGAACTTCGACAACACCGACCTGGCCTCGCCACTCCTCCCCGCCACACGCGGCTGGCGTGTCTCGCTCAGCGCCACCCCGTCAGCCTCCTTCGACCAGGGCACCTCCTTCTTCGCCCTGCTCCAGGCCAACGCCTCAACCTATGTCGATCTCGCCCGAACCGGCCTCACCAGACCCGGACGCAGCGTCTTCGCCTTCCGCGCCATCGTCGGCAGCGTCCAGGGCGCCTCAACCTTCAACATCCCGCCCGATCAGCGCCTCTATGGCGGCGGCACAGCCACCATCCGTGGCTACCGTTATCAGGGCGTCGGACCGCAATTCGCCGGCACGAAATACGCCATCGGCGGCACCTCACTCGATGCCGGCACCATCGAATTCCGTCAGCGCATCCTGAAAAGCTTCGGCGCAGCAGGCTTCGTCGATGCCGGTCAGGTCGGCTCCGGCAGCGCCCCTCTCCACGGAACTCTCCGTGTCGGCGCCGGCGCCGGCGCCCGTTACTTCACGCCCATCGGCCCGGTCCGCCTCGACATCGCCGTCCCGCTCAACCGCCCGCCCCGTGGCGATAAATGGGAACTCTATATCGGCCTGGGAGAGACATTCTGATGCCCCCCGATCAGAACGATCACAACCAGTCCGATCACAACCAGTCCGATCCGGGCCGGAACGACGCGCCCCATAACGGCGTCGCCATGCCACCGGAAAGCCCGAACCCGCCCTCCCGCATGGTTCCACCGGCCCCCGCAAGCACGGCAAAGCCCCGCCGCTCCTGGCCCCGTCGCATCGCAAAAGGCACAGGAATCGCCGCGGCATCCGTCGCGGGTCTCGCCGTGCTCACCATCGGTGTCGTTCTCGTCGCCGCCAACACCAGCCCCGGCCGTCACTTTCTCGAACGCGAAACCGCGTCGCTGACCGGCAACACCGTCCTCATCACCGGCCTCAAAGGCCGCTTCCCCGATGCCCTCCACGTCGGTCGCCTCGAACTGCGCGACACAAAAGGCGTCTGGCTTACACTCGAAAATCTCGAATTCGACTGGTCGCCCCTGCGCATGATCGGCCGCACCGCCCGCGTCGATCTCGTCAGCGCCGACCGCCTCGCCATCCCGCGTCTGCCCTATTCCGACCCGAACCAGCCCACCGCCCCGAGCACAGGCCCCACAAAAACCGGCCTTTCCATCGACATCCGCAACGTCGACGCCCGCCGCATCGAAGTCGGCGCCCCGCTCGCCGGCATCCCCGCCGTCCTCGCGCTCAAAGGCCACGCCGCACTCCCGCGCCTCGACGCCCTCCTCAACAGCCCGTCCTTCAAAAATCTTCCCGTCGCCGACATCGTCCTTGATATCACCCGCCTCGACGCCGCCGGAACCCTGACCCTCACCGCCAAAACCGACGCAAAACACGTCAACCTGAAACTCAATGCCCAGGACGGCAAAGACGGCATCGTCGCCGGCATGACCCACATGCCCGATCTCACCCCCGTCGCCCTGGCCATGACCCTCAACGGCCCCACCGACAGCGCCGCACTGGACCTGAACGCCGATGCCGGAAACATCTCCGCCACCATCAACGGAAAACTGAACCTCCTCGCCAATACCGCCGACATCGCCGCCAGTCTGACCGCGCCGGCCATGACCCCGGGGCCGGCCATCAGCTGGCAGGCCGCAAGCCTCACCGCGAAACTCAGCGGCCCGTTCGTCGCCCCGTCGGGAACCGGCACCCTCACGCTCGACCGCCTCGTCGCCGGCAGCACCCAGGTCGGCTCCCTCAACGCCAGCTTCGACGGAATGGGGCAGGGCGATCAGATCAACCTCCTTCACCTCCACGCCACCGCCGATGGCCTCAGACTCCCCGGCAGCAACCCAACCCTCCTCGCCACAGCACCGCTTCAGCTCGACGCCACCTACGCCCCGAACGATCCGGCCCGCACAGCCATCCTCTCGCTGAGCCACCCGATCCTTCAGCTCGCCGCGAAAGCCGCCACCAGCCCCGCCATCAAAGGCACCGCAAACCTCACCCTGCCGGATCTCGCGCCCTTCGCCGCAATGGGCGGCCAGAAACTCGGCGGTCATGCCGGACTGACCGCCGATTTTGCCCTCCCCGCCAAAGGGGGCGACACAACAACCCTCAGCCTCAACGGCGATATCGCCGCCCTCAGCGGTCTCGAACAGGCCGTGAAACTCATTGGCGCCAACGGCAAGCTCGCCGCCCAGGCCACCATGAAGGAAAGCGGGCAGGGAAAAGAAAACGGGGGAGGGGGCCGCACCATCCATCTCGACAGCCTCACCCTGGACGGCAAAGCCCTGCACCTCACCGTAGCCGGAAACGTCGTTCAGAACGGCGCGCAAAACGGCGGCAAAACCACTCTGGACACCCAGGCCAGTCTGACCCTGCCAGACCTCTCCGCCACCGCGAAAACACTGCGCGGCACCGCAAAGCTCGATCTCACCGCCACCGGCCCAACCGACGATTTCGCCGCCAAAGCCCATCTCGCCAGCGATTTCGGCACGGCCACCATGCCCAAAGCCCCCATCACTCTCGACGCCGACATCGCCCATCTGCCCACCATCCCGCAGGGCCACATCACCGCCGCCGGCACCCTCGACCGCGCCCCGCTCGCCCTCGACGCCACAATCGCTCAGGACACCGAAGGCACGCGCCACCTCACCCTGACCAAACTCGCCTGGAACAGCGTTCAGGGCAGCGGCAAGCTCGATCTCCCGTCGAAGCGCAAAATCCCGCTCGGCACCATCGACATCCGCATCGCCCGCCTGGCCGACCTGCGCAACCTCATCGGACAGCCCGTCTCCGGCGCGCTCGACGCCTCCCTCAGCAGCACAGCCGCCACCCAGAACACACCAATCAGCACAAAGATCAACGTCACCGGCACCGCCGCAATGGCCCCCTACAGCGTCGGCAGCATCAAACTCGCCGGCACCGTCATCGACCCGGAAGGTTCCCCGGACGCCAATCTGACCCTCGCTCTCGACAGAGTAACCGCCCCATCCATCGCAGGCAGCCTCAACGCCACTGTCAAAGGCCCCCAGACCGCCCTCGCCGCCACAGCCCAGGCCCGCTTCTCACAACTCTACGGCGCACCCGGCACGCTCAATCTCGCCGCCCTGGCCAACATCCCTGCCGAAAGCGTCAAAATCAGCCGCCTGACCGCCACAGCAAAAGGCGAAAACCTCCAGCTCGAAGCGCCAGCCACCGTCTCTTATGGTAAAACCATGGGTGTCGATCGCCTCCGCGCGACCGTCGCTCCGCACGGTGTCGCGCCTGCTTCAATCGACCTCGCCGGCACCGTCAAACCCGCCCTCAACCTCACAGTCTCGATCAAAAACGTCACTCCCGCCCTCGCGCAGCCCTTCGCCCCGACGCTGCACGCCACCGGCACCCTCTCCGCCGCCGCAAAACTCACAGGCACGCTCGAAGCCCCCCGTGGACACGTCGAACTCACCGGACGCGGCCTGCACATGACCACCGGCGACGCCGCCTCGCTCCCGCCCGCCTCAATCGACGCCACCAGCGACCTCGCCGGCGCCACCGCCCGCGTCAACGCCCATCTCGCCGCCGGTCCAAAGCTGAATGTCGAAGCCAATGGCACCGTCCCGACCTCAAAAACCGGCCCCATCGGCCTGCAAACCCACGGCAACCTGGATCTCTCCCTCGCCAACGCCATGCTCGGCGCCAGCGGCAGGCAGGCCCTCGGTCAGATCAGTTTCGCGCTCTCGGTCGCCGGCACCGCCGCCAGCCCGCAGGCCACCGGCACCGTCACCCTGCATAACGGCGACGTGCAGGACTTCGCCCAGGGCCTCCATCTGCAAAACATCGAAGCCGCCATCGTGGCTGAGCACGACAGCCTGGTCATCCGGTCCTTCGTCGCCCATGCCGGAAAAGGCACCATCAGCCTGAATGGCCGCGTTGGCGCCTTCGCCCCCGGAATGCCGGTCGATCTGCACCTGACCGCCGCGAAAGCCCAGCCCATCGCCAGCGACCTGCTCACCGCCCTGATCGATGCCGACATCACCGTCAAAGGGCAGGCCGATACCCGCGTTGACGTCGACGGCCAGATCACGCTGCCGCATGTCGAAATCAATATCCCGAACTCGATGCCCGGCTCGGTCGCCACCCTCAACGTCGTCCGTCCCGGAGATAAAAAACCGGACGAGACCGAAAAAACCAGCAGCCGCGTCATCGGTCTCGACCTGAAACTAACCTCTCCCGGTGAATTTTTCGTCCGGGGTCACGGCCTCGACGCCGAAATGGCTGGCAACCTCCATGTCGGTGGCACCGCCGCAACCCCCAGTATCGAAGGAGGCTTCGACATGCGTCGCGGCCTGTTCAGCCTCGGCGGCATCACCCTCAACTTCACGCGCGGTCGCGTCGCCTTCAACGGCTCCGGCGTCCGCCATAAACTGGACCCGACCCTGGACTTCGAGGCCGATCGCAATGTCGACGGCCAGACCGCCATGCTGAAAGTCACCGGATACGCCAGCAACCCAAAGATCGGCTTCGATTCCATTCCGCAACTGCCGCAGGATCAGATCCTCGCCATGCTGCTCTTCGGAACGGACTCTCACTCCCTCTCCACAGCACAGATGGCCGAAATCGGAGCGGCCCTCGCCACCCTCGCCGGTGGCTCCGGCTTCGACCCGCTCGGAACCGTCCGGAAAACCCTGGGGCTCGACCGCCTCGCCATCGGCGGCGGCTCCGGCGTCGGCAATGGCGGCACCAGCATCGAAGCCGGGAAATACGTCATGAAAGGCGTCTATGTCGGCGCCAAACAGGCCACCTCCGGTTCAGGCACCCAGGCCCAGGTCCAGGTGGACCTCACCAAACACCTCAAACTCAACACAACCGTCGGCACCGGCGGCAACGTCACCGGCTTCACCACCCCCGAAAACGACCCCGGCAGCAGCGTCGGTCTCCTCTGGCAATACCGTTATTAATCAGGAAGGCAGACGAAGCCGGAACCACACTCTCTGACACACCGGGTCCCACCCGACAAAAAAACGAAACTGTAACGGTCCTGGAACAGTCACGCCACAGCACGATGCTCCCGCCGGAACTGGATCAGCCTCTGCCACGTCGTGTCTATAAAAAGGAAAAGACAGACGGCGGACTGGCAGTGGCAGCCATCCTCGGGCTGGTTTTCTACGTACCGTTGCTGCTCACGCTCATCGTCCTCATGAGCGTGAGCCTTCTCAAAATGAACCGGCTCATCACCAGCGGACATAATGTTTCCGCCATTGTTGACGCATTGTCCGTGATAAAAACAAAATCCGGCGTCAGTCACCGCGCCGATTATTCCTTTGCTCTGCCGGACGGAAGGCGGTTTCACGGAACCGAAAACATCTCCGTCTCTGACTTTCACCTTCTCAGCACCGGTCAGAATCTGACGGCCGTCTACGAGCCATCAGAACCCGGAAATACTCATCTCGCGAAATACATTCAGGCAGACCGGACAAAGCTTTACAGACTAACTGACATGCTCTGCTTTGTTCTCATCGGCGCCCCTGCTTTCGTCATCGTCTGCAGTATTATCTTTGTCCGCCGACAACGCGCGAAAGAAACATATCTTCTGCAATGGGGCACCGCATCCCGAGCCCGTATTATCGATGAAAAACAGATTCGTGTTCGATTCGGCTTCCGAACAAAACTGACATGCGCCTTTCATGACAACACCGGCCGCGCCCGGACAACAACGTGTAATGATCTGCCAGGCCTGAAAGGCCTGTTATTCCCAGCGGACGCGACTCATCCGGTCAATGTCATTCGCAGCAATCCGGTCGTCCTGTTCGACCCATGCAAACCATCGCGCAGCCTTATCTATCCATTTTCCATGATGACCTGCGAAAAGCCCGCCGGTTCAGCGAAGATCAACCATCCCGGCGCTCCACCCAGAACTCAGAAGAGCGCCTCATAAGCTCCTCTGTCAGCGAACCGGTACCCGTTTTAAAGCAGATTCCCCGGTTCACCATACTCACAGCCCACATGCCGCTCCGTTCTCCGGTGCTCAGAAATCCAGGCCAGACACGTCTTTCGCGATCACCCGAAGACAGTCACACGAACCGGGCAAACCCCGCCGCCAGCTTCTCATAAACCGGCTTCTTGAAACCAGTATTCAGAAGCGGCAGCTCCGTCAGCTCCACCCACTTCCACGCATCAAACTCCCGATGCGCCTGCAGATCGAGCCGGATCTCACTCTCATCACCAGCAAACCGCAGCGCAAACCACTTCTGCGTCTGCCCCCGAAACCGTCCGCCCAGCGCCTTACCAATCAGATGCGCCGGAAGATCATAACTAAGCCAGTCCGGATACTCCCCGAGTACAACAAGCGATGTCATGCCTGTCTCCTCCCGGACCTCGCGCAGAACCGCGACCTCCGGCTGCTCCCCGTCGTCAATGCCTCCCTGCGGACACTGCCAGACACCCTCGTCAGCGCCCCCTCCGGCTCCCGGCATATCCGTTCGCCGCGCAACAAATACCTGACCGGAAGTGTTGAAAATCACCCCCCCGACATTGCGCCGCAAGGGGAGGGAAGACGGATCAGTCATATCTGCCTCGTGTCCGTTATCAGTGCTGAGCCACCGGAGCCTTCGCTCCTCCTGTCGGTGATGCCGCGGAGGGCTGAAACACAGGAGGAGAGGGCGCCGCCAGTGGCACCGCTGTAACGGAAGACGGCCCGTGAAAAGACTGCCCCACAACCGCGGCCGGAGCCGGCACCAGCGGAGGCGCGGAACTCTCAATATGCACAGGCCGCACACTATCCGACGGCCCGGATATCGGTGCCGGATCAGCACCGAGAGAACTCACAGGAACAAGCGTCACACCCTTGCCAGCCAGCCCCCGGCTCCACTCCGCAATCCGCTGCAAAAGAACCGGACGCATCGGCCCGGCAACACCAATCGCGCTCCCGGAGCTCTTCGCCATCTCCACCAGATGCGCCAGCTGCCCGTCCACACCGGCACTGTCAGCGCTGGTGTCAAACGTCAGTGCCGCATTCGCCCCGACAACAGGTCCGATCCACGATGTTCCCGGCGTAGCGTTCAGATAGCTCAGCCCCCGTGCGTCGAGTTCCTTCGAGACCATCCGAAAATCAGGCGACTGTGCATAAGCATCACCGTCCAGCCCGGAAAACGCATTCGTCACGCCGACATACCCATTCAGGCGCGACAAAGCCCACTCCAGGTTTTTCCGGTCAGCAGCGGATGAATGATCATAGCCAAGCGCCTTAGGCCCCTCATCATCCAGCGGTGCCGTCGAAGGCTGCATCGGCAGAGCCAGGAAAATTTCATGTCCGCTCTGTCGCGCCCCGCTGAGCAGATCCTCTCTCGGCGGCGCATAAGCCGGTATAGCAAACGAAACGGTCGAGGGCAGATCCTGCACAGCCGTCCGGCTCATATCCTCCGACAAACCAAACCCGTCCAGCAGAATGGCAATCCGGGCATTCCCCGCCGGCACCGAAGGCGCTTCCGCTGCATAAACCTTACGCGGCAGAGAACCATCAGCTCCGATCTTCGGCAGACTGTGACCAGGCTCATCCGGCGCCGCCTCCATCAGGGCGGGCAACGGAGCCGGAATGGCATGAACGCCGGGAGGTGGCGGGGCAATGGCGGCCTCCGGAGGCGAGGAACGCGCAACCTCCTGACGGGACGCATCAGAGGCCTTCCTCGTATCCGTTGCCTTCGCTCCCGCTGCTGGCGGCACAACCGCCGGAGCACCGGAGCGACGCAACGCCGACAGTTCCTGCAACGTGATTGCACCCAGCAGGGCAACAATCGAAACCCCACCCCAGAACTGGAAAAACAGGCGCCCCGAACGTGGCAGCCGCTGCCAGAAAGAGGGAAGGGACAGGCGGCCCGCGTTAGAAACCGACGCCGCGTTCACACCGGCCTGATGAGACAAGTCGTTAGTGATGGGGGACCTCGCTCTTTGATTTGCCGGGAGTTACCGCAGGCAGAGCCGCGACAGGATCAGGCGCAGGAACGCCAGCCATGCTGCGAACCACACGCAGTCCTTCCTGTAACTGGAAATCAGTTGAAGCTTTCGTCATGTCATAAGCAGGCCAGTTTTCCGGCGGCTCGTCAGGAATCTTCGACGCAATAGCCGGAAGATCATCACGGACCGGCGGCTTCGTCTGATTGCCGCCCTGATTTTTGATGATGTGCGACAGATCCGCTTCACGGATGCTGAACACCGGATCTTCCCGGCTCTCCTTCACCACGATGTCCGGTGCAATCCCCAGCCCCTGAATCGATCTGCCCGACGGCGTGTAATAACGCGCCGTCGTCAGCCGTACCGCGCCATTCCCCGGAATCGGCATGATCGTCTGCACGGAGCCTTTGCCGAACGTCTTGGTGCCCACCAGAACAGCGCGATGATGATCCTGCAAAGCGCCGGATACGATCTCACTCGCAGACGCCGAGCCGCCATTCGTCAGCACAACGACCGGCAACCCGTCCGTCATGTCAGTGCCTTTGGCATCCCAGCGCTGGCTGTCCTTCGGATGGCGCGCCCGCGTCGAGACAATTTCGCCATTGCGAACAAAAGCCGAAGACACATCAATCGCCTGATTGAGCAATCCACCCGGATCGTTACGCAGATCAATGACAAGACCGCCCGTCAGCTTGCCGCCGGCCTGCTGCTTCAGCTTCTCATAT
This sequence comes from Acetobacter fallax, assembly GCF_011516735.1. GTDB lineage: Bacteria > Pseudomonadota > Alphaproteobacteria > Acetobacterales > Acetobacteraceae > Acetobacter > Acetobacter fallax. Next base: position 52,024 of record NZ_WOSX01000004.1, on the reverse strand, counting down.
TCCCGATGAAGCTCAGTCGAAGTGTCTTCGGTAAACTGCGGAACGCGAATATAAGCCGTCTTGTCATAAAGAACCGACTTCACACCCTCGATCCGGATGGTCTCCCGCGTCATCGTCAGCACAAGCGGCTTCGTCGTCTTCGGACGGATGATCGTCAGCGTGATCTTCGTGTTCGGCTTGCCGCGCATCTTCTCCACGGCGTCGTTCAGCGGGCTCCCGTCAATATTATGCCCGTCAATGGCAACGATATAATCGCCCGGCTTGATCCCCGCCTTCCAGGCTGGCGTCCCATCAATCGGTGACACAACCCGGACGTGCCCGTCCTCGCCCTGAACCTCCAGACCAAGACCGCCAAACTTGCCCGTGGTCTGCACCTGCATGTCCGCATACTGCTTCTCGGTCATGTAGGAACTGTGAGGGTCCAGCCCGCTGAGCATACCATTCAGGGCATTGGTGATCAGATCCCGGTCAGACACCGGATCAACGTAATTGGCGCGCACCAGATCAAAAATGCTGCCGAACAGCGTCAGCAGCCGATACGTCTCGGCGTGACTGTTGGCCGGAGCCGCTGCCGGCGCCGTATCCGCATAAGCAACGGGCACAACCGATCCCGCTCCCACCTCAGCGACACGGACAAGGCCAGGACCCGCCACAATCCCGGTCAGGAAAGCGGCGCCGAACAGCAGGCCAGTGCGAAATGTCATACGGTCTCGTCTCCTGATGCCGGACCGTTGCGCACGGCCGGCAAGTCCCTCATCTCTCAGCACGAATCGCCCCGCCCGAAACGGATGATCGGAGGCAAGTCTTACTATCCGGCTAAGCCACGACCTTAGCCACTATCAGTCGCGTCGAAAACCGCCCCGCATCGCAATCCTGCGGCCAGCGCGAATTCCCCTCCCGACAGTTCAGCGAAAATTCGCGCTCACAACAAGTCCCCGACACCATGGGCCGATTGCCCGCCCACGCCATACCCTCACAGAAACGGCGTCGGGTTGACCGTTTTCTGCCCATGCCGAACCTGAACCAGCAACGTCGCCGAACCGCCCCCACGCGGCATCGCCCCGATCGCAGCCCCCTTCGCCAGAGCCTGTCCGGTCGCAACATCCAGCGCCCCGAGCCCCGCCAGAACAAAGCGATACTCCCGCCCGCAATTCAGAATCAGCATCTGCCCGTAACTGCGAAACGGCGCGGCAAACTCCACAGTCCCCGAACACGGCGACCGCACACTCGTCCCTCCGGCCACGGCATAACTGTTTCCCGTCGCCGGTCCCGCTTCAGTCTGCTCACCCCAGGCACTGATCAGCCGACCCGCCACAACACCACCGCCACCCGGTCGCCCCCCTTCCGAAGGCGCCACCACCACCGGCGCACTCCGCCCGCCACTCTCTTTCCGCGCCGCCACCCGCCGCCGCGCCTCCTCGGCAAGCTGCGCCCGCCTGGCCCGCTCCGCCGCCTCAGCCTCGCGCTGCAACTGCGCCATCGCCGCCGCCTCCGTCGCCACGATCCTGTCAATCGCCGCCTGAAGCGCGGACGCCCGCGCCGCCTCCTGCGTCACATGCGCCGCCGACTGCCGCGCCGCCGCATTCGACCGAAGCTGCGCATCCCGCGCCGCCTGCATCTGCGCCGCCAGCGCCTGTTGCTGCTGACTCTGCTTTTCCTGAACCGTGCCGACCTCGCCCAGCCGCTCCGCCAGCGTCCTGTTCAACATCGCAAGTTCCTGCCGCTGCAACTGCACAGTCTCCGCCCGTGCCTCAAGCGTCTTCGCCAGTCCACGGACAATCAGAAGTCCCGTCACCGCCTGCTGCGGCGATAAAGGTCCGGTCAAAAGCGTATCGGAAGGATAAAGCGACAGCCGCTGCGCCACAGGCAGAACCGGCATCAGGGCGCGCGCCTCCGCATCAAGCTCCGTCCGCAGCTGCTCCTGATCGGCATGCAGCCCGTCAATCTGATCCTGAAGCGTCTGAAGCCTCGTCTCCGTCTGCTGCAACTGCCCCGCCGCCGAAACCGTCGCCGCCGAAAGCGACGTCGCCCGGGCCCTGTCTTTCTCAGCCTGTGCCGCCTCCGCCGCATTCACGTGCTGCGCCACCGCCAGCCGCGCCTTCTCCTCATCCCGTTGCCGCCGTAACAGCGCTTCCTGAGTCCGGGCCGCTTCCAGCGCCGCCTGGGAAGCCGATGGCCGCGCCACAGTCCCACGCTGGGCCGCCGCATGATGCGCACCACTCACGCTATGCTGGTATCCCCGCGCCATGCCCGGCACGGAGCAGGCCCACCCGCCACAAAGCAGAAGAACACCCACGACAAAATAATCGCGCCGGAACCGGGGCGGCAAATCAGTCCTGTCCCGATGCAGCAACACCATACGAACCCGTCTCGTCATCCGTTCGTATGATTATCCCAAAGAGTGAACATCCTGCTCAGGCAATCCAACCCTCAGTCAGCCCTCTCAATGAGAGATTTCCCCGTCATCACCACAGGCTGCGGCAGTTTCATCAGTTCCAGCAATGTCGGCGCCAGATCCGCTAGTCGCCCGAGCCGCAACTTTGCATCGCCAGCCCCGACCAGCACGCAGGGAACTTTGTTCAGCGTATGCGCCGTATGCGGTCCGCCCGTTGCCGGATCGCGCATCGTCTCGCAATTGCCATGATCCGCCGTAAACAGCAGCGCACCGCCCTGCCGCTCAATCGCCTCAGCAATACGGCCCAGCCCGGCATCAACCGTTTCAACAGCCCTGATTGCCGCCGATAACACTCCCGTATGGCCAACCATGTCCGGGTTCGCGAAATTCAGCACGATCAGATCATATTTCCCGCTCCCGATCGCCGCGACAGCCTTATCCGTCAGCTCCGGCGCCGACATCTCCGGCTGAAGATCATACGTCGCAACCTTAGGGGAGGGGACCATAATCCGATCCTCCCCCTCAAGCGGCGTCTCCCGCCCGCCATTCAGAAAATACGTCACATGCGGATATTTCTCAGTCTCTGCCATCCGCAACTGCTTCTTCCCGGCGCCGGAAACCACATCCCCCAGCAACTCCACCAGGTTCTGCGGCGGAAACAGCACCGTCGTCAGCTTCGCCAGATCGTCGCTATACCGCGTCATCCCCACAGCCGCAGCGAAATGCCGCACAACCTTCCGTTCAAACCCCGAAAACGCCGGATCAAGCAGCGCCATCAGTAACTCACGAATACGATCCGCCCGGAAATTGAACGACAGAATCCCATCACCATCCTTCGCTCCGGCAAAATCCCCGATCACCGTTGGCTCAATAAACTCATCCGTCGTCTTCGCGGCATAAGCCCGCTCAATCACCTCAGCCGCCGAACCCGCCCGTGGCCCCGAAGCACTCGTGATCACATCATAAACCCGCGACACGCGTTCCCAGCGATTGTCGCGATCCATCGCGTAATACCGACCCGAAACCGTCGCGAGCGTCACCCCGTCCGGCAACGCCTTCACCAGCCGCGAGACATAATCCCGCCCCGATTGCGGCGGTGTATCACGTCCGTCCGTAAAGACATGAAACGCAACCGGAACCCCCGCCGCCGTCACGATTTCCGCCAGCGCGACCGCATGATCCTGATGCGCATGCACTCCGCCAGGCGACACCAGCCCCATCAGGTGACACGTACCCCCCGATGTCTTCAGCGTCTCAATAAATGTCGTCAGAACCGGACTCGCCGCCAGACTCCCGTCCCGGATCGCCCGACCGATGCGCGGCAGTTCCTGCATCACCACCCGTCCGGCGCCGATGTTCAGATGCCCGACCTCCGAATTGCCCATCTGGGCATCCGGCAACCCGACATCCTCACCGCTCGTATCCAGAAATGTATGCGGACAATTCGCCCAGAGCCGGTCAAAAACCGGTTTCTTCGCCAGCCGGACCGCATTGTCAGAATCATCCTCACGCCAGCCAAAACCATCAAGAATGACAAGCATGACAGGACGGGGAGCCGATGAACGCTGAGTGTCGGAAGCAGACATGAGGTGAGCCTTCTTTTTCAAATTGTTATTGCCCGCATCATGACACTTCCCGCGCGCCGTTCCAAGCACAGGCGTGCGGTCGGGACCGATTGTCACAACAGCCCGACCCGCAACTGTCAGCTAGGAAGGGCCTGCGTCCAGATCCTGCCCGATAGCAAAGCGCTACCCTGAAACAGGCGAGGAAGTTCACGCTTCCCAGCCCATTATATGCCTGACTGCCGCAGGGCCTTGCCCGTGATGACCACCAGCAGCCGCAGAACCCCGGCAACCATTTTGTTATCAACACGCAAGGGTGCAGAGGCCCGCGATCCCTCCCGGATTCAGGCAGAGTCCTTACTTTCGTTAAGAGGCTGTTTCAAAAGCCTCACTGCCCGGCGAGAACGTCCCCTGAAGGGCGTGACCGACATGTATTTTGAGCACGGAAGCGGAGCGACCGTATGGGCCGTGAGCATCGGAGCGCAGAAAACGCGCGTTGGATCATCTGCAAAGGAGCTTTTGAAACAGCCTCTCAAAGCCTGCTTCATAATAATTCTCTGCCAGAGTGCCTCAGCCCACAATCCGCCGCATATTTTTATCAATCCACCGGGCCGCCAGGCTTCGATCCGCCCGGCCGCGCCAGCGTTCACATAAGCCTGTCCAGCCCCGCTCAGGACGATCCCGGAAGCGGACCCTTCTTTAACTCACGGGACCAGTCCGCAACTCTCTGTCGGGAGCAGGATCCGAAACCCGCGAAACAGTCACCGAAAAACAAACCGCTATTTGCCTTTCGCCGAACCATTATCGCCCGGACCGGTCGACTTCCCCGATGAAGGCGGATCACTGGCAGGAAATGTCCCGTCGCCCGTCTCGTCCAGTCTGTCCTGACATTCAGGCCCACAGCTCTCAAATTCAGGCTCGGCTTCTTTTTTATGCAAAGGTTTTGTTTCAGAAATTTTCGTTTTGGCAGTCATGATGTCCTCCTGTGATTCCTGTGTCGGACACAAGAAAAACGTCACGCCACCGCTCTGGTTCAGATCAGTTCAGAATATGAATAAAAATTATACATTATGGAAGCAGGATACCCCGAGCCACACAGGCCACATCACCGCGCCGCCCGTATCCATTTGACGCAGGACAGACCTCACAGGGTATAAGGGGGCAGAAAATCAGCCACTGTCGGCGGGGCAGGGCGACAGTCAGCGCGGCAAAGGGGCTATGCCATGTCCGAAGAACCACAACCCGTTTCACTCTGCGGCACCCTCACCGAAGAGCAACTTCGGGTCCTCAGACAGCACGGCACCGAACGTCCCGGCTCCAGTGACCTGAATCACGAAAAACGGACCGGCATTTACCGCTGCGCCGCCTGCGGCACAGCGCTCTTCTCCTCAGAGACCAAATACGAAAGCGGCAGCGGCTGGCCATCCTTCTTCTCCCCGATCCCCGGAGCAGTGGAAACGGAAACCGACAACAGCCTCGGCGTGACACGCACTGAAGTTCACTGCGCGAAATGCAAAGGCCATCTCGGACATGTCTTCCCCGACGGGCCGCCACCGACCGGCCTGCGCTACTGCATGAACGGTATCGTCCTCGACTTCCGCCCGGAGAAGCAAGCCGGCTGACCGGGACACCGATCAGACAAACTGACCCCGAAGCCACCCGAAAAACCACACCCCGTCCCATGGCTCCGATCACCTCATCCCGAAAACGACATCTCTCAAAACAGGCAAAGGCTTCAATGACCGAAACAGCAGCGCATTCCGGCAACGTCGTGGTTGTCACTCACCCCCTCGTCCGCCACAAACTGACAAGATTGCGGGATGCCTCCACTTCCACCGCCGGCTTCCGCCGTCTGGCGCGCGAACTGAGCCTGCTTCTCTGCTACGAGGCTACCCGGGATCTGAAGCTCGAACCGGTCGAAATCAACACCCCGATCGAACCCATGACCGGCGAGAGACTGTCAGGGAAAAAGCTCTGTTTCGTCTCCATTCTTCGCGCCGGTAACGGCATCCTCGACGGCATGCTCGATCTCGTGCCCTCGGCCCGCGTCGGCCATATCGGCCTCTTCCGCGATCCGGAAACGCTCCGCCCCGTCGAATATTATATGAAACTGCCGGACGATATCGGAAACCGGGACTGCATCGTCGTCGATCCGATGCTCGCCACCGGCTACAGCGCGTCCGCAGCGATCGACAGACTGAAAAACGCCGGCGCCGAAAACATCATCTTCGTCTGCCTGCTCGCCGCGCCCGAAGGCGTGGCCTGTCTCTCAAAAGCCCACCCGGACGTCAAAATAATCACTTGTGCCGTAGACCGGGAACTTGATGACCATGGATACATTCGCCCCGGTTTGGGCGACGCAGGAGACCGCCTCTTCGGAACAAAATGACCGGAGAATCCGTTCCCATAGCTCTGTCAGCGTCGCTCGCCTGTGCTTTCCCAGGGCTTCGTCCCGGAACCCATCAAAGGTCACAGACCTTTGGAAACCATTTTATTATTAATCAACAGGGGTACAGGGGCCTGCGGTCCCTGACGGGTTCGGGCAGAGCCCCGATTCCGCCAGCCCTTCGAAAAAACTACAGCTCAACCCGCAACGCGAACAGAGCCTTCCCTGTCCAGGCCTGTCACGTGATCAGGTAAAAACCTGATCACGATTTCTTCCGGATCAGGCCGTTGCCAGTTTGAAGTTGTGAACGGGTGCCTCTGTGCTGGCCTCAGAAGCTCCGACAGTTTTTTCCCGCAATCCATCCAGCATGTCACGATTGATATCAATCAGAGGTTTGAGGCTGATTTTTTCCAGCATCGCACGGACGCAATAGCGTGTTGCCCAGAAAGAAAGCTTAAAAAGATCCTTGCGCAGATCGTCGGGAATTCCATTGTTCTGGACATCCATCTCACGCAGTACCGCAGACCAGAGCTTCTGATTCATTGAGAGCGCGTGCAGCCGTGCTTTCTCATCTCTGGCCCGTTCCAGAAGAGAAATGGCCTGACTGAAAGCCATTGCTTCAATCTGCCGGGAAGACAGGAGGTTTGCAGCCCCCTGATTGTAGCGCTGAAGACCATATTTCATGTTAAAGCCTCATATTCACTATTCAGGATACAAGCGGCCTCAGGGGCATTGTCATGCAGTACACGCTGTAATTCTTCTGCCGCCAGCGCTATGGCATGGTCCAGACTGCCTGGCTGTGACCGGAAAATGCGCATGGTCGGATACCACGGCGTATCATCGCGATTTTCGAGCCAGCGCCAGCAACAGTCACTGCGGGTGAGCATCCACACCGGCTTACCCAGAGCCCCGGCGAGATGCGCGACAGAAGTGTCAACCGAGATCACAAGATCAAGGTTTTCTATAATGGCCGCTGTATCAGCCATATCCCTGACATCGTTCATGGGATCCACGATTGAGATCCCTTTAAGCGACTGAAGTTCACCGGCAGGTTCACCAAACTGCAGATTGACGAATGTGACGCCAGCCTGCGACGTAATCGGCGCGAATGCTTCCAGAGAAGTCGATCTGGCACGGTAGGCTATCCCATATTCAGGACGCGCCCTCCCACTCCACACCAGTCCGATTTTCTTTCTTCCAGGCTTGTCGCGAAGCCAGGCAAACCGGCTTACATCTTTCGCATATGGAAAAAAATATGGAACATCATGAGGAATTTCTGTTCCAATATAGTGCATCAATGCCAGCGGAAGACTCAGAAGCGGGCAGTTGAAGTCATGCTCCGTTGAAATCTGCTCGCTCAGATCACGAACCTCAACCGGCCACGGAAGAGTTCTGAAAAGGCGGACAAGAGGCGTGCACACGACAAGAATAAGCCGGGCACCCAGTGATGTCAGATATGGAATATACCGAACAAACTGTATGACATCTCCCATTCCCTGATCACCCGGCAGAAGAAGCGTCTTCCCGGAAATACTTCCTTTCCCGCGCCAGGGTTTTGATTCCGGAAGCTTCTGAACGGAAGGGCGAAGTTCGTTCTGTTTCCAGCCTTTTTCATAATCGCCACTTTTGAGATAGGCGACCGCAAGTCCGAACCGCATCTGTTCATTTTCAGGACTTTGTAAGAACGCACGTTCATAGAAAGGCATCGCTTCCTTCGAACGATTGAGAGCAATCATGAGATTGCCTATGTTGCTCAGCAGAGAAGGGTGTTCCGTATTCGGCATGCCATAGAAAAATTCGGCAATCTGCAGTGCCTGTTCAAAAGCCCCGGTCCATCCCGGAGCCGAGACAAGCACCGGAAGGTAGTATATATTTTTTTCTGACTGCTGAATCAGCTTTATGAATAAGGCACAGCCTTCAGCAACCTGTCCGGCACTGATCAGTTCGGATGCCAGAGCCGCCTTGAGAGTCGCCTCATCCGGTCGTTTTCCGAGGCACCATTTCAGACACCGGATAGCGATATCATGACGCGCCACTGACCCGATAATCGAAACAGCAGAAATAACAGTATTCGCATCATTGATATTATCAGAAACAATTTTCAGAAGTTCCGGAACGGCGCCTGCCTCATCGCCTCTCCGCATCTGACAGTCGAGAAAAGCCAGTTTCCATTCCAGCTTTTCAGGCTGCAATTCAATAGCCTTTTGAAAAGACGCCATCGCTTCGGTATGCATGCCAGTCTGCCAGAGAAGACGCGCAAGAAGCGCATGACCCTCAGCCCACACAGGAACGATTAGTAATCCGGATCTTATTTCTTTGATGTTGGCAGCATTGTTATAATTATCCATTAATCGTGTAATTTTTTTACATATTGTTTTGCATTAATACCGTTTTTCTGTACAATCATATGAAATATATCCAGAAAGATCCCTGAGGGGAGAAACCTCCCCTCAGGGTATATTTTAGCGGAACAAGGTAAGAATGTTCTGCGAAGACGATTTCGCGATCGAAAGAGACGAAATTGCAAGGCTCTGCTTTGTCTGCAGCGATGTCAGCTTCGCACTTTCTGCCGCCATATCCGCATCCGTCAGAGCGCCAACACCAGCTGTCAGCGAGTCCGAAAGATTGCTCGAATAAGTCGTCAGACTTGTAATAGTCTGGGTGTTTGAACCAAGCGTCGATGCAACATTGCCCATGGCCGTGATCGCGTTCTGAACGACTGATACCATGTCTGCAATATTGGTGGATGATGACTCGTTGGTTTCTGTCAGAGTACCGTCCGTACCCACGAAGGCATTAGTACCTGTCGTGGTCACAGATGAATCGCCAGCCTTCATACCGGAAGACAGACCAAGCGCATCGGTGAGTGTGGTAGCGTCAAGCGTGGCGCTCAGCCCCCCGACAGACCCCGTGATACCCGAGAGTGCGCTACTACCAATAACATTGCTGATCTTCGCCGTTGAACCCTGAAGACCTGTCAGATAGCTCAGATCGCCTGCGGTCACCGCACCCGTAGTGGCACCCTGATTGGCCGTATTGGCGTCGGTTGCCGTTGTCAGCAGGTTGACACCGTTGACCGTAGCGGCGCGGGCGGCGCTGTTGATGGTGTCCAGATAGCCGTTAATTTCCTGCGAGGTCTGAGCCAGCGCAGTAGCATCACCCTGGTTCGTACCAAGAGAAGTCACAGCGGTCTGCAGCAACTGCAGCGTGCTGATAATCGTCGACACAGCAGAGGTCGTCGTGCTGACTGTCTCTGCTGCGAATGAAAGACCATCATTCACCGCGGAAAGACCGGAAATGTTACCATTCATCTGCTGCGCAATGGCATACGTAGCCGGGCTGTCGCTGGGCGAGCTGACCTTCAGGCCGGTCGAAACTTCGTTCTGCGTCTCGTTCAGCTGATTGGTCGTGTCGGTCAGCGACTCAAGTGCAACCATCGCGCCGACATTGGTGTTGATCGAAAGTGACATCAGATTTTCTCCATGTGTTCACTGCATTTTTCGCAGTAACGCCATAAAGCACCTCAATTACTAATCTTCGATTAACATCCCGGACAATGTCTCAAAAAACTACAACCCGCCCGCATCCTGCAACACGGCATCCTCATGCCGCACAATCCGCCGCGCAATTTTCAGCGCCCGGTAAAACTGCCCCTCTGTCGCCTCCCGCAACGCATCGGCCAGCAATCCACGAGCCGACTCCGAAGTCGTCTCCTGTATGAAAGCCGTGATGTGCAGCGTCGCCTCAGCCAGAGCCGCCTTCCGCTCCTCAGCCGTTCCGACATATGCTGTCTGCAACGCATAATAGATCAGCCGTGCCGGCGTGTTCGCTTCCTCCGGCCGCATGATCTGTCGTCCGAAAAGAAAATCGGCCCGGTTCGTCAGCCGGATCTGCGCGCCCGTCAGAAAATGAACACCGGCCCCGTTCAGGATCATCCTGTCGTCAGCTTCAAGCCGAATACCAAGTCCCGCCATTTTGCGTCTCTCCATGCGTGTTTCGCAACGGAGCCTTTATCGACGCAGAATATTGATGACTGGTTACTGGCCGCACCCAAAAGGAGAAAGAAAACCTCTCCTTCACCCGGATGTCACCGGAACCCGCCTCGCGCTGGCGCGTCAGACACCACATCAGCAAGGTGTCTCATAGCACCGACACGCAAAAAGGAAAACGATGATGTCCGATCACGTCTACAAAATCGTCGAAGTCGCCGGCTCATCCCCCGACAGCGTCGAGAAGGCCATCACCAACGCCATCACCCGCATCGGAAAAGATGAAAAGCACGTCCGCTGGTTCGAAGTCACCAGCACACGCGGCCATGTCGAACATGGCAAAATCAGCCACTATCAGGTCACCCTGAAAATCGGCCTCACCCTCGAAGAAGAATAAGAGGCTGCTTCAAAAGCCTCACTGCTAAGCGCCGGCAAAGGGGCTAACAGCCTCCAATCGGAACTCTAAACGCGCCGCACCACATACCGCGCCCGCAGCGCCTCGGTGATCTGCTCCGCATGGAGCGGATCACGCGCCTCGATCATCACCTCAAGCTCCGCCGCCTGCACCGATGGCGCCGCAAACAGCCGCTGATGCGACACCTCAAGGATGTTGCCGCCCGCCGCGCCAATAATTCCGGAAATATCCGCCAGCACCCCCGGCCGGTCCGGAATCTCCATGCACAGCCGCAGCAACCGCCCGTCACGCAGCATCGCCCTCAACAGGGTGTTCGCCAGAATCCGCGTATCGACGTTCCCGCCCGTCACCAGCAGCCCGACCCGCTTCCCGGCAAACAGCTTCGGATTTGCCATCACCGCCGCAAGCCCGGTCGCGCCAGCACCCTCCACGACCTGCTTGGCTCCCTCGGACATCATCGTGATCGCGTTCTCAACCTGAACCTCAGACACCACGAGAACCCGCGAGACCAGATCCCGGATCACCTCATAAGGACGCCGCCCGACCTGCATCACGGCAATGCCCTCGGCAATCGTCGCCCCTCCCGGCGGCATAATCTCATCGCCCGGAAAAGCAGCCAGCGAAGAAAAACTCTCCACCTGCACACCAATCAGCTCAACATCCGGCCGCAAAGCCCGTGCCGCGACAGCACAGCCCGACAGCAATCCGCCACCCCCGACCGGCACCACCAGAGCATCCAGCGGCCCCGCATCCTCAAACAGCTCAAGCGCGCAGGTGCCCTGACCCGCCATAACAGCGTCATCGTCATAAGGATGAACGAAAACACGCCCCTCACGCTGCTGAAGATCCCGCGCAAACAGAGACGCCTCGGCAAAATTGTTGCCCTCAAGCACAATCCGCGCGCCCCAGGCCGCCGTCCGCGTCACCTTCGCCGAAGGCGTGAAACGCGGCATCACAATCACCGCGTCAATTCCCAGCAGGCTCGCATGTCGCGCCAGACCCTGCGCATGATTGCCAGCCGAAACCGTAATCACCCCGCGCGCCCGCTCCTCCGGCGTCAGCAGCGAAAGCTTGTTCGCCGCCCCGCGCTCCTTGAACGACCCGACCGCCTGAAGATTGTCGAGCTTGAGCGTAATCTCCGCCCCCGTCGCTTTCGACAAACTCTGAGAGGGCAGGGTGGGCGTGCGCAGAACACGCCCCTCAATCCGCTGCGCAGCAGCCGTAACGTCGTCGAAAGTGATCACGCGCGCAGCATCCCCGGGCTCTGATGATCAGGCATAGATAACGGAGACGATCTCATACATCCGGTCGCCACCCGGCGCCGGAACGGACACCGTGTCCCCCACCGATTTCCCGATCAGCGACTTCGCCAGCGGCGAAGACACAGACAGAAGCCCCGCCCTGATGTCGGCTTCATACACGCCAACGATCTGATAGGAGGCCTCTTTCTCCGTCTCCTCATCAATCAGCTGCACCCGCGCGCCAAACTTGACCTGATCGCCCGACAGCGTCGAAGGGTCGATCACCTCGGCGGTGGCGAGGATCTCCTCCAGCTCCATGACCCGGCCCTCAACAAAGGACTGACGCTCACGAGCCGCATGATACTCCGCGTTTTCCGACAGATCGCCATGCTCTCGCGCTTCAGCAATCGCCCGGATAATCGCCGGACGCTCTTCGCTTTTAAGACGACGCAACTCGTCCTCAAGTCGCCGCAGGCCGGATGCTGTCATCGGAGTTTTCTGCAATGTGCTAATCCCAGGGATGTCAGATAAAAATCACCGGGACGCAACAACGCCATCCCGGAATGCAAACGCGCAAACAAGACCTCCGGCGAAGTCAGCCCCCGCCAGACGCCTCAATACAATCAGTACGATCCATGAAAATAGGACTGAAGCGGCGCAACTTCAAGCGGCCCCTCGCGCATCGCGCTGATCGCATAGGTCGCAGCCCGTGCCCCCGCCATCGTCGTGTAGTGCGGAATGCCCATCGTCAGCGCCGAACGCCGGATGTCATAACTGTCCTGAACCGCCTGAGCCCCCTGCGCCGTGTTGATCACCATCTGAACCTCGCCGGACCGGATCGCGTCCACACAATGCGGACGCCCCTCCAGAACCTTGTTCACCAGCGTCACCTTAACACCCGCTTCACGCAGCCGCTCCGCCGTGCCCCGCGTCGCCATGATCGTAAAGCCCATCGCCGCAAGCTGACGCCCGATCTGCGGCAACAGCGCCTTGTCCCCGTCCCGAACCGACAGAAACACCGTCCCGGACAGCGGCAGCTTCACACCCGCCGCAAGCTGAGACTTCGCAAACGCCCGCTCAAACGACGTGTCCAGACCCATCACCTCACCCGTCGAGCGCATCTCAGGCCCGAGAATGACATCCACGTCCTGAAAACGATTGAACGGGAACACCGCCTCCTTCACAGCCACATGCGGCACCACAGCCCGGTCATCCAGCGTGAACTCGCCCAGCTTCGCCCCCGCCATCACCCGCGCCCCGATCTTCGCCACCGGAACCCCCGTCGCCTTGGCCACAAACGGCACCGTCCGCGACGCCCGCGGATTGACCTCCAGAACAAAGATCTCCTGATCCTTGATCGCATACTGAACATTCATCAGACCGACGATGCCCAGTTCCAGCGCCATCGCCTCCGTCTGCGACTTCAGCTCAGCCACAATCGCCGGAGACAGCGTGTAAGGCGGCAGCGCACAGGCGGAATCCCCCGAGTGAATCCCCGCCTCCTCAATGTGCTCCAGCACACCCGCCACATAAACGGACTCACCATCCGCAATGCAGTCCACATCCGCCTCAATCGCATCATTCAGATAATGATCGATCAGCACAGGACCAGACGACACCTCAGGCCCCGCAGCCGCCAGAACAACCCGCAGATAACGCTGCAGGCTGGCCCGGTCATAAACGATCTCCATCGCCCGGCCACCAAGCACGTAAGACGGACGCACCACCACCGGATACCCAACCGTCTCAGCCACGGCCTCAGCCTCCGCCGCCGAACGCGCGATCCCGTTGCGCGGCTGCCGAAGCCCCAGCTTATGCAGCATCCCCTGAAACCGCTCGCGATCCTCCGCCCGGTCAATCGCATCCGCCGGCGTGCCCAGAAGCGGAATCCCCGCCTTCTCCAGCGCCCGTGACAGCTTCAGCGGCGTCTGCCCACCATACTGAACAATGCAGCCCAGAATCTCGCCCCGCGACTGCTCCAGCCGGATCAGCGCCCCCACATCCTCCGCCGTCAGCGGCTCGAAATACAGCCGGTCAGACGTGTCATAATCCGTGGAAACCGTCTCAGGATTGCAGTTGACCATAATGGTCTCAATCCCCGCCTCACGCAGCGCATACGCCGCATGAACACAGCAATAATCAAACTCGATGCCCTGACCAATCCGGTTCGGCCCGCCACCCAGAATAATGACTTTCTTCGCCCCCGTCGGAGCAGACTCACACACCGGAGCCCCGAACCCGCCCTCATAGGTCGAATACATATAAGGCGTGGCCGACGCGAACTCGCCCGCACAGGTGTCAATCCGCTTGTAAACCGGATTCACCCCCACAGCCTCGCGCAGCGCCCGGACCTCATCAGCCTGTGTCCCGGACAGCCGCGCCAGCTGCACATCCGAGAATCCCATCGCCTTCAGACGACGCAGCCCCCGCGCATCCTCCGGCAATCCATGATCCAGCAGATGCTTCTCAGCTTTAACGATTTTCTCCAGTTCCCGAAGAAACCAGGGCTCAAACCGGCAGGCCTCAGCAATGGCCTCAACCGAAAGCCCCGCACGCAGAGCCTGCGCCGCCATCAGAATCCGCTCCGGACGCGGCTGAGACAGCGCCGCCCGATACGCATCCGGCCCGCCATCCCCCGGCTCCTCAACCGGATCAAGCCCGACCAGGCCCGTCTCCATCGACCGCAGCCCCTTCTGCAACGCCTCCGGAAACGACCGCCCGATCGCCATCGCCTCGCCAACCGACTTCATCGAGGTCGAAAGCAGAGCAGGGGTGCCAGGGAACTTCTCAAACGTGAAACGCGGAATTTTCACAACGACATAATCAATCGTCGGCTCGAACGACGCCGGCGTCGAACCGGTAATATCGTTCGTCAGCTCGTCCAGCGTGTACCCCACCGCCAGCTTCGCCGCGATCTTCGCAATCGGAAATCCCGTCGCCTTGGACGCCAGCGCCGAAGACCGCGACACGCGCGGATTCATCTCGATCACCACCATGCGGCCGTCGACCGGATTGACACCGAACTGCACGTTCGACCCACCCGTCTCAACCCCGATCGCCCGCAGACACGCAATCGAAGCATCACGCATCCGCTGATACTCCTTGTCCGTCAGGGTGAGGGCAGGGGCCACCGTAATGGAATCCCCCGTATGCACACCCATCGGATCAATGTTCTCAATCGAACACACGATGATGCAGTTATCCGCCTTGTCGCGGACAACCTCCATCTCGAACTCTTTCCACCCGAGAACGGATTCCTCAATCAGAACCTCCGTCGTCGGAGACGCATCCAGCCCGGACGTCACAATCCGGTCGAACTCTTCCCTGTTATAGGCAATCCCGCCCCCGGAACCGCCCATCGTGAAGGAAGGCCGGATCACCGTCGGAAGCCCGATCTCCCTGACCACCTCACGCGCCTCAGCCAGCGTATGCGCAATCAGACTTTTCGGACTCTCAATCCCGATCGCATCCATCGCCTCACGGAATTTCTGCCGGTCCTCGGCGCGGTCAATCACATCCGCCTTCGCCCCGATCAGCTCAACCCCGTGCTTCACCAGAAACCCGGACGCATCCAGCGCCATCGCCGCATTCAGCGCCGTCTGCCCGCCCATCGTCGGCAAAACCGCATCCGGCTTCTCTTTCAGAATGATCCGCTCAACAAATTCCGGCGTAATCGGTTCAACATACGTCGCATCCGCCAGACCAGGATCGGTCATGATCGTCGCCGGATTGGAGTTCAGCAGAATAACCCGATAACCCTCCTCCCGAAGCGCCTTGCAGGCCTGCGCGCCCGAATAGTCAAACTCGCAGGCCTGACCGATCACAATCGGGCCGGCACCAATGATCAGAATGGAGCGAATGTCAGTCCGTTTTGGCATGGGTCGTCTCAGTCCTCTGCGTCGGCCGGGTCAGAACCCATGGCTTTGATACGTTGAAGATAATTTTCAAAAAGCGGCACAGTAAAAGCAATGTCGCCATGCGCCGGACTGTAGATCATGCCCTTGCGGATCAGCGCATTCCGAAGCGGCGCCACCGCCCGCGTGCTGGAACCCATCTGCTCCGCAATCTGCCCGGACCGGTGCGCGCCAACACCAAGTTCCGCAATGGCCTGGCAATACATCCGCTCGCGCGGCGTCAGCCGCTCATAACGCATCCGGAAAAAACCCGCATCCAGAGACGTCAGGGACACCTCCGTCGCCACCTGAATATCCCCCGCCAGAATGGCATTCCCATGCGCGACATTCCACGCATGATAAGCCCATTCCTGCAGAAAATACGGATAGCCCTGCGTAATCCGGATCACCTCGGCCACCGCCTCAGAGGTGAAATTCACCCCCTCGCGCTCCGCCGGCGTCCGCAACGCATCAGCGGATTCCTCATCCGAAAGCGGCCCCAGTTCCGGAAAAGCAAAGAGCCGCTCCGCATAGGATTTCGACTGCCCCGTCAGCGCCACCACATGCGGCAGCCCCGCTCCGGCCAGAACCACAGGCAGTCCCTCACGCATCACCCGATGCATCGCCATGATCAGAGCACCCATGTCTTTCTCAGAAAGATACTGGATCTCATCAATAAAGATCGCAATCCCCGTATGACGGGACCGCGCCGCCAGCCCGATGGCCGACACCATATCCGGCAGATCCGTCTCCAGATCCCCGCTATCCGCCGTGCCCTTCTCAGGATCAACATCCAGATCAATCATGAACCCAAGAGGATGATGAATCCGCAAGCCACCAGCAAAGCTTTTCAGAACCCGAAGACCCCGCTTCACCTGCTCCGTCACCGCGCCAACCCGGTCCAGCTCCAGCATCATCTTCCGAAACGGCGGCGCCAGAAGCTGCCCCAGCGACTTGTCCTCATGCGCCTCAACAAAGCACGTCCGATAACCCGCGCTCTCCGCAAGCTGCTGAACCCGCCCCAGAACAACCGTCTTGCCCACACCCCGCAACCCGGTCGCAATGAAACTGCGCGCACTCTTCCCGATCAGCGCCCGCTGCAACACAATCCCGGCCTGCGTAAACAGCTCCTGCCGTCCCGCCAGCTCAGGCGGAGACGCCCCGGCGCCCGGCACATAAGGGTTGCGAACAGGGTCCATAAACCGAAATCAGCCCGCCTTCGCGCCCGCAGCCTGATTCGCGTCCATCATCGCCACAAACCGCTCGAACAGATAAAAACTGTCCGAAGGGCCCGGGCTGGCCTCAGGATGATACTGCACCGAAAACGCCGGAAGCGTGTTCGAGGCAATCCCCTCGTTCGACTTATCGAACAGACTCACATGCGTCACCCGAACCTCGTTCGGCAGCGATGCTTCATCCACCGCAAATCCATGATTCTGACTGGTGATTTCAACACGACCCGTCGCCAGATCCTTCACCGGCTGGTTCGCCCCCCGATGCCCGCGCTCCAGCTTGTACGTCTTCCCGCCCAGCGCCAGCGCCAGCAACTGATGTCCCAGACAGATCCCGAACACAGGAACCCCCGCATCCAGAACCCCGCGGATCGCCGGGACAGCATAAGACGCCGTCGCCGCCGGATCGCCCGGACCATTCGAGAGGAACACCCCCTCCGGCTTCAGCGCCAGAATTTCCTCAGCCGAGGTCGTCGCCGGAACGACCGTCACATCACAGCCCGCCGTCGCCAGACACCGCAGAATGTTCCGCTTCGCACCATAATCGACCGCCACAACCCTGCGCAGCTTCGCCGGCAATGCCTTCGTCGTGGACGGCCACTCCCACACACCCTGAGACCAGCCATATCGTTTCTCACAGGTCACAACCTTCGCCAGATCCATGCCCTCAAGACCCGGCCAGGACACAGCCGCCTTCTTCAGCGCCGCAACATCCAGCCTGCCGTCAACAACATGCCCCAGAACAGCCGTCTGTGGTCCCTGATCCCGAATCCGCAGCGTCAACGCCCGCGTATCCACACCGCAAATCCCCGGAACCCCGCGCTCCTTCAGCCACGCATCCAGACTCTCAGCCGCCCGCCAGTTCGCAGGCTCCGTCAGATCCTGCTTCACCACCAGCCCGCGCGCCGAAACCCGCGACGCCTCATCATCTTCCGGATTGGCGCCCACATTGCCGATATGCGGAAAGGTAAACGTGATGATCTGCCCGGCAAAGGACGGATCGGTCAGCGTCTCCTGATACCCGGTCATGCCGGTCGAGAAACAGATCTCCCCGATCGCCTCACCCGTGGCCGGCGCGCCAAAACCCAGGCCCCACAACACTGTGCCATCCGCCAGAACCAGCGCCGCCGTGGCGCCCTCAGGAATGTCTCCCAATGGGATTTCACCGGACACTGCACCACTATGCTCGGACATCATGGAATCCCGCTTCTGGTCACTGGAGGAAAATTCAGGGGAAACACTCCCGCCGCCGGACCCGGCAGGCTGAAGATCGTCAATCGAAACACCGCTCGCCCTGGCGACAACAGGCCAGTGCTTCGGCGGAATCGCCCGCGCCTGACGCCATTTGCGCACAGCCTCGGTGCCCACACCCGTCAGCAACGCGATTTTTTCCGCACCGCCGATGCGCTCAATGATAGTCTCGACTGACAGAGACATTCCGAATATCCCCCTGATTGCTGACCTCCATATCAGTCCCAACCGTCCGTGGGAAGAAAATTCCCACCACAGGGCAGGTGAGGGAAGTGGGAAAAATGTTCTCTGAGCAGACCCCTTCGCCACCCGTCCCCAGACATTGACCGGAGACCGTCCATGACCGAGCCCACTTCCCTCCGCACCCGTCTCACCGAAGACACGAAAACCGCCATGAAAAGCGGCCAGAAGGATCGCGTCGGCGCCCTCCGCATGATCACCGCCAAAATCAAGGACGCCGACATCGCCGCCCGCGTCTCCGGGAAGGAACTCAGCGAGGACGACCTGACCGGCACCCTCCGCAGCATGGTCAAATCCCGCACGGACTCAGTGAAAATGTACCTCGAAGGCGGCCGTGAAGACCTCGCCGAAAAGGAACAGGCCGAAATCGCCCTGATCCAGGAATACCTCCCCGCCGAAATGGATGACGCCGCCCTCGAAGCCGCCGTCAAAGCCGCCATCAGCGATACCGGCGCCACCACCATGAAAGACATGGGCAAGGTCATGGGCGCCCTGAAAACAAAATTCGGCGCCTCCCTCGACCTCGGCCGCGCCAATGGCCTGGTGAAGTCCGGCCTCAGCGCAGGCTGAAAAAACGATCCGTATTTCTTACAGGCGCGCCCCGATCAGGGCGCGTGACTTTCCGGGGCATCGCCGCGGACCCCGTAAAGGGACGCACCGGAAAAAGCAGTTCCGCTGACCAGTCCAGCCCGCAAAACCCGTATCAGACAGATGCTTCTCCCTCACCGATGCCGCGCGAAATTTCCCGCATATGCCATCGCACCACGACTACCCGCAAAAGCTGGTCCGCTGTTGCAGCACTGCACGCTGTCAGTCCTCAGTGAATAACAAAACACGGGTGCAGATTCCCACGCTGTTCAGTCACAGTCAGATTCCGCACCCGAATGTCAGAGCCCGGCAGACCTGCAGGCAGGACCGTTCGGACCAGATGGTCATCCTCCAGCCACTCAATTGTAATCGGCGCCCCCACGCCATTCCCGTGCTCCGGTCAGAATCGATGAACTCCCTTACGGTGTCACTGAATTTCCGGAGCGCCACGCCAGAAGACAAAGGATCTGCATGAACACAGCACCCGGCGGCAGAGCCGGAAAACAGAAGAAGTCCGTAATCCCCCATGGTTGCAAACCCTCTTCCACCCCATAAAAGGAACACCCCCACACACCCCGGAGCCCGCAGCACCCGCCCCATGAGCACCATCGACGCCGCCTTCCTCGACGAACTCCGGGCCCGCACCCCGATCGCCCCCCTGATCGGCCGCCGCGTGAAGCTCAGCCGCTCAGGCCGGAACTGGAAAGGCTGCTGCCCCTTCCACGGCGAAAAAACACCCTCATTCTACGTCTATGACGACCACTACCACTGCTTCGGCTGCGGCGTGCACGGCGATGTCATCAGCTTCGTCATGCAGATCGAGGGAAAATCGTTCCCCGAAGCCGTGGAAAACCTCGCTTCCGAAGCCGGCCTCGAAGTCCCCAAAGCCACCCCCCAGGCCCGCGAACAGGCCGTCCGCGCCCGAACCCTCGGCGACGTCCTCGAAGCCGCCCAGCGCCTCTGGACCCACACGCTCCGGCAGCCCGAAGGCCGCCCCGGCCTCGATTACCTCCGCAAACGCGGCCTGACCGACGACACCATCACCAGCTTCGGCCTCGGCTGGGCCAGCGACAAACGCGGCGCCCTCGTCTCAGCCCTCCGCGAACAGAACATTACCCCCGAAGCCCTCGTCGAAGCCGGTCTCATGAGCGCCGACGAGGAAGGCCGCCCGAAAGGCGAACTCTTCTGGGGCCGTGTCACCTTCCCGATCCGCGACCGCAGAGGCGATCTCGTCTCCTTCGGCGGACGCATCCTCGGAGACCGCCAGCCCAAATACCTCAACGGTCCCGAAACCGCGCTCTTCTCCAAGCGCCGACTCCTCTTCGGCCTCGACCGCGCCCGCGCCGCCATCCGCGCACCCCGCCCGAAAGGCGCACACCACATCGAGGCCATCGTCGTCGAAGGCTACATGGATGTCATCGCCCTCCATCAGGCCGGCTTCACCGGAGCCGTCGCCCCCCTCGGCACCGCCCTGACCCCCGAACAGCTCGAAATCCTCTGGCAGGTCGCCCCATCCCCCATCCTCTGCTTCGATGGTGACACCGCCGGTCGCCGCGCCGCCATCAAAGCCGCCGAAACCGCCCTGCCGCTGCTCTCCACCGAACGCGGCCTGCGCTTCTGCATGCTCCCCGAAGGCGAAGACCCCGACAGCCTCATCCGCACAAAAGGCCGCGCAACCACCGAACAGTTTTTCACCAGCGCCCGCCCGCTCGCCGATATCCTCTTCGACCTCCTCGCCGAAGGCACGCCACCAAACCCGACTCCCGAACAGCGCGCCACCCTGCGCGCCCGTCTCGTCGAAGCCACCGGAAAAATTGCCGACAAATCCCTCGCCGGCGAATACCGTTCCTCCCTGCTCGATCGCTTCTTCCAGACCTACAGAGGCAGGAAAGGGAGTAAACCCGGCAGTAAAGGCTTCGGCAACACCTCCGCATCCTCCTGGACAGCGCCCGCCGGCCCCTCAGCCCCTGACACGCCACTGGACGGCACCGCCGCCAAACTAGCCATACTCACCGCCCTGGTGCTCCGTTATCCCCGCCTGACCGGCAGCGTCGCAGACGCCTGGTGCCAGCTCGATCTGCCGCCGGATCTCGCCGAACTTCGCGCCGCCGTCCTTGACTGCACCGCTTCCGGCACCATGTTCGATGATTACCCGGACGAAGACACTGTCTTTGCCCGTATGATGGATGTTCTTACTCAGCAGGGCCTCGGCCCCAGGGCCAAAGCTCTTATCCGTACGACCTGCATCAAAAAGCCCGGAAAACAGGTCGATGACGGCCTGATGGACACCCCGCCCGAAGTCCAGTGGTGGCATTTTTATGCCTCCACCAACCGCGCCGCTTTCGAAGCCGATATTGCCCGCGATAATGAAGCCGCGATGCGCGACGGAGTGGACGCGGCACAGTGGGACAGATTGAGAATGCGTATCCTGGCCCTCACGTCTCTCCGCCGCCTGGAGGACGACTCCTGCTGACAGGGGCCGGGCAGAAAAACAGAAACCAGAGGAAAAAACCGCAGGCAGCCTGAAAGCGTTGGATCGAAAAGAATGCCGGGGTCTTGACTTCCACCCCCGGATCGACCACCTCCACCCTGCCTAATTCAAATTAAGTGTATAATTGTACTGCCTCTCACGGTGGAGAGGCGGACACGGGGAGATATTCCGGGAATGGCGACAAAGACTGCTGCTGGCAATGCCGCGACCTCCGGCGACCAGGACAGCGACAACACCCTCCTCGATACACAGTCCGGCGCCGTCAAGCGCCTGATCGCCAAAGGCCGCGAGCGTGGCTACATCACGTTCGACGAACTTAACGCCGTCCTGCCACAGGACCAGATGTCCTCCGAACAGATCGAGGATGTCATGGCCGTGCTGTCCGAAATGGGCATCCAGGTCGTCGAAAACGAAGATAACGATGAGTCGGAGGGTACCGAGGAAAAAGCCGCCGACAGCGACGAGGAAGAGGAAGCCGAGGCCGAAGCCGAGCCCGGCCCGGAAGGCGCCGCTGCGACCCGCGGCAACGTCAGCGAGAATGTTGGCCGCACCGATGATCCGGTCCGCATGTATCTGCGCGAGATGGGCTCCGTCGAACTGCTGTCCCGCGAGGGCGAAATCGCCATCGCCAAGCGCATCGAGGCCGGCCGCGATGAAATGATCGGCGGCCTCTGCGAAAGCCCGCTGACCTTCCGCGCCATCATCTCCTGGCATGAACGCCTCAAAGTCGGCGACATGCTCCTGCGCGACATCGTCGATCTCGAAGCCATGCAGGCCGAAGCCAACGGCCCTGAAGGCGTCCCGGCGGAAGGCGCCGAAGGCGAAGAAGCCGAGACAGAAGAGCCGGACGATGCAGAAGAGGCCGAAGGCGGAGAAGGCGAGGGGAGCGGCCTCTCCCTTTCCGCGCTCGAAGAAAAACTCAAGCCCGACATCCTCCTCCAGTTCGACGAGATCGAGCCGCTCTACGACAGACTGCAGAAAATGCAGGACAAGCGTATCGAAGCGCTCGTCGCCGGCGAGGAAACCACGGACAAAATCGAAAAGGCCTATCTCAAGCTCCGCGCCGAACTCGTCGCGAAAGTCGAGCAGGTTCACCTGCATAACAACCGCATCGAGGAACTGGTCATGCAGCTCAAAGAGCTGTTCCAGAACCTCAATGTTCTCGAAGGCCGCATGCTCCGCCTCGCGGAAAGCTGCAAGGTCTCGCGCGAAGACTTCCTGATCAAATACCGCCAGCACGAAATCGATCCGGGCTGGATGGACATGATCGCCACCCTCCCTGGCAAGGGCTGGAAAAACCTCGTCGCCAAACATCCTGACACCATGGCCGATCTCCGCAGCCAGGTCGCGGACCTCGCCCAGGATACCGGCCTCTCGGTCAGCGAATTCCGCCGCGTCTACGCCACCGTCGGTCGTGGCGAACGCGATTCCGCCCGCGCCAAGAAAGAGATGATCGAGGCCAATCTCCGTCTCGTCATTTCCATCGCCAAAAAATATACCAATCGCGGCCTGCAGTTCCTCGATCTCATTCAGGAAGGCAATATCGGCCTGATGAAGGCCGTCGATAAGTTCGAATACCGGCGCGGCTACAAGTTCTCGACCTACGCGACATGGTGGATCAGACAGGCCATCACCCGCTCGATCGCCGATCAGGCCCGCACCATCCGTATCCCCGTGCACATGATCGAAACGATCAATAAACTGGTCCGTACCTCACGCCAGATGCTGCACGAAATCGGCCGCGAACCCGCCCCGGAAGAACTGGCCGAAAAACTCGGCATGCCACTGGAAAAGGTCCGCAAGGTTCTCAAAATTGCCAAAGAGCCGATCTCTCTCGAAACCCCGATCGGTGACGAGGAAGACAGCCACCTGGGTGACTTCATCGAGGATAAGAGCGCTGTCATTCCGCTCGAAGCCGCGATTCAGACCAACCTGCGCGAAGCCACGACCCGCGTCCTCGCTTCCCTCACGCCTCGTGAAGAACGCGTCCTGCGCATGCGTTTCGGTATCGGTATGAACACCGACCACACGCTGGAAGAAGTCGGACAGCAGTTCAACGTCACCCGCGAACGTATCCGTCAGATCGAAGCCAAAGCCCTGCGTAAACTCAAACACCCGAGCCGCAGCCGTAAACTCCGGTCCTTCCTCGACGATAACTGAGTCCATGGAACCGACCACCCGGGCGATCGTGGATGTCACCTTCATGGAGATGCTCCACCCGCCCGCAAAACCGGCTCCGCCACTCCCGGCCGGATGGAGCATCACTCACGAGCCCCATCCGTCCGTCGCGTTCTACCGTGATCTCTATGACCGCGTCGGCCGGGATTATTGCTGGTGGATGCGTCAGGTCATGTCAGACAAAGATCTTGCCGCACTCCTCGCCGAACCCGGCCGCCGCGTTTACCTCCTCCGGGAAGGCCAGTATCTCCGCGGCTTCTTCGAACTTGAAACTCTGCCCTGGAATATCGTCAACCTGGCCTATTTCGGCCTCCTGCCAGACGCGATCGGACGCAGCATCGGCAGCACCTTCCTGAGCAACGTCGTGGACATCATCTGGGCGCCCCACCCCTTGCGCGTCACGGTCAACACCTGTTCCGCCGACCATCCCCGCGCACTTCCCGCCTATCTCAAAGCCGGCTTTGAGATCACTGCCGTCGTCCGGGAAATCTGGGACATCCCCAACCGCCTCGGCCTCACGATCCCCGAACGCCTGCGCCCCATCCCGCCCGGTCCTGTCTCCGGTAACGGCACCTCCAGCCACGGGAACGAAGGCCGCCGCCCGTAAAATCCGCCGAACCATCATCAGGTCATCCCCCGTCTTTCCCGCCCCCACACGCGCCATCTGATGGCCGTCAAAAAAAATATCCGGGCCCTCTGTAAAACCGGCTGCAGACCCGATATCCAGTTCCGGTAATCGGGTGCCAGCCACGTTCCGGCCGGATCCCCCCAGAGAGAGCAACATGAACAGACCTGCCAGCAGCGCCGTCCTGCATGAGCGAAAAGCCATGGCCATGGCCATCCTGGCCTGTGCCCTGCTCACGTTCCTGCGATGGCCGGAAATTCTGCTCGACGCCCAGTTCTGGGGCGAGGACGGATGGAACTGGTGGCCGGAAGCACGCTCGCTGGGCCTCGGCAGCCTCATCCTGCCCCATACCGGCTATTTTCAGACGGACGACCGCATCGTCGCCCTGCTCTCAAGACCGTTCTCCCTGAGCTGGGGGCCTACGGTTTTTGCACTGGCCGCCTTTACCTTCGAGGTAATGCCCGCCGCCCTCCTCATTTCCTCCCGCTGCGAAAATATCTGCTCCTCCCGGGCACTGCGCACCACCATTGCCCTGTTCTGGTGCGTTCTGCCCAACACCTGGGAAGTCCACGGCAACCTCACGAACAGTCAGTGGCACCTCGCCATCGTCTCCTTTCTCATCCTTCTTTCAAACCCGCCCCGCTCCACCGCCGCCTGGGCGTTCGACGTCATCATGCTCGCCCTCGGCGCCACCAGCGGACCATTCTGCATCCTGCTGACCCCGATCGCAGCCATTGTAGTCTGGCAGCGGCGCTCACAGTCCGGCGACATGAGGGCCAGCAGCATCAGACTTGCCATCCTCGTTGCCGGCGCCCTTGTCCAGGGCGGTGCCATCTACATGGCGCAGCGTGGCACTCCGGCCAATCTCGGTGCAACGCCCACCAACCTGGTCCGTCTGATCGGCGGACAGGTCATCCTTGCCACTCTCGTTGGTCATCGTCACATCGAACAGTGGTACGCCACGGGCGCCTGGCGTATCGGCCTCCTGCCATGGATCATGGTCCCGACAGCCCTGTGGCTCTGCTTCGTCGCCGCCAGACGCTGGCCCGCCATGCGCCTCGCCGCGCTGTTCACCCTCCTGATGCTGTTCGCCGGCCTGTCACATCCGCTCGCCACGGCGGATGGCAGCGCCGTCTGGGTCGCCATGCGCCAGCCCGACAGCGGCATGCGTTATCTGTTCCTGCCCATCGTCTTCTGGATGACCGTCCTCGTCACACTGACCTTCGCCGGTCCCCGCGGCTGGGCGCGCGGCATCGCTATCTGCACGCTGGTAACGATGATCTTCTGCGGCATCCCGCGTGACTGGCGCTTCCCTGTCGAGCCGGACCGCAACTTCTACGACATCGCCCACGATTTCGATAAAGCGGCCCCCGGCACGCAGTTCGTCATCCCCGTCCGCCCCGGAACACGGACCTCCTATACGAAGTAAAACCCCACTTCAGGGTTGCCTTCCCCCGCCATTCATGCTTCATGCCGCTTCTTCCCTGCCGGGCGTGTGGCATCGCTCCCGGCTATACCCGCCGCGCATTATGTCATCGGCTTCAAATCCGGAGACAGCGCACCATCGTGGAACGGTCCGCAATGGTTTTGGGTTGAAGCAATCCGGAGGGATACACAGTGCCCTTGTATGAAACCGTGCTTATCGCACGTAACGATATCAACCAGCAGCAGGTTGAAGCCATCGCCGAAGGTATCAAAACATACCTCGAAGGCGAAAACGGCTCGATCAAAAAGCAGGAATACTGGGGCCTTCGCTCCCTGGCATACCGCATCAAGAAGAACCGCAAGGCGCATTACATGCTCCTCGGTCTCGATGCGACCGCGCCTGCGCTGAAGGAAGTCGAGCGTCAGCTCGCCCTTAACGAAGACGTCCTGCGCGTCCTTACCCTCCGCGTCGAGGAAATCGACGATACCCCGTCTCCGGTTCTGTCCCGCAAGGGCGACGACCGTGGCGATCGCGGTGATCGTGGCAACTTCCGTGGCCCGAAGCCCTCAGGCCGGTTCGAGAGTGGTCGTCCGCGCCGTTCCTATGACGATCGCGAGGAATATCGCGCTCGTGACGACAATCCTGAGCCGAAAGCGGAGTAATATCGAATGTCCGAGACAAGCGAAGTTAATCCCGCCGGACGCCGCACTGCCGTTGGCGCGCGCCGCCCGTTCTACCGCCGTCGTAAGGCATGCCCGTTCTCCGGCCCGAACGCGCCGAAGATCGACTACAAGGACGTCCGCCTGCTCAGTCGCTTTCTGTCCGAGCGCGGCAAGATCGTCCCAAGCCGTATCACAGCGGTTTCCGCGAAGAAGCAGCGCGAACTGGCCCAGGCCATCAAGCGCGCCCGTTTCCTCGCCCTGCTCCCCTACGTTGTGGGCTGAGGAGAGGTAATCATGGCTGTTACAGAAGTTATCCTCCTCCAGCGCGTCGAGCATCTCGGCCAGATGGGCGAGCTTGTGAAGGTGAAGCCGGGCTATGCCCGTAACTTCCTCCTTCCGCAGGGCAAGGCCATTCGTGCGAACGCCGCCAATCGCGACCGTTTCGACCGTGAGCGCGCCCAGCTTGAGGCCACAAACATCAAGCGTCGCGAAGAGGCCGAGCGTCTCTCCGAGCGCATGGAAGGCCTCACCGTCGTCCTGATCCGTCAGGCTGGCGATGCCGGCAACCTCTACGGCTCGGTGTCCACCCGCGACATTGCCCTGGCCACCACGGAAGCCGGTCTGACCGTCGCCCGTACCCAGGTGTTTCTGCCACATCCGATCAAGACCCTGGGTCTGTACGACGTCCGCGTTGACCTGCACCCGGAAGTCTCAATCCACGTGCGCGTCAATGTCGCGCGTTCGGCTGAAGAAGCCGAGCGTCAGGCAAAAGGCGAAGTCATCGGCACCGAAGAAGACGAATACGAGCTTCCGGTTCCTGACGATGCTGAAGACACAGAAGCAGAAGCCACGACCGAAGGTGAAGCAGCCGCCGTCTGACGGTCGCTTTCCTCATAAAGTCCTGAAAAACCCGGATGGCTCCCATCCGGGTTTTTTTGTCACGATTTTCCCCCGGAAAATACAGCTCCCGCCAGCCGGAATACCCGCAATCAGCCATGATCCATCGGCGTGCTTCCTGTCCGGCTGCGGCAACCAGGTCTGCGACTCCTGCACCCGGAAGCTTTACTCACGGGTAACGGAAAAACTCTGCCCTGCTGTCGAATGTATATTTCCTTCGACTGAAGTAATGCCAGAAAGTCCCGCCTCTGACCCAAGTGAGACTGGCAGGGTCTAATACCAGCCAGCATTGAGGCCGACACACAGAAGAAGAGCCGCGGCACTCCACCCCGCATCCCGCCAAAAGTCGCGGACTTCCGGAAACAGACTTCTTTATCAACAGATCAGGGTGAAGGAAGTCGCGCTCCTTCCGGGTTCGGGCAGAGCCCAGGCTTTCTGCATGACAGTCAATCTTTATGCGGATCGGTATAATACCAGAGGGTCCGGCCTTTAACCCCGCCACCACCTGCCCTAAAACAACCCCCGAACAAAACCCAGGGCAAGGGCAGGGGATCATTCATGAAAAAGCCGGTCGATTACGTCCTGAAAAAATTCATCTCCGCCGGTTCCCTGGACGTCACCTACGCCGACGGCTCAACCACGCATTACCAGGGCACAACACCCGGCCCCCACGCCGCCATGCGCCTCACAACCCGCACCGCCGAACGAAACCTCCTCCTCAACCCCGGCCTGGGATTCGGCGAGGCCTATATGGATGGCACCATCCAGCCCCAGAGCTGCACCCTCTACGACCTCCTCCACGTCCTCATGCTCAACACCATGTCCGCCGGCCATATCGGCGACTCCCTTGCCGCCGCCGTCCGCTACCTCCGGCGTAAGAAAATCCAGTTCAATCCGGAATCCCGCTCCCGTAAAAACGTCGCCCACCACTACGATCTCGGCGAATCGCTCTACGATCTCTTCCTCGACAGAGATCGTCAGTATTCCTGCGCCTACTTCCGAACCGGAAACGAAACCCTCGACGAAGCCCAGGAAGCCAAGAAGCACCACATCGCCGCCAAACTCCTGCTCGACCGGCCAGACCTCTCCGTTCTCGACATCGGTTGCGGCTGGGGCGGCATGGCGCTCACCCTCGCAAAAGACTACGGCGCCACCGTCACCGGCGTCACCCTCTCCACCGAGCAGCTCAACACTGCCCGCAAACGCGCCGAAGCCGCCGGCCTCTCACACCGCGTCCGCTTCGAACTGATGGACTACCGCAACGTCCGCACCCGCTATGATCGCGTCGTCTCAGTCGGCATGTTCGAACATGTCGGCATCGCCCACTACCAGACCTTCTTCGAAAAAGTCCGTGACTGCCTCACAGACGATGGCGTCGCCCTGATCCATTCCATCGGCCGCAATGACGGCCCCGGAACCACCAACCCCTGGATCGACAAATACATCTTCCCAGGCGGCTACTCACCCTGCCTCAGCGAAACTTTCGCCGCCATCGAACCCACCGGCCTGTGGGTCACAGACTGCGAAATCCTCCGTCTGCATTACGCAAAAACCATCGCCATCTGGCGCGAACGGTTCGCGAAAAACCGCGACAAAGCCAAAGCCCTTTACGATGAACGCTTCTGCCGCATGTTCGAGTTCTACCTCGCCGCCGCCGAACTCTCCTTCATCGTCCAGGGCCACATGAACTTCCAGCTCCAGCTCACCCGTTCGCAGACCGCCGTCCCATTAACCCGCGATTACATCGCCAAAGCAGAAACACGCCCGGAATAAGCAGCATAACACACACCGGGAAGTACAAAAGGGCAGGGAACTCACCCTCGCCAGACTCATTGCCTCATTGATCCGCCCGGTGTTAAAAACATCATCCCAAGCGCCCGTTCGATACCACCACGATGACGATCCGGACCCCGCACCTCCGGAACAGGGCTTCATCGCGACGGGACGATACTTCGTCCCGCAACCGGTACACGTTCAGAGGCCCGCCATGACCGTCGATCTCCTGATCACAGACGCTTACATCTACATCGATCGCAATCGCGAAATCCCCAATGGCTGGATCGCCATCAAAAACCAGCGCATCCACTCCCACGGCCACAGCAGCGAACCACCACCCGCCGCCAGCACCACCCGCTCAGCACACGGCCAGCTCGTCACCCCCGGCCTCATCAACGCCCACCACCACATGTACCAGAACCTGACCCGCTCGTACGCGCCGGTCACAAACGGCACCCTGTTCGAGTGGCTGCAAGGCCTCTATCCCCTCTGGGCCGCACTCGACGAAGAGTCCGTCTACCTCTCAACCTTCATCGCCATGGTCGAGCTCCTGATGGGCGGCTGCACAACCTCGATGGACCACATGTACGTCCATCCCCAGCCCTTCCTCATCGACGCCCAGTTCCGCGCCGCCCGCGAAATCGGTTTCCGCTTTCACGCCACACGCGGCTCCATGACGCGCTCCGTCGAAGACGGCGGACTCCCACCGGCCTCCGTCGTTCAGGACGAAGACACCATCCTCGCCGACAGCGAACGCCTCGCCGGCAAATTCCACGACGCCACACCCGGCGCCATGGGCCGCGTCGCCCTGGCACCCTGCTCCCTGTTCAGCGTCTCCGAACGCATCATGACGGAATCAGCCGCCCTCGCCGAAAAACACGACCTCCGCCTTCACACCCACCTGGCCGAAGACCCCGACGAAGACCGATACTGCGCCGAAATCTACGGCTGCACCCCAACCGAGTATTTTGAACGCGTCGGCTGGGCCTCCCCGCGCTCCTGGGTCGCCCACTACATCTACCCCTCAAAAGACGAAATCGACCGCCTCGCCCATGCCGGCGTCTGCACCGCCCAGTGCCCCTGCTCCAACATGATGATCGGCGGGGGCGCCGCCGACGCCATGGACATGCGCCGTCGCGGCATGCGTGTGGGCCTCGGCTGCGACGGCTCCGCCTCCACCGATCACGCCTCAATGTGGCTGGAAACCCGCATGGCCCTCCTCCTCGGACGCTTCAGAAACGGCCCCCACTCCATGTCCGCCCGCGACGCCCTCGACATGGCCACACGCGGCGGCGCCGCCTGCCTCGGCCGGGAAGACGAAACCGGCCACCTCAACCCCGGTGCCTGCGCCGATCTCGTCATCTGGAAAATGTCAGACATCGCTCTCGCCGGTGCCCTCACAGACCCCGTCGAAGCCTGGCTCCGCTGCGCCCCCGCCACCGCCGGAACCACCATCGTCAACGGCAAAATCCTCGTCGAAGACGGCATCCCCCTCATCGCAGGCATCAACGACATCCTCCGCGCCCACACCCGCGAAGCCCGCCGCATCCAGCGCCTCACCGACTGATACCCAGGGGCTCCGGTCTCCAGCCTGTCCCGGCAGCCGGCGCCCCCATACCGTCATTCCCACGAAAAAACACCCTTCGTGTCAGCCCGCAGGACTTGCGGCTCCCCGTCCATCTGCGTCAGAATTCAGCGGATGATCCGTATGATACTCAGACGGACAGCCCGGGCCGGAATCATGCGATTTTCCATTCCTGAAACGGTGCAAGAGCAGTGAACCCGTCACCAGAGCGATTTCCGGAAAACAGCATCTCCCCGACAGGCCCGCATCTCACAGGCTGGCTCCTCGGTCTTCCCCTGGCCCGCAACACTCTGCTCCCCGTCAGTCAGTTCATCTGCCTGCCCTGCGCGATAACCCTGCCAGTACCGCCATCCCCGGAACCGTCACCATCCTGCCCGCAATGCGGCAAACCCGCCTGGCCCCACGCCAGCCTGCCATTCGCAACGCCCGACAAAGCCGCATGGCAGTCCCTGTGCCGTAAACTCGACCCGGATAAACCTCCCGGATTTTTCTACGGTTCTCTCTTCGAGGCCATACAGCAGGCCTGCGCTCCCACCACAGATGGCAGCCGCCTCCCGGCCTCCGCCCTCAAAACCGTTGACGACCTCGCCAGACGCCGTCACCTCCCCAACGTCCTGCTCGTTCTCGGGCGACTCTGGATGGAACAGCTTACGGCAGAAAACACCGGTTCATTACAATCCCGCCTCGAACAGATCATGGCAGGACTTTATTTCGAGGCTCTCCTTTCCATCCTCGCCACCCACGCAGAAGAAAAAGCCGGATTCAGCGAAAATCATCTGCGGAAGATCCCGCCTCCCGAAGCCGCCTGGGAAACCCTGATCGGATCAAAACAGAACCGCATCAAAAAGATTCAGAAAAAAGCCGAAAAAGCCTGGGGGAAAACAATCAGAACAAACTCCGCCAGCCTCACCGGACTGGACACCGTCTGGTCCGGCAGAATGACGGAGCAATCGCAGCAATTACGGACCCTGCGCCATCGCCAGGACACGGGCTGGTCGTGTAAGATGACGAAACGGCGCCAGCGATTACACACTCTGTACGCCCGGCTGGATGCAACACGCAGTCGTTACACCGGACCACTCGCGAAATGTACAGAAATACTGGTGAATTTCGCATCCCTCAGTGACTACAGAGCGCCTTTCGATGCCGTCAATGCCCGTTATGACGCTCTGCTCCGGCGCCTGCTCACCGGACAGATCGCAGACACACTCAGAAAAATACCGAAACAACCAGCCAGCGTCAGCGAAAACATGCACGCACTCCTCGACGAGGTCGATGAGAACACCAGAAAAATCGATAACGCGATCGTCGATCTCTGGAATGACAACCGTCTCAATCCGTTCCCGATGTTCGCCGCCCGGGCCGCGGAGCGCCTGGCGCTGAACTGGATCGCATCGTGGCTGCCCCCGACTGATGAAATCACAGACATCTCATGTTTCCAGATCAGCAAACCAGGCGATAAAATCTGGCATCGTGCCGATCTGCTTCAGATAACGGATAATGGCGCCCGTCAGATCCTCTATGATGTCAAAAACACTTCTGTCAGCAACCAGGGTTTCAGCCAGCTCTCGGTCAAACACAAGCAGGCCGGCAAAACAGCCGGCATCAACTATATCGGCACCCTGACGGACGACTGGATTTCGGCATGGGAAATCAAAGAGACACGCATCGGGTTTTCACGATGCACCATTCATGTCATCGGCATCTATAACGAAGACATGCGCCGTTACATCGACGGATTCGTCAAAACACACACACCACTCGTCACCCTCGGTCAGGATGACCTGTGGGATATGGAAGCGAAAAAACGCCAGGAAACAAGAGTTCCCGCCTATCTGTTCGCAATGCGACAGCAGGCCTGGAATCCCTTCGCCAGTATCCCGGACGATCTGGTCAGAACCGGAAAATTCATCGGGCTGCTTCAGGGCGGCTTTCTGAGCCTCGCAACCGGAACGAGACAGAACACGACAGCATTCAGCCGGCACATCGACAGTCTGATGTCGCACTGCCTGACATGGCGCCGCGCACCGGTCCTGCCCGAAATCTACTTCGTCGTTCTCCAGGGACTGGTTGAAGAGTATAATCAGATCGTAACAGAAAGAGTCGGACGCCCTGATTTTTCAGAAAAATCCGCTGAATTTTTCATCGGAAGCCTGACCAGCCAGATCAGCGCCCTCTTCTTCCGAGGCAACGACACCCAGCCCCTCTGCGCATGGGACCCCACCCGCAGCATCCGCCTGATCACAAAGACCTTCACGCAATTCATCAGTGTTGTCATCACAGGTCAATTCGCTCGTTACATGCCGAAAATTACCAGGATCTCAGTCACCGCACGCGGCACAGTCACCGCACAGCTCAGTTCAGACCAGAGCATCACCCTGCTGTGCCGCTGCGAAGGTAAATTCCCCTCAAAACCCGGAAACACCGTTTCTTTCAGACAGACAGACAATCAGCCCGGATCGGAGGACGCCCCGCCACCCGAAAAGAGCGATGAACACGATATCACTCCGGAACCCGCGGAAGATCGCACGAGCACGGCACTCTGCCGCTCCTGGCCGCTCATTTTCGGAAACGAAATACCCGACCGGAACGATTTACCCCCGGCGCTGTCCTGTGACGTGTGCGGACGCCTCCTCTGTAATCACGGCCATGGCTGCCCGAAGTGGACAACCAATGAAAACTGCCGCTGGAATCAGATGAAAAAAGAAGCAGCGCAAAAAGCCAGACCCGTTACTGAAAAACCGTCTGCCCCGGCACCGCAACCATAACCATCATCACCGCACCAGGGACCAGCCTCCGTCACCCCCGGCCGCGCAACAGCCCCCGCGTCGAGCCAAACCGCCACATCAGATGCGCCACCGCCATCAGAACCGGCCCGAGAAACAGTCCCACCAGCCCCCAGGTCTCCAGCCCGCCCAGAATCCCAAGCAAAACCCACACAAACGGCAGCCGGATCGACCCGCCAATCAGAACCGGACGGATAAAGTGATCCGCCAGAAACAGAATCAGCCACCCGAACACACCCACAGCCACCGCCGCGCCAACACTGCCCTTCATCAGAATCAGCAGCACCGCAATCAGCACGGCAAAACCACCCAGCATCGGAATCATCGACGCCACAGCCGTCAGAATCCCAAGCAGCAACGGCTGAGGCGCCCCCGCGATGATATAGGAAATGCCGATCAGCACCCCTTCGCCCAGCCCCACCAGAACCAGCCCCGCCATCGACCCGCGCACAGCCCCGACAATCTGCGCCAGAACCAGCCCGCCGCGCGCACCAAACAACCGCCCGGTCAGAACCGTCACCCGATCCGTCAGCCCGTTGCCCGCCCGCAGCAGAAAAAACAGCACCAGCAGCGAAAACGCGAACAACACCGCCCCGTTCGCCGCTCCATGCCCGACATGCTCCGCCGCTCCCAGAGCCTGCCCCGGACGCAGACGATGCATCACCGCCTGCACACCACCCGGATCAGCCAGACTGGCCTGCCACCAGCGCTGTGCCTGAGCATGCCCGACCGGCAACTGCCCCAGCCAGGCCGGCGCCGGAATCCCGTCTCTCCGCGCCTGATCAAACCACTGCGTCACGTCATGCGTCTCCCGCGCAACCTCCGTCCCGATCGCCAGAACCGGAGCCGCGAACGCAAGCCCGATCCCCACCACCACCGCCATCGGAACCAGCGTGTCCGCATGACGCGGTGACCACCGCCGCCGCACCCACTCCATCATCGGCCAGCACACAATCGCCAGAATCCCGCCCCACGCCACCGCCAGCCGGAACCGCCCGAGCGTATAAAACGTCAGCCCCACGACCAGCACAGCCAGAACCCCCTGCGCCCAGGTCTGAAAACGCCCCCTGGTAGGCCGCGCGGAACCGTCAGCCACCTTGCCGGAACCGGAAGAAGCCGCATTCTCGCGGAAAACAGTGTCGTTGTGCATAGAACCTTCAGAATACGGAGGAAAAACCAGACAGATCCCTACATTACCGCCCGGTTACGGATTATGCACCCACAGGAAACCGGCGCCCCCCAGGCTCGTTTCCACAACGCCACGAAACGGCCCCGTCAGCGTAACTGTCCGGCACACAACAAAAACAGAAGCCACCCACGGCTCACCCTCAGGACACCCCCTCATGACCTCAGCCAGCACCGAAGCCCTCGTCATCCACGCCGCCCATGACCTCCGCCTCGACACCAGCCCGCTCCCCGAACCCGGCCCCGGCGAAGTCCGCATCAACATGGAATGGGGCGGAATCTGCGGCTCAGACCTGCACTATTTCGCCCATGGCGGCGTCGGCGCCTCCGTCCTGCACAATCCCATGATCCTCGGCCATGAAGTCTCCGGCACCGTCGCCGTCACCGGCCCCGATGTCACCGGCTTCACCAAAGGTGACCCCGTCGCCATCCACCCCGCACGCCCCTGCGGCGACTGCCCCGAATGTCGCCGCGACCGTCGCAACCTCTGCCGCAACGTCCGCTTCCTCGGCAGCGCCGCCTTCGATCCCCACACGGATGGCGGCTTCCGACGCGCCATGACCGTCGACGCCACACAGTTGCGCCACCTCCCGCCCGGCCTCGACACCCGCCGCGCCTGCCTGGCCGAACCGCTCGCCGTCGCCCTGCATGCCATCAGCCGCGCCGGAGAGGTGAGGGGACGTTCCGCCCTCGTTCAGGGCGCTGGTCCCATCGGCCTCCTCATCGTCGCCGGTCTCGTCCACGCTGGCGCCGCCCGCATCGTTGCCACCGACCTGCAAAATTTCCCCCTCGAACGCGCGCTCCTGCTCGGTGCACAGGAAGGCCACAACTCCAGCAACGGCCCGCTCGAAGACGAGTTCGACATCGTGTTCGAAGCCACCGGCGCCGCCGCCGCACTCCCCGAAGCCATCGCCCGCACCCGCCGCGGCGGCATCCTCG
Source organism: Acetobacter fallax (assembly GCF_011516735.1). Classification (GTDB taxonomy): domain Bacteria; phylum Pseudomonadota; class Alphaproteobacteria; order Acetobacterales; family Acetobacteraceae; genus Acetobacter; species Acetobacter fallax. The sequence continues at coordinate 16,282 of NZ_WOSX01000004.1, read as the reverse complement.
TCCAGGTCGGCATGTTCCCGCCCGGAAACGTCTCCGTCCCCCTCGCACAGATCATCAGCCGCGAACTCGACTTTCGCGGAACCTTCCGCTTCGATCACGAATTTGACGACGCCCTCGCCCTGCTGGCCGAAAAACCCGAAATCGCCGACACCCTCGTCACCCGGGAATTCCCGATCACCCGCTTCCAGGACGCCTTCGCCCTCGCGCCAGACCGCACCCGCGCCGCAAAAGTCCTGCTCGCTCTCTCTCAGTAAACTCAGATCAACTTTGGATTCTCATGTTGGGCGCAATCTGATTCATACTGTGTGCCGGTATGGAGGCCGGCCCGTATGACCCGCCCTGTCTGCTGATCTTCGCGGTCGCACGCTTGCGGCTGTTGCCCTGGCATGACCCGTCATGCGGCGGCGGTTCGCCTTGGCGTGTCTTCGTCGAGTGTCATCCGCATACGAATCAGATTGATCGGATTATGCTCTAACCTGATGTGGAAACCTGGTTACAGAATAATGACGGCGATGGCGTGTGCCGTGGATACGGTACCGCCCCGACACCTCCTGCTTCAGCACCGTATCTGATGCACTTAACCTGTGGCTAACGGTTACAAATCATTTTGATATAGACACAATCCAGCTTACGTTGAAACATTACGAAGATGTATCAACACCGGGCGGAATCAGATGATGCGACTGGAAACAAAATTCAGATTAAGTTTATTGAGTCTCGGAATTTCAGCACTGACTTTCGGATGGGCCGATGATGCAGCCGCTCAGATCATCTCGCTGCCCGGATCAACAACCGGTCAGCAAATTGTTAACCAGAATAAAAGCAAATCTAAAACGAAGGTTATAGCAACCGGCAAGGAAGAAGCGATCTCCGTCGTCGGAACGCATCTCGGCGCGAAGGAAACCGCACAGATCCAGCCCGTGACTCTCATCACAGCCGAGCAGATCCAGCGATCCTCATCCATGACCACAGGCGACATCTTCGCCCACATCCCCTCCATGGGCTTCTCCGGAAACACCTTCAGCAACGCCGGCGGCTCCTGCCTGAACATCCGCAGCCTCGGCACGGCGCGGACCCTGGTGCTCGTTGATGGTCACCGCATGGTCAACGGCAATGGCTCGGTTGACTGCCCGGACGTCAATTCCATCGTCCCCGCCATGATCGACCGGATCGAAATCCTGAAGGACGGATCGTCAACAACCTACGGTTCGGACGCCATCGCCGGCGTGGTCAACATCATCCTCAAAAAGAACTTCACCGGAACAACATTCACCGCCAATGGCGGCATCAGCGAATACGGAGACGACCAGACAGCCGCCCTCACCGTCGCCCATGGTTTCAACTTCGATCACGATCGCGGCAATTTCACCATCGCCGGTTCATACAATTACCAGGCTCCGATGGCAGCCGATCAGCGCAAATGGGCCATGCAGGAAGCCAAGGTCAACAATCCGCCTGGCCAGGCACAATATTACGGTTCGCAATACGGACCTTCGCCCGTTTATGCCGCCGTCAATGGCGGCGCGCCGCTGACCGCGTCCAGCGATGGCGTTGCCCAGTCCGTTATCTCCAACGGCAGCGGCGGTTATCGCCCGTACAGCTGGAGCGACAACTATGATTATTCAAAAGACAACCAGATCATCGCGGAACAGCAGGTCGGCTCCATAGCCTCCACCGGTCATTACGACGTCAATAATAATCTCCAGCTCTACATGACGGCCAATTTCAGCCACACACAGACGCAGACCATCGGCACCCCGATGTATATCGCCACCCCGGCCACAACCCTGACCGGGAACTCCGGAGCCATGGTCGTCCCATCCGGGGAACCGGGAAACCCCTTCGGAGAAGATGTCGCGCTTTACCAGCGTATGTTCGGCCTCGGCCGGCGCTATGGTTACGACAACATCAATTACTATCAGTTTACCGGGGGCGCGCGTGGCGATCTGCCCCACACTCACGGCTGGACCTACGATTTCTTCTTCTCATACGGAAAAACAGCGACCGATTCAGGCGAGACCAACGAAGTCAACTGGCGCAACATGGAAAACGCGCTGGGCTTCCATCAGACCGGGGGCGCCGGATCGACGCAGGGCTATTATGACCCGAACCTTTGCGCCAGCATTTCCGGGTGCTCACCCTACAATCCTTTTTCAGGCACCATGTCAAAAGCCGCCGCGAATTACATCGGCTTCACCGACACCTACCCCTCCATGCAGGAAATGCGCGACGTCCAGTTCACCGTTGCCAACAAACATCTCGCGAAACTGCCCTACGGCCCTCTGGGTATCGCGCTTGGCGTCGAACACCGCAGTCTCGACGGCTTCTTTCACTCCTCATGGGAAGACATAGAAGGCCTGAACTCCAACTCCGTCCGTGGCAATACCGGCGGCGGATACAACGTCACCGAAGTCTTCGGTGAACTCAGCATCCCGCTCCTGAAAGATCTTCCGGGCGCGAAAGCCCTGTCCGCCGAAGTCTCCGGCCGCTTCTCCAACTACAATACCTTCGGTCAGGCCTATAACTGGCATGCCGGACTGATCTACGCTCCAACACAGGATGTCAGCTTCCGGGCCAATATCGCCACCGGCTTCCGTGCTCCGACCATCCAGGATCTCTACCAGGCAAAAATCGTCAGTCTCACCGGCACGCGTGACCCCTGCGCCTATATCTCAACATATCCCACGGGTGTACAGGGAACCATCGCGGCAAACTGCCGCTCGCAGGGCATCAATCCCAACACATTCAAGCAGACAAACGGTTCCCTGAAATATCAGACAGGCGGAAACAGCCTCCTGCAACCGGAAATCTCCCGGACCTACACCATCGGATCAATCGTCACGCCACGTTTCATCCCCGGCCTGACAGCAACAATCGATTATTTCCACACGCACATCACCGAAACCATCGGTTATCCGTCGCTCTCAACCGAACTCAACGGCTGTTATGAAAGCACGAATCTTTCAAGCAGCTACTGTAACATTCTTCATGGCCGGGACATCGCCGGACAGCTTTATCCGGTCTCGCGCCTGCACACCAACACCGGCGCCTTCATTGAGGACGGCCTCGATATCAACGCCAGCTACAGCCGCCCCATCGATTACAACAATTCTCTGACGTTCGGCGCCGATATCCAGGACATCATGAGCTACAAGGAACAGAGCCAGGACGGACAGGCACTGATCAGCTATCTGTCAACAGATGCGGGCGTCCCGAAATGGGTCGCGAACGGATCAGCAACCTTCACCCATGGTCGCTGGAGCGTGACCTACATGGTCCGTTTCATCGACGGCTACAATTTCTATCCCAGCTCTTCCTACGGACCAGGACTGTCCGAATGGTGGAAAACCAACCAGGCCTGGTATCATGACCTGATGGCCACATACCACGGAGACCAGTACACCATCACCGCCGGTGTCAAAAACCTCGGAGGCAGAGATCCGAACTTCTACGCCAACGGCTCCTACAATACCTCACCGGGCATGTATGATTACGCCGGTCGCTATATGTATCTGAAAGCACAGGTCCACTTCTGAACACGATCCGCCAGGTCGCTCCCGGAGCGGCCTGACGGCCTCACTGCTCCTGATGTCATGCCCGCCAGGCGGATGAGCGCGAGATCGTCAAATGGGGTCCGATCAAGCGAAGGGCTTCCCGGTTCTGCCGGGCTCCACAGCCGGGCCTCGCCAGCCTCACACAGACCACAGACCAGGCTTTCTGGTATACTGTCGCGCACATTCACACAGCCCGGAATTCCTGCGTAGAAAAATCGCCTTCTGCTTTCTGACATACCATTCGTCAGAAATCGGGCTTCATCCATTGCGGTATAACAACGTAGTGCCGTGTAAAATATCTCCGGCCAGCATTTTCTGTGACCTGAAATATTATTCCGAATAAAAAACAAATATGTCCGGAACATTCTGGAATCAGGCCTCGCGAAGATATTCCGAAACAGCCTCCCGGAAAAATCAACCGCTTGTCCGTGAGTATGGAGACACGTCTTGTATTCCCATTTTACAAAACCCGTAATGCGCACCGAAACCCCGCACTCAGTAAGGTCTTTTAAGTCACATGCCTTTCAAATCCCGACCCGGCTCAGTAAATGGACAAAAAAATCCCGGCAGCCGGAAAGACCACCAGAACACCCCCGACCGTTCTGGAAAAAATGAACACCCTGCCAGCTAAAATCAGCTCCGCGAGAACGCCGCAATATAGTTCACTCCCAGATCCCGGCTTTCCCGCCAGCTATTCCCGAACAGATCCGGTGTCATTCCCGCCATGTCGTCCAGCCGCAGCCCGGCCTGCCGTCCATACCCGGCCATTTCCGCCGGAGTGACGAATTTCTTCCAGTCATGCGTCCCGACCGGTAATAGCCGCATAACGTATTCCGCACCGATCTTGGCAAACGCAAAGGCCCGCACCGTGCGGTTCATCGTCGAGACGAAAACATTCCCGCCCGGTCGCACCAGTTCCGCCAGCATTCTCATAAAGGCCACCGGGTCAGTCACATGCTCAATGATCTCCAGAGCAACCACCGCATCGAACATCTCTCCTTCAGTCACCAGCGTCTCCGCGCTGCCAACCCGATAGGTGAGGGAGCCCGCCGCCGAAGGTAAGGGATGCTGCTCCAGATGCCGTCGCGCCGCCGCGATCCCTTCCGCCGCCGCATCCATCCCCAGCACATCATGGCCGGCCTGGGCCAGCGCCTCACTGGCCAGCCCCGCGCCACAGCCAAGATCCAGTACCCGCAACCGCGCCTGCTTCCTGCTGCGAAGAGGGAGATGCCGGTCAATCCAGCCAATCCGAAGCGGATTCATAGCATGCAGAGGCCGCATCGGCCCGGCAGGATCCCACCACTCACGCGCAATCGCGCCAAAACGTGCAATCTCTTCTGCAGAGACAGAATCGCCATGTGCATTCTGCCCGGTCAGCTCTGCGTCATCATCGATGCAGATGTCTTCCCGTGAAGCAGGATTATGGTTGGGGTGCATAAAACGAGGCCTTTCTTCTGCAGTCGCCGCTGGACGTAAGCCGGGCCGAAGGTTATGTGACGCGGCTTGCTCGCCTTCGCAATGGTTCGTCGTGCCCAACGCCACGTCTGCCCGCAACCCCGGACAGATATAAAGCGGTCCGGTATGATCCATACCGCCATGGTGGACGGGCAGAACCTGAGAACCCCCGACGCACGCTCGCCAGCCAGGAGGCCGGAGGCGCTGTGCAACAGGATAGAAAAGGCCGCCAGCCGCGGACCGGACGGAGCGAGAGTAAGGTCATGGAGCGAACTGCACCTCGGATCGTGATGAAGTTCGGCGGCACGTCGGTCGCCGACCTGGATCGTATCCGTGCCGTCGCGAAACGCGTTCAGGCTCAGGTCGATGCCGGCTGCGAAGTCGCCGTGGTAGTGTCGGCCATGGCCGGCGTCACAAACAGACTCGTCGGCTACTGTGATGCTCTGTCCCCGCTCCACGATCCGCGTGAATACGACGCGGTCGTAGCCGCGGGCGAACAGATCACCAGCGGGCTCCTGGCCATCGCTCTGCAATCTCTGGGCATTCGGTCGCGCTCCTGGCTGGGCTGGCAAATCCCCGTCCGTACCGACGACGCGCACGGGAAAGCCCGGATCTGCTCCATCGACGGTGATGGACTCATCGCCTGCATGCGATCCGGTCAGGTGCCGGTCATCGCAGGCTTTCAGGGCGTCGATAATGAAGAAAGGATCGCGACGCTGGGTCGCGGAGGGTCAGACACCTCCGCTGTCGCCGTCGCATCTGCTGTAAAGGCTGATCGCTGCGATATATACACCGATGTGGACGGCATTTACACGACCGACCCGCGCATCGTTGCGAAGGCCCGTAAGCTGGATAAAATTACATACGAGGAGATGCTTGAGCTGGCTTCTGTCGGAGCTAAAGTGCTGCAGACACGCAGTGTCGAACTTGCCATGAAAGAGCGCGTACGCGTCCAGGTGCTGTCGAGCTTCTCAGACAACGCCCCGGCGCCGGATGGCCGCCTGCCCGGATCGCTGGTGGTAGATGAGGACGAAATTTTGGAACAGGAACTGGTCACTGGCATCGCGTATTCACGCGACGAAGCAAGGATATCGATGCGCCGCATCCCCGATCGTCCGGGAATTGCCGCCGCTATTTTCGGACCGCTCGCGGATGCCAATATCAATGTAGACATGATTGTTCAGAGCTCCGGCGAAGATGGCATGACCAACATGACGTTCACAACAGGCAAGGCCGATCTGCAGCGCGCCATTGCTCTGGCCGAAGCCGCTCGTGAAGTCACGCAGTATGGTGAACTCATCACCGACGACTCTGTTGTCAAAATCAGTGTCGTGGGTGTCGGTATGCGGTCTCATGCGGGCGTGGCAAGCACCATGTTCCGCATCCTCTCTGATCGCGGCATCAACATCCAGGTCATCTCAACCAGCGAAATCAAAGTATCCGTGCTCATCGCTGCCGACTACGCTGAACTGGCTATCCGGGCGCTTCACACCGCCTATGGTCTTGATGCTGCCTGACGCAGAAGGTGCGGAACCCGTTATGACAGATACTCTTGCGTCTCCGAATGCCGATACCGGTCAACAGGATTATAAAGCCAGACAGGCCGCCCGGCAGGAGCTGGACCGTCTGTGGGCTTCCGGAACGGAGTTCCTGGGGACCGAATATGCGATTCTCGGCGGCGCCATGTCGTGGGTCAGTGAACGGAACCTCGTCTCCGCAATTTCAAATGCCGGCGGTTTTGGTGTCATTGCCTGCGGTGCCATGACACCTGCATTGCTGGAGGCCGAAATAGCCGCGACGCAGGCACTTACAAAGAAGCCTTTCGGCGTCAACCTGATTACCATGCACCCGCAACTTGACGAACTCGTGCAGGTCTGTTTGCGCGCCCACGTCGGTCATATCGTGCTGGCAGGCGGTATCCCACCATCATCCGCCGTTCGTGCAGCCAAAGACGGTGGTGCCAGTGTCATTGGTTTTGCTCCGGCACTTGTTCTCGCTAAACGCCTGATCCGTATGGGAGTTGATGCGCTGGTGATCGAAGGCGCCGAAGCGGGAGGCCATGTCGGACCGGTGTCTCTCACTGTGCTGGCGCAGGAAATCCTGCCGCACATTACTGCTGTCCCTGTGTTTGTTGCCGGCGGCATCGCACGTGGTGACGCTATTACAGGCTTTCTGGAACAGGGTGCTGCCGGTGCGCAGTTGGGAACCCGTTTCGCCGCAGCGGCCGAAAGCATTGCGCATCCGCGTTTCAAGGAGGCTTTCATCAGAGCTAACGCACGCGACGCCCTGACTTCGGTGCAGCTTGATCCTCGTTTTCCAGTTATCCCGGTCCGCGGCCTCGTTAATGATGGGAGTCAGCGTTTTCTCACTCACCAGGCAGAAACTCTCCGCCGCTTCCAGGCAGGAGAACTTAGTAAAGATGAGGCTCAGCTTGAAATTGAACATTTCTGGGCAGGGTCATTGCGCCGCGCCGTGATCGACGGCGATGTGGAAACAGGTTCTGTTATGGCTGGCCAGTCTGTGGGTATGGTCAGATCCGTCCAGTCTGTGGAAGATATCATTTCCGAACTGGTCGAACAGGCAGTGGAAGCTCTGATGCGCCGGAGTGGCCGACGGGAGCACTGAATGGGCGAAGACGTCAGGGAGCTGATCGGAGTGAGCGCCGGAAGTCATAATGATGACCGAAATGTAGTAGGCACCGGGAGAGAGAACGACACATGTCGTCCTGTTCCGAATGGAACGCAGGAAGGCGAAGACGTGCAGGTCAATGCTGACTCCGAGCAGATTCCACTGCCCGATTTTGCTACGCTGGGCATAGCAACAGCGCTTCGTATTCGCCGTGAAACCCTTGGCTGGTCACTCCCCGACGTCGCCTCCTGGCTGCGAATACGGCTGCCTTATCTGGAAGCACTTGAGCAGGGGCATCCCGGCGAGCTTCCTGGTAATGCGTATGCTGTGGGCTTTTTGCGGACATACGCGTCAGCTCTGGGCTTTCCCGCCGAACAGGTCGTATCTCGCTTCAAACGGGAAACGCGTGGTGTGGAACGTAAGCCGGAACTTGAATTCCCCACCCCGGAACCGGAAAGAACAGTTCCTGCCGGAGCAATAGTGCTAACTGGAATCGTCGTTGTTATCGGAGCTTACATAGGCTGGTATCGTATGGCAGGACATGATCCTGTCCCGCTTGAACGCGTTCCGCCCGTTGCAAGCGTGATGCCCGGAGTCCGGCCCGGTCCGATGCCGTCACCACAGATTGCCTCCATGATGCCGGATGCAGGCCCATCCCATGTCGCTCAGCCGCAGAAAACAACGTCTGCAGTGTCGTCCTTACCCGGTACATCGGAAATGACATTCGGTACGAACGAATGGACATCTGTCAGCAGGACGGACGCTGGCGCAGCATCTCCGCTTACTAAGGCACCAGCTTCAACGGGAACAAACAATCCTGTGGCAGCTATATCGCCCGACTCCCCATCGTCTGATATTGCCCCGGAAAGCATCCCGGTGCCTTTACCAGCACCTCCGGAGCCACCGGCAATCAAAGCGATTGCTACCAGCTGGGTTCAGGTCAAAGCCAGTGATGGCAAGGTCATCTATAATCATATTATGCAGCCAGGCGATAACTGGCTCTTACCAGATGAAGGCGCACCATTCATTCTTACAGCCGGAAATGCAGGAGGAATCACACTCGTCGCAGGGAATATAATAACTACGCCTCTGGGTCGAAATGGAGCGGTCCGTCGGAATATCACGCTATCGCGTGAAACCATCCTGGACGGTAGCATCGCTGGACGCTCTTACCAGTCATCCGCATCAGACGCTTCCTCAGTTTCAGCCGGAGCGGCAGACGGTACCGTTACATCGACAACTAATGAGCCGGTACCTCTCCCTCCGCCTCCGGTCATCAAGCCCAGAGTGCGGCCAGCAACTAAGCCCGGCCATGAATCCTCAGCAGATGATCTGAATGCAATGCAGCTACGGTCAATGTCCGGAACCAGTGCATTTTCGGGTCAGCGTTAACTGTGATGGCAACATTGATCCTGCATAATTTCTGTTTTTCTGCCCAGCAAACAGCCAGATATTTTTTCTTCTATAGCTATCGGCTCTCAGATTTGGCAGGAAGAGCCCCAAACAGTATGCGCCCCTCCGTGCATACCCACCCTGAAGCCTCGGCTTTCGCCTCGACAGGAGGACCAGACGATGAGTGGCTACCGCCCTTACCAGTATATTGAACGCCGCAAATCACGACAGATTCATGTCGGCAAAGTTGCCGTCGGCGGCGATGCACCGGTTAGCGTGCAGACAATGACTAATACGCTGACAAGTGACGCGCAGGCGACAATCGAGCAGATTCGCCGTGCCGAACTTGCCGGCGTGGATATCGTTCGCGTGTCGTGTCCTGATGAAGAGAGCACAGCGGCGCTCTCTGAGATTGTACGTGAAGTGAATGTTCCGATCGTGGCCGACATTCATTTCCACTACAAACGCGCTATTGAGGCGGCGAAAGCAGGTGCTGCCTGCTTGCGCATTAATCCGGGCAATATCGGTAGCGCTGAACGTGTCCGTGAAGTCGTCAATGCCGCCAAAGATTACAACTGTTCGATTCGCATCGGTGTGAATGCGGGTTCCCTTGAAAAGCATCTGCTCGAAAAATACGGTGAGCCAAATCCTGATGCGCTCGTCGAGAGTGCTCTGGAGCATGCTAAAATTCTGGAAGATCACGACTTTCACGAATTTAAGATCAGCGTAAAAGCATCCGATGTGTTCCTTGCTGTTGCGGCTTACCAACAGCTTGCTGATGTTTGTGATCACCCTCTGCATATCGGGATTACAGAGGCGGGTAGCCGACGTGCAGGGACTGTTAAATCTTCGATCGGTCTGGGCAATCTGCTATGGGCTGGCGTTGGTGATACAATGCGGGTTTCTCTGTCGGCAGAGCCTGAAGAAGAAGTTCTGGTTGGCTGGGATATCCTGAAATCACTTGGCCTGCGCCACCGAGGCATAAAGATAATATCCTGTCCGTCGTGCGCGCGTCAGGGCTTTAATGTAATCCAGACGGTCCAGACACTTGAAGACAGGCTTGCTCATATCAAAACACCATTGACCCTTTCTATCATAGGTTGTGTGGTCAATGGTCCGGGCGAAGCTCTGATGACTGATATTGGAGTCACCGGTGGCGGTTCAGGGCGGCATATGGTGTATTCAGCAGGAAAACAGGATCATACTGTCGCTGCCGATTCCATGATTGAACATATTGTGGAACTTGTCGAGGAGCGCGTCGCCGGTATCGAAGCCGAAGATGCACGACAGAAAGCAGCAGGTGTTGCACCATTACTCCCTGATCTGGAAACAGCAAAATAACGGTCTTGCAGTAAGACCATCGTGGTGACCCTGATTGTTTTGTCGAGTGAGTTTTAATAATTTTCTGGCTGACACATTAACGTGTCAGCCGAAAACTGTTTTGCGGGAGAGTAATCCTTGAGCGCCGTTCAGCCCGTCCGTGGTACCCACGATCTCATTGGCGAGCAGCAGCGACGTCATGCTCATGTTATAGAAGCCGCGCGACGTGTTGCTGATCGTTATGGGTTTGAAGAGTGGACGACACCCATTTTCGAAAATACGGCTGTGTTTGCCCGCTCGTTGGGTGACACGTCTGATGTGGTCTCGAAAGAGATGTACACCTTCACAGACCGTGGTGGAGATTCACTGACCCTGCGCCCTGAAGGGACAGCAGCTGTTTGTCGTGCTCTGATCACGAATGGCCTGACACAATCTCTTCCTCAGAAGGTATTTTACGCGGGCCCGATGTTTCGCTATGAGCGTCCCCAAAAGGGGCGATACAGACAGTTTCATCAGATTGGTGCAGAACTGATCGGACCAGGTGAACCTCTTGCAGATGCAGAAGCAATCACTATGGGTCGGGATGTGCTTGCCGCTCTCGGCGTCGCCGATGAAGTAACCCTTGAACTGAACACGCTGGGTGACCTTGCAAGTCGAGCTGAATGGCGGGCCGCGCTGGTCTGTTATTTTTCTGACTATCGCGAAAGACTCTCTGAAGATAGCCAACTCCGGCTTGAACGCAATCCGCTTCGTATTCTTGACAGTAAAGCACCTGAAGATCGTTTAATTGCAAACAGTGCACCTGCTCTGGATTTGTTTCTTAATGATGAGTCTAGGCGTTTCTGGGATGAATTGCGACGTGGACTTGATGCATTTGGCGTAAATTACACTATTAACCCCCGTATTGTTCGCGGACTGGATTATTACAGCCACACGGCATTTGAGTTCGTTACAACACGTCTTGGATCGCAAGGGACAGTGCTGGCCGGTGGCCGATATGACGGATTGGTGGCTGAAATGGGAGGCCCTCAGACACCAGCTATAGGATGGGCTGGTGGTGTCGAGCGTTTAGCTATGCTGCTCGATGAACCGCCACCGGTTGTCGCACCCATTGCCGTCATTCCACTAGGATCTGAGGCCGAGTGTATGGCCATTCACTTACTTAATCAGCTTCGTTCAGCGGGTCTGCGCGCCGAAATGGCATATCGTGGCAATCTGAAAAAACGTATGGAGCGAGCGAACAGGATAGGCGCTTCACACGTGGTCATTCTCGGTGAAATAGAACTTACGAGAGGAATTGTGCAGTTGCGGGATCTGTCAAACGGCCGGCAACAGGAAATCAAGCCCGAAAATGTTGTTGAAGTTTTATGTCAGGTTGAGAGGGCGGAGCAGCAAGTGTGAGTCTCGATGATCGTCTTGACCGTATTGTTGGACGTGCGGAAGAAATTGAAGCGTTTCTGGCTGGTGGTGTAACCGGAGAGGAATTTTCTCGTGCATCACGTGAATATGCGGAACTGGAACCGCTCGTAGCTCGGATCAATGAATTACGTTTCGCTCAGATAGAGGAACGCGAGACAGGGCAATTGCTTGCTGATCCTGAGATGAAAATCCTTGCTGAAGTCGAACTTCATCGGCTACGAGAGCGGATTTTATTGCTCCGTCAGGAAGTCCGCCTGGCAATGCTACCGCGTGATGTGGCGGATGAACGTAGTGCAATTCTAGAAATCAGACCTGCCGCCGGAGGGGATGAAGCCGCTCTGTTCGCAGCAGAACTTTTTGGAGTTTACCGGCGTTACGCTGACATTCATGGCTGGCGATTCGAATTGATGGATTACGATGAGAGCGAACTTGGAGGCTTGCGTGAAGGTATTGCGACTATCTCCGGTCGCGGTGTTTTCGCGCGATTAAAGTATGAATCTGGTGTTCATCGAGTTCAACGTGTTCCGATGACGGAAAGTCAGGGCAGAATTCATACCTCTACTGTGACAGTTGCGGTGCTTCCAGAAGCGGAAGATGTCGATGTTCAGATTGATGAACGCGATCTGCGAATAGATGTTTATCGTGCTTCCGGGGCAGGTGGTCAACATGTAAACAAGACAGAAAGCGCAGTTCGGATTACTCATATACCTACGGGTATCGTAGTAACTATGCAGGAGGAAAAGAGTCAGCACAAGAACCGGGCAAAAGCGATGAAAATTCTTCGTGCAAGACTTTTTGAATTACAAAGAGCAAGCCTCCACGCAACCCGTGCTGCGGACAGAAAGTCTCAGGTTGGCACTGGTGATCGGTCAGAAAGAATTCGCACCTATAATTTTCCACAGGGCCGCGTCACAGATCACAGAATTGGCATAACGCTACATAAGATAGATCGAATTATGTTGGGAGAGATTGATGCTATTGTTGACGCATTGATTCAGTATGATCAAGCTCTCCAGCTTGCATCTCAGGGGATATGAGGCGACGATTTCATAGGACATTGACAATTTTCCTTGAATTTAACACTCTGATAATGAGAGTTCATTATGTATAGAACTGCATTTGAATTGAAGGTAGTTCGAAGAGATCGTGCGCAACTTAAATTATACTTTTTGTGAATTATTTTATTTTAATCATGATGAGTTGAAACAGCCATCTATAAACATAATTTTGCTTTGCGTTAAATTAACTATATCTATATTTTTATTGTTTTTTATTTTTTTTTCTTATTCCGTTCGGGCTGAAACGATTCGTTTGTTTGATGCGCAAACTGGTGTTGGCAATGCTATAGTCAATGCTTTTGCTCAGGATAGTAATGGCTTTTTGTACGTTGGGACAACTGCGGGTTTATATGTCAGTTCCGGCGGTGAATTTACTCGCGTAGACAATGAAAATAACGCGATATTTAAGAATGTCACTGCGCTTGCAGGCGGCAGTGACGGAAGTCTTTTGGTCGGGGCTGATAATGCTCTGTGGATGCGCACAGGCTTCTCCTTTCATAAAGTGCCTTTGAAATTAAACGCGAAGTTACAATTTTCTGTACTGGGTAAAGATTTTATCGTTCTTGTAGGAGAAGGAGCAGCAAAAGGTGGCGGATTATGGCGTATTCACCATGATGCTAGGAAAATGCCGGTCGTTGAACGTTTTGAAGATGACACGCAGCACGTACCTATTCTTTTAGGAAACCCACTCACAACTCTATCTCTCCACGTGCTTAGCTCATCAGAAGAAACATTATGGATTGCATGTGGCCGCGCTCTTTGTCGCAATAGAGATGGCTCTACTGTAGTATTTGGGACTCGTGAAGGCATTCCTGCTGATGAATGGCTGGCACTCACAATCGCCCCAGATGGAACGCTGATTGCACGCAGCGCGATTCATTTTGTGCGAATCAGCGTAGATAAAGATATTGATGTTGAAGATATTCCAACTAGCTCATCAAGGTCATCTACTTCTTCATTCTTTTTAATAGCGACACAAAGTGGCTCTGTAATCACACAGGAAAATTCGTCTCTGCTCATTCGTTCTTCATCGGGACAATGGAAATCCACAAATTTTTTATCTAAACATAAACTAGGGTCTGTTTCATCTGCATTTATTGATCGAGAGGAAGGCATCTGGCTCGCCAGTCCAAATCACGGAATCATGCGGTTAGCTGGTTTTTCTGTCTGGGAAAATTACGGAACCGAACGAGGTTTTCCTGCGACAAGGATTTCAGCTATTCGCCGTGATAACTTTGGTGCGTTTTGGCTCGCTACTGAGCAAGGGTTATTTCACTACTCTTCGCATGACAATGGTGATGATATTAAATTACCTATTGGGCATTACAATATTGACGTAAGATCTTTACTGCGAACAGGCGACGGCACAATTTGGGGAGCCGGGAAATCGTCCGGCTTGGTGCGTATTAACCCTGAAACAGGGAATATTATCACATTACCATCTCAAGCATCTTTAACCGGTGCAATGGCACTGGATAGTGCTGGGCGTTTATGGATTGGTACGGCTCAAGGCATTGTCCGGATAGATGACCCCCTTCATCCTCCGTCTCGTCTATCGAAAGCTTTAGTGTTAAACGACCGGCGAATTAATGCTCTTCAATTTGATCAGTTTGGACGCCTGCTGGCGCTCACCGATAATGTGTTGTTCCGACAAAAACCTGGAGAAGATTATTTTGAGCCGCAGATTGATCTTATTGAACTCGGGATCGGAGACGGTCGATTAATGACGGTCACGATGTCAAATGAAGTATGGGTTGCAGGTATAAGAGGCGGACTTCGAAAAATTGAATTACGAGAGGAAGGAAGCGCTATACTATCCTCATTTTCTAGAAACGCACCTTATATTGAGGTAGTGACATCACTGTTTCGGGATACTCGCGGTTGGATCTGGATTGGTAGCTCAAGGGGGCTGAACGTTTTAACTTCCAGTGGTTGGCGCCACTTCGATGTTAATTCTGGTCTTATTTCTAATCATATTATTTATGGAGCAATAAATGAAGATGATGACGGTTCGCTCTGGTTCGGTACTGACTCGGGAATGTCACATCTTACCGCAGAACACATATTTCCGGCCCTGCCTGAATTACATACGTGCATAACATCAGCTTATATTAATTCAGTAAATTTGCTTGGAAATCCTCGCATCTGGTCAGATGGTGAGCGTAATCTAAGTGTTAATTTTGTTGCACCTACTTTTGTAGGGAGTAATGATCTTAATTATCGCTATATTCTCGAGAATGTTGATACAGCGCCGCACACGGAAAATGAAACATTTGCAAACTACTCGAACGTTCAGGGGCAACAAATATCTTTTGATGTGCAGGCTATTGATTTTATTAATGCGCGAAGCGCCAATCATGCTCATCTTGCCGCCCATATGGGAAGTGGTCTAGGACGCTCATCCAGATTTTTGATAGCATTTGTCAGTTGTGGTTTTTTGTTTTTTTTAATATCGGGAGGGAGTTATAGACGTTACGTTATGGTAAGACAAAAAAATATTGATAGAGCTGTGCGTGATCGCACTCGTGTTATGGAAGAAATTCAGGCACAACTTCGTCAACAGTCTAGAGTTGATGGGTTGACTGGTTTACTTAATCGTCGAACAGCACTTGATGAATTATCTTACCTTATATCTTCTCTCGCCCCAGGTGAACTAATCGCGGTTTCTTTAATTGATATAGATCATTTCAAGTTGATCAACGATACATTTGGGCATCAGGCGGGGGATTTCGTTCTGGAACAATATGGCCTGCGGCTACGCCAGACCTCTGGTCCCGGCGTAATGGCAGGACGTTACGGTGGCGAAGAGCTTATCATAATTTATCCTATAGTTCGCAAAATACAGAGTGTCATTGAAGAAGCCAATACACTTCATCGCGTTTTGTGTATGCCCATAAGAGTTGAAGAAAGCATTGTTGTTGCAACGTGTAGTATCGGTTTAGCCATAATTTCTCCTGGTGATACACCTGAAAGTTTAATCGGCCGTGCAGATCGGGCTCTTTATAAAGGCAAGCGTGGTGGGCGAAATTGCTTAATTATTGCTGACTAAACACTTTATGAGACCTTGCGCGAGTAGTTGTAGATGCCGCTTTCATTTGGAGGGATCGAAAAACCGTTGATTGATAGCGTGACAAACTGATCTCATGCTTTTTAGCTAATGATTGACAGTTCTTCTGGATGGTTTTCGCTCACGCTTGCAGCGGAGCAGAGTTCATTAGGCTCAGGACTCATTCTTTGAGGTAGAAGATGAAGGCCGCAATCGCCCTGATTGTGTTGAAAAAGCCTTGTTGTGATTGCGGATGAAAGCACCGTGGGGTTAGCCTGATTGGCCTCTTCACCTCACTTTGCCGCCATCGCCTCCCGCGGTGGGACGAGCCTGGCCATCTTGCGGAGGTTCTGGGCGGTTGCGGCGAGGAGGAACTCGTCATGAGCGCCGTTTGGGCCACGTAATCGCAG
>NZ_WOSX01000003.1 GCF_011516735.1 Acetobacter fallax | reverse complement strand
CGATCCGCGCTCGCCTCCATGGGAAAATGGACGGTCGAAATCATCAGGCGGTTCGATACGGTGAAAGGCTTTCAGATCCTGCCGCGCCGCTGGGTGGTTGAACGGACATTCGCCTGGCTGGGACGGTGCAGGCGGCTCGCCAAAGATTGGGAACAATCCATTGCGTCCTCAACCGCATGGACATTGATCGCCTCGATCCGCATGCTCACACGACGGACAGCAAGGCATTGTCAAGCTTAAAAAACTTTCGAATCGGGCTCTGAGATAAAACGCAGGTATAAAATAATCATCATTACGATTTTTGTAATACGATAAGAGTTATTTAATTTATTATATTCGTTATTATAGAAACTAAAAGAAAATATATATTTTTATATAGGTAAAAATTATTTATTAAAATAATACTATAAATATAGTTTTTAGAATTTCTACGCTATTAGAAAGAAAATTCCGGATACGGACGACCTTCTGTCGATACTGATAATATCCCGGATCGCGAGGCAGAGAGGCTGAACCGATATATAACTGTATTTCTGAGGCCGATATGAATTATGCGTGTCAGCCATGTCGAAAAAACTGTCAGGCAGGTAAAAATCGTCGAAACCCGAAACCGGTCGGTGTTTCGTTCATCACAGATGGCTGCATCGCCACCCGAAACTGATGTAGTGCCCGTTCCCACGCTGAAACATCAGCGTTCTCCGGGACTTCGACCGTCGTCACACCACAGCGCACAAGAAACTCGTACTGATCTGGCAGAACATGTCCGGACGCACGGATCTCACCTGTAAAATGCAGATGTTCCCGAAGAGCCCGAGCCTGACTAAAAGCCCGTCCATCACGAAAAATAGGAAATATAACGACTACAACAGAGAGTTTTGGTAGTGCGTCACGTAATGTCGAGATGGACTCGTCCACAGGCAACACAACGCCCAGATCGCCCATGCTACGTCCAAGCCCTTCACTCAGACGCGATAACGGAACGATGACCGACCCGGTCCCCAATGGCTGACCATTGGTCGCATAATTCCACCGGTCAGCGACCAGATGACCATTCTCAAGCAGCGGCATAGACAACATCCTTGAACGCAGCAGTACCAATCCGGCGATAGGCATCAAGAAACCGCTCGCCGCTATCGCGCCGCACCAGATAGAAATCAACCAGTCGCGCAACTGCGTCGACAGTCTCATCCTCGCTCATTGCCGGTCCGAGAATCTGACCGATCGACGCATCTTCCTCGCCGGAGCCACCCAACGTCAGCTGGAATGCTTCTTCTCCACGTTTATCGACACCGAGAATACCGATATGAGCTGCATGGTGGTGTCCACAGGCATTGATGCAGCCGGAAATATTAATTCTTAAAGCACCAATTTCACGCTGTAATTCCAGATCTGCAAACCGTGAACTGAGCTTCTGTGCAATCGGAATTGCCCGTGCATTCGCCAGCGCACAGTAATCCAGTCCCGGGCATGCCACGATGTCTGTAATGAATCCGATATTTGCGGTTCCAAGGCCTGCGCCGGAAAGAGCCTGCCACAGCTCGTAGAGCTGCTCCTGACGGACATGTCCGAGCACCACATTCTGCAAATGTGTCACACGAAGTTCACCAAAACTGAACCGTTCCGCCAGATCTGCCAGCAAATCCAGCTGGTCTGCAGTAGCGTCGCCCGGAATGCCGCCATCCGGCTTCAGAGACACCACGACCGAAATATAGCCGGGAGCACGATGAGGATGCGTGTTGGTTCTGACCCAGGCATCGAAAGTTCTGTTTTCCCGTGCCTGCGCCAGAAGGGCAGGGGCATTGCCCTCAGGTCTGAATGCCGGAACGCCAAACCGGTCGCGGATTGCCTGTACAAGAGCGGGCTCCAGCCGGTATCGTGCCCGATCCATCGCAACGAATTCCGCATCCACACGTTGCCGAAATTCATTAGCCCCGAGCGCCTGAACCAGAATTTTAATGCGTGCCTTGTAGATATTATCGCGACGACCGAATTCGTTATAAACACGCAGGATCGCTTCCAGATAAGCAACCAGATCCTCTTCCTGCAGGTCCTCGCGCAGTCGTGTGCCGACGATCGGCGTGCGCCCGAGCCCACCGCCGACAAATACCTCGAACAGCGGGCGTCCGTTCGGACCCGGGCGTGCAATCAGTCCGATATCATGGAAGCGGGCTGCAACACGGTCCTGCGGACTGCCTGAAATCGCAATTTTGAATTTGCGAGGCAGAAACGTAAATTCCGGATGTAGCGTCGACCATTGTCGCAGAATTTCCGCGTGTACACGCGGGTCCAGCAATTCATCAACTGCGGCGCCCGCGAATTCATCGGACGTCACATTGCGAATACAGTTGCCACTGGTCTGGATCGCATGCATGTCCGCTTCCGCCAGCACTTCCAGTGCTGCCGGCGTGTCTTCCAGTCTGATCCAGTTGAACTGTATGTTTTGACGTGTGGTAAAATGCCCGTAGCCACGATCGAACTCGCGGGCGATCCTCGCGAGAGCCCTCACCTGCCGTGATGCCAGCGTTCCGTAAGGCACTGCTACACGTAGCATATAGGCATGAAGCTGCAGATACAGTCCGTTCATCAGGCGCAAAGGTTTGAATTCGTCCTCGGTCAGTTCACCTGATACCCGGCGTGCGACCTGATCGCGAAATTGCTCAATTCGTTCACGCAAAAACGTACGATCAACCTGATCGTAAGAGTAAAGCCCGACCTGTCGGTCTGCCGGCATGACATCGTCCCGACCCATCGTATCAGCAGACATGGCGGTTCTCCCCGACGTCATGCATTGCCGCATGATCGCGCGGTGCGAATTCCGGATGGATGGATGGGCCGAATGCCCGGATACGTTCCCGTGCTGTCACGGGAACAATCTCCCCGACATCATTTTCACGCACCTGCACACCATAAACACCCAGCACACCCTGATTCTGCGCTTCTGGTTTTACAATGTTCAAAAGGTTTTCGACTTCACCATTAGGGATCTGTGTGGCGTCGGAAATCAGTTCACACCATGTTCCATCGGCTGCACGCCAGACGACAATTCCGTCAAGCAGCCGGTTTGCAGTGATGACACTCTGGCCATCGGCATCGCGTCTGTTGCTTCTGATGTCCACCACGTCGAAAAAAATCCTCTAAGCAGCTGTGTCGCCATCCAATTACGATCGTAGTCCCGTAATTACAACCCGAAACACTCAAATCACGTTTTGTGAATGTTAAATTGCAGATACCATTTCATGCTGCTGACCAGTTTCAGCTTCTTGCGCTGCCCGTGCCAGTTTCCCGTCACGAAAAAGTCGTGCTTCCTGGATATCAAGCTGCACTCCACAATCGTAAAAAGTCGACGCTGTCGGTTCAGGTTGCAAAATCTCGACAGTCCGGACGCCTAAATTAACGGACAGTCTGATAAGACCATATCGCACACCAATCTGCCGAACAGCCGCGCCATCTTCCCTCATAGCATGGAGACGCACCTCATGCGGCCGAATCATCGCTACTGCTGGTCCATCAGACAGACTCTGCACATCAAACGCCCCGACATGCGCCTGGTTTGGCACAAACTGTCCTGAGGAAATCTGTCCTTCAAAGCGCAGCGACTCTCCCAGAAATTCCATGACAAACGGCGTCGCAGGCTCTTCTTCCAGTGTCTGCGGATCAGCATCCTGAACGATCCTTCCATCCTGCATCACAACAACCCGATCGGCTACGTCCAGCGCCTCTTCCTGGTCGTGTGTCACCAGAATCGTTGTCAGCTTCAGCTGGTCATGCAGCGCCCGTATCCAGGCCCTCACGGTCCGTCGCACCACGGGATCGAGCGCACCAAATGGTTCGTCCAGCAGAAGGAGACCAGGCCTCGTCGCCAGAGCACGCGCAAGAGCCACCCGTTGTCGCTGACCACCGGAAAGGCGTTCAGGATAAGCTTGTCCGAGATCCGGCAACTGGATCAGGGTCAGCAGCTCTGCTACCCGCGCGGTGATGTCTGCCTTTGATGGTCGCTGCCCGCGCGGCAGCACATCAAGTCCGAAAGCAATGTTTTTTGCGACCGTCATGTGACGGAACAGCGCGTAATTCTGAAAGACGAACCCGACATTGCGCTCACGCGGCGCCAGACCCTCAACGGCGCGCCCGTCAATCACTACATGACCGGACTCCGGTGCATCCAGTCCGGCAACAGATCTCAACAACGTCGTCTTGCCTGCGCCCGACGGTCCGACCAGAGCAACAAAACCGCCATCCGGGACATCAAGTGATACACCATCGAGCAGGACTTTACTTTCGGGGCCGGGTGCGCGGCGTACCAGAGTTTCGATCCGTACGCTCATGCGTCATGCTCCCCGGTTGCAACATTATGTGCTCTGCTTTCGAACACTGACCGCAGACTGACAGTTGCCATGGCCATAATGGCCAGCAGGGTGGCCATACTGAAGGCCGCCACCGATTGATAGCCGTTGTAAAGAGTCTCAATATGCAGCGGCATCGTCTCGGTCAGTCCCGGGATATGCCCCGAGACCACCGATACAGCTCCAAATTCGCCCATGGCTCGTGCTGTGGTCAGCAGCACACCGGATAACAATGCCCATCGTGCTTCCGGCAGTGTGACGTGCCACAGAATCTGCCAGAATGAGGCGCCCAGCAGCATCGCCGCGTCTTCTGCATCGCGACCCTGCTGCTCCATGAGCGGTAGCAATGTACGCGTCACATAAGGAAATGTGACGAACAGGGTGGCCAGCAAAATGCCAGCGGGCGCAAACGCGATATGAATGTTCATCCGGTTCAGCGCTTCGCCCCACCAGCCCTGTGTACCGAACAGCAGCAGCCAGACCAGACCTGCTACGACCGGAGAAATACTGATTGGCAGTTCGATCAGCATCAGCAGAATGCCACGCATTGGAAAACGGTATTTCGCAATAAGCCACGCTGCCAGAACACCGAAAGTGCTGTTAATTGCAACTGATGCCACAGTCATCACCAGCGTGAGTCTGATTGCCGCCAGTGCGTCCGGGTCAGTCATGCTGGCAAATGCCGCGTAAGGTCCGTCCCGCAAGGCCTCAATGATCACCAGAACCGGCGGAAGAACCAGCATAATACCCACGATTATATAGGTTGTTATGATCAGAACCCAGCGCGATATGTTGAGATTTTTTTTGTTCAGAACGGGAGCGGTCATGCTGCAGCTCCCGTGATCAGACCACGCGCTACCCGCCGTCGCAGCCATGCCACTCCTGCGAGACACAATGAAGATACCACCAGCAGCACGAATGCGATTGATGTTGCTCCTGGATAGTCGAATTCCTGTAACCGCACGACGATGAGCAGCGGTGCGATTTCACTACGAAAGGGCTGATTGCCAGCAATAAAGATGACAGAACCGTACTCACCGATGCCGCGTGCGAAGGCAAGCCCGAACCCGGTTACGGTCGCAGGCAGCAGCGCCGGCAGCACAACGCGAGTTACAATCTGCCATGGACGTGCCCCCAGAAGACCCGCCGCCTCCTCCAGGTCTGGCGGCAGATCTCTCAGCACCGGTTCTACGCTACGGACGATGAATGGCAGCCCGACAAACATCAGTGCCACCACGATCCCGGTGGCTGTGTAAGCAATACTGATTCCCAGACGGGCGAGGGGGGCTCCAAGCCAGCCTTGAGGACCGTAAAGAGTCGCCAGTGTAATGCCGGTTACAGCTGTGGGAATGGCAAAAGGTAAATCGATCAGTGCATCTGCGACGCGCCGTCCGGGCAGCCGCGCTCGTACCAGCGTCCATGCCAGAATGACCCCCAGGGGGACATCGATCAATGCCGCCAGAAATGCCGAAACAAAACTGACCCGCAGTGCCGCAAACATTCGCGAATCCTGCAGAGCCGCCGTCATAGCCCCGATCCCTTCCTGCCAGGGACGCATGACCAGCGCCGTGAGGGGCAGAGCAACAATCAGGCCGACCCAGAGCAGGGTGGAAACCAGAGCGAAGCGAAAACCCGGCAGAGGATCGATTGCGCGGGCTCGTGTCGTGTTATGCGCGTGTTTCATCTTAGTTATCGGCACTATAAATCTGATCAAAAATGCCGCCCGCTGCGAAATGCGTCTTCTGCACGGATTTCCAGCCGCCGAGGCTCGAAATATCGAATGTTGCTACCGCCGGAAACCTCTCCGTGTTTTCAACGGCGACAGTGGGATCCACAGGCCGAAAGTAATGTGATGCTCCGATCTTCTGAGCCTGCCGCGAATAAAGAAAATTCAGGTAAGCCTGCGCGGCAGCTTCAGTGCCATGAATGTGAATGTTCCGGTCAACCAGCGCTACCGGGGGTTCAGCCAGGATAGTCAGTTTAGGTACCACCACATCGAAGTTATCTGGCCCGAGGTCTTTCGCCGCGAGCAGAGCTTCATTTTCCCAGGCGATCAGAACGTCTCCCATACCACGTTGCACAAAACTGTTTGTCGCCCCCCGGGCGCCGGCGTCGAGTACAGGAACGTGCGAAAACAGGGCTTTCAGATATAATCGAGCCGCAGTCTCGTTTCCTCCGGGTTGTCGCAGTGCCCACCCCCATGCTGCCAGATAGTTCCATCGTGCTCCCCCGGATGTTTTGGGGTTAGGTGTCACCACCTGAATTCCGGGTCGCACGAGGTCCGGCCAGTTCAGAATGGCTTTAGGATTTCCTTTCCGGACAAGGAACACGATCGTGCTCGTAAAGGGTGTGGAATTGTGAGGCAGTCGTTTTTGCCAGTCGGCCGCAAGCAGCCCGTGTTGTGCCAGCATATCGATGTCGCGTGCCAGTCCAAGTGTCACTACATCTGCCGGGGCCCCTTCCAGGACAGAGCGTGCCTGTGCACCCGAGCCACCATTGGAAGTCCGCACAATGATGGCGTCATGGCCCTGGACCCGTCCCCGGTCTTCGGAAAAGGCCGGATTAATTTCATGGTATAATTCCCGCGTAGGATCGTAGGAAACGTTCAGCAATCCTGATGCCGCCCTGGCACGCCGCTGATGCCCGAATGCCGCAAGTCCGGCACAAGCCAGCGTGCCGCCAAGCAGAACACGGCGGGAAACAGTTATCGGCGAATGCAAAGGCATGACCCGGAGTCCTGGCGCAGGATATCACAATTTATTATAGTGATAATAGAAAATCCACAATAAGGTGTGGAGGCAACTACAGCAAGTCTGACAAATCTGGGAAAATTATACAAAATATATTTGTAATATAATGTGCCTCGCTGCCAGACTGCGACCGGGGGGATCCTGACTTCAATGGTGAGGTGGTCCCGGAATTCGGGCAGGAGGTTAGCCTGGGGGCCTCTGACGAAGGACGATCCCGATGACAGGCAAACGGAAGCGATGTTCCCCTGATTTCAAGGCCGGCATGGCGCTTGAGGCCTTGCGTGAGGAACGACGACGGCACAACTGTCGGCGAAGCACGGCATTCACCAGACGATAGTAAGCGACGGGAAGGAAACGGCGCATACGACGGTGCCGCCCCTGGTCATCGGATCTGGTCCTGTCTCCTGCGTGACCTGACAGTCGATCGGGCCCCGGCAGATCTGGTGTACCGATATCACCGGTATTTCGATGCGCTACGGCTTTCTCTGCCTTGTGGCCGTCATGGATCGTTCTCACACAGAGTGCTGGCAGTGCTGGCCTGGCGGCTGTCCAGCGCCATGGACGTCGAATTTCGAATCGAAACGCTGGAGGGGGCACCGGGATGGCACACAAAGCCGAAGATTTTCAACGTGGATCGGGGAGGCCAGTTCACATCGGCCCGGTTTACACATGTGTTGCAGGACCACGAGATACGCCTCTTCATGGGCGGTCGCGGCCGTCGGATGAACAGCGTCTTCATCGAACGGCTATGGTGCCCCCTGAAATATGAGTGCGCCTGTCGGCATGCATTCGAACGGCTCGGAACTGCGAACGGGGTTGACCACATGGATCGGCTATTACAATGCAAGGAGGCTTCATTCGGCATTGAACGGCAGAACACCTGACAGGCGATGGCATTATGCCGGCACCGGTCACACTGGCGGCCTGAAACACATAATCTTCACCCTAAGCTTATTCAGGCTCAATGCCTGTCTGAACACAGGAAACCACCTCATTTTTTAAATATAGAAATATAATATACCTTTAAATTTTTCTGACATACATACGCCTCACAGCATATTGTTCTCCTATGCGCCTGACTCTCCATACTGATTATGCTCTGCGGAGCCTTGTCTATCTTGGCACTGTGCCGGATCGTTTGTGTTCGATCCGCGAGATTGCACACGCCTATGACATCTCGGAAAACCATCTCGTCAAAATCATTCATCGCCTTGGATTGGCAGGATTCGTGAAAACCACGCGGGGTCGTAAAGGGGGGCTTCGCCTTGCACGCGCTCCCGATCAGATACGTCTGGGGGATGTTGTTCGGTCCACTGAGGAGGATATGGCGCTGGTCAGTTGCATGCAGCTTTCGGATGAAACGCCCCTCTGCGCTCTGTGCCGGCTTATGCCAGATTGTCATCTCAAAGGAGTGCTGAACGAAGCGCTTGCGGCGTTCATGGCGGTTATGGATCAGCGCACACTGGCTGACGTTATTCAGGATTTTGAGCGGACAAAGCTTTCTGAAAATCTTATTGCACCGAAGCTCCGGCTGGATTAACCGGGCAGTTGCTGATTCTGGCACTGCGTTATCGAGGTAGCCCGAAGGCAGTTACGAAAATGAGCCTGCGCTGACATCGGCATCATACATCGCATGAAACCCCATCATCCACTGACAAGCGGTACGATTGGATGTACGGATCAGATCATTAAAGTCGTGATCGCTAAATCCACGCTATCAAAGCACAGGATCAAACATCCGGATCCCACATGAAAACCCACTCCAACAGGCCGTCAGAGACTATCCATAAGTGGAAAATGGCATGCTGCCGCATGATCGTTCTGTAGTGGTCGCAATTCCGGAGCCTCAGCTGAGCATCGGGCTTCTGCTTTCGGACATCGTGTATGAAACCGGCATCCCGAAGGTGGTGATATCGGGCTGGGTATATCACCTCTTAAAAGCGTAAGTGAGGTTCCATGGCGGATAACAGGCTCCGGTACAGCGGCGATCAGAGCCGCTGTGTAGGGGTGTGCCGGTTTATGCAATACAGCATCGGTTTCCCCCAGTTCGACAATCGCCCCAAGATACATCACAGCCACGCGTGTCGAAATCTGCCTCACCACCGCCAGATCATGGGCGATGAAGACATAAGTCAGCCCCAGCCGCTCCCGTAAATCCGTAAACAGATTAACAATCTGAGCCTGAACCGAGACGTCCAGCGCCGAGACAGGCTCATCCGCCACTACCAGCTGCGGCGATAATGCCAGAGCCCTGGCAATATTGATCCGCTGTCGCTGGCCGCCGGAAAATTCATGCGGATAACGGGCAAGAGCGGAAGCGGGCAGACTGACCAGTTCCATGAGTTCGGCCAGCCGCGCATCAATTGCCGCCCTGCTGCGTTTTTGACCGTTTTCATCAGGATGTACACGCAGGGGCTCCGCAATCAGATCCCCGATCCGTCGACGCGGATTCAGGGAAGCGTAAGAATCCTGAAATACCATTTGTATCTGTCGCCGTAGCGGCCGCATCGCACGTTCACCAAGTGACGAGATCTCCTGCCCGTCAAAAATGATCGCTCCCGAGGAAAGGTCCGTCAGACGTAGCAGACATCGTCCCAGTGTTGATTTGCCACAACCGGACTCACCAACAAGTCCGAGCACCTCTCCTGGCATCACCTCCAGCGAAACATTGTCCAGTGCCCGCAATGTCTGACCGCGTGGCAGCCTGTATTCCTTGCACAGATCTATAGCCCGTAGCAGCGGCGTACTCATGCTACGTCTGCCACAACACGAGGTGGCAACGGCCGACCTTCAACTGGCAGCACACAGGCGACATCCTGAGAGCCGTAAGAAATCAATGGTGGCAGCATGACGCAGCTTTCATGCGCGTAATGACAGCGTGGGGCGAACGCGCAACCGGACGGACGTTCGAGTGGGGCAGGGGGGGACCCCGCGATTGACGGTAGCCGCGCGGGACGTGGTCCGGTCAGCGGGGGAATGGAGTCCAGCAATGCCGCCGTATAAGGATGTGCCGGTTGCGCGAAAATTGCTTCGCCCGGACCACGTTCCGCCACCCGACCGGAATACAGGACCATGACATTGTCACATGTTTCCGCCACCACGCCCATGTCATGTGTGATCAGCAAAACAGACGATCCGTAATTATGTCGAAGATTGCGGAGAAGATCGAGAATTTGTGCCTGCACTGTTACATCCAGCGCTGTCGTTGGTTCGTCGGCAATCAGCATTACGGGATTGCAGGACAGTGCCATTGCAATCATCGCCCGCTGCCGCAGCCCGCCTGAAAGTTGATGAGGGTATCGGTTCGCTGTTCGCTCAGGATCCGGTACCCCCATGTCACCGAGTAATTGTACCGTGCGGGCACGTGCACCGGTTTTTGAAAGCGCTTCATGAGCACGGATCTGCTCGTCAATCTGCCATCCGATCGTGTAGACCGGGGTAAACGCTGTCATCGGATCCTGAAAGATCATCGCGATGTCACGTCCACGCAGATGACGAAAGGCTTTCTGCGGAAGGCCGACCAGTTCCTGTCCGCGAAATCGTGCGGACCCGGTGATTTTCACGTCCGGCGCGTCGATCAGTCCCATGATTGCCATGGCCGTTACACTCTTGCCTGATCCTGACTCTCCGACAATTCCCAGAATTTCACGGGAACCGACAGAGAATGAGACTTTCTCGACAATTGGAATGTAGCGTCCGCGGGACCGAAAACTGACAGAGAGGTCATGCACCTCCAGAAGTGGAGCCTCAGCGCGCATCACGGACCCTCGGATCAAGAAAGACATAGACCATATCAACAACTGCATTCGCGAGCACCACAAACACCGCCGAATACATCACACTTGCCATGATGAGCGGCAGGTCGAGATTTGACAGAGCCTGGTAGGTTAGCCGCCCTACACCCTGCAGCCCGAACACAACTTCCGTCAGTAAGGCGCCACCACCAATCAGTTGTGCAAAATCGAGCCCAAATAAAGAGACGAACGTGATCATGGAGGTCCGCAGTCCATGCACAAGCAGCACGCGCGCCGGGGACAGCCCTTTCGCGCGGGCCGTGCGCATAAAGTCTTCACCGGAAACCGCTATCAGATCTGCTCGCAGCACCCGGCCATAAATACCGATGAACAGCACGGCAAGAACAATCCAGGGAATAATCAGCGCCCGAAACCAGCCCAGCGGACTCTCTGAAAACGGAATATAACCAAGCCCGGGAACCCACGAAAACAGCCAGGTATCATGATATCGGGCCTGCGTGATCAGATTTGCAACCTGTCCGAGCCAGAAAACCGGAATGGAAATCCCGATCAGGCCAAGAATCATCAGTCCCCGATCGATCAATGTCCCCCGAAATGCGGCAGCAGTCGTGCCCATTACCACTGACATAACGACCCAGATCACAGCACCACCGGTTGCCAGAGAAAGCGTTACCGGGGCAGCCTGCACGATCTCCGGCACAACGAGTTCACCACGATCCACATAGGACGCCAGATCCCGTGTGATGAAGAGCTTTTTCATCATTGTTGCATACTGAACGGGTAAGGGACGATCGAAACCATATTCGTGCCGGACTCTCGCCATCGTTTCGGGAGACGCATTCTTCCCGGCAATACGCGATGTCGGGTCTGCGCCAGGTGTGGCAAAAAACACGAGAAACACCAGCACGGAAATGCCGAACAGGACGAACAGCGTCTGGCCGAGCCGTCTGAAAAGCGCAGCAATCATCACGTTCCCTTCCGGCTGGTTTCGCGCACGTCCAGTGCGTCCCGGAGGCCGTCGCCAAGGATATTAAGGGCCAGCACCACGATCACAATTGCAAGTCCGGGCGCTATAGCAACCATCGGCCGGGTGTAAATCAGTCCTTCACCATCCTGGATGATCGTGCCCCACGATGCAGCCGGGGCCTGGACACCAATGGAAAGAAAAGACAGGGCCGACTCAGCAAGAAGCGCGAGCGCCGTCAGTAACGGCGCCAGAACCACCAGCGTGGTCGAAACATTCGGCAGGATATCAAGCAGAAGGATCCGCCAGCGTGGTACACCCAGACTCTTTGCTGCCGTCACGAATTCCGCGTTTCGCAATGCCATGACCCGTCCGCGGATCGGTCGTGCCGCATATGGCACATAGACCAGAGCAATAATTACGACAGGAATCAGAAGATTATCACTTTCGATCGTAAATGGACCGATCTTCAGACCCTGACTGATGGTCACGATCGAGAGCGAAATCGCGAACAGATAGACCGGGACCGCCCACATGATATCCATCAGGCGAGAAAGGATAATATCGATGATACCGCCAAAAAAGCCGGCGAGAACACCCACCGTTGCCGCCATTGCGATACAAAGCAGTGCCGCCGAAAATGAGATCATCAGAGAATTACGTCCGCCATACAGCAGACGTGCCGCGACATCGCGACCCTGACTGTCCGCTCCGAGCAGATATGCCGAGGCATGCCAGGTCGGTCCCACCGGACTGAGTCCCAGATGAAGCGGATTGTCATTGGGTTGCATGATGTCGACATCATGACCATTCAGAGTGAGTGATCCGGCCACATTGGACGTGAATGGATCAGTATGCGCGATGTCCTGTGCATAAAAGGGCGCCATGACGCATGAGAATGCCATGAGAAGCAGGACCATCAGTGCTGTCATGGCGGAACGATTGCCGATAAGTACACGACCGGCGGCGCGCCAGGGACCAGCAGGTGCTGCAACCGGGGCGGGGAAGGGGACTGATTGTGCCACCATCAGCGTGACCCTCGTTCAGACAGGACCATTCTCACTCCAGGAAGATACAACATCGTAACAGAAAATCGACCATCCGAGACCATCATGCAGCGCAACAGATGCATCATTCAGGCTGGATATACAAAGACGGGGGAGCAATAGCCGAAACAGCGGGGACGTATTGCGTAGCACGGCATTTTTGTGCGGCCGTCGAAGCTTTGACGGAGTCTGTCATCTGCGCTGCCTAAAGCGTTGTTGAGTCGTTGAAAAGTCCGGCGATCTCTTTCTCCGGCTTTCGTGGATGCTTGTGCCAGCAACCTCAACGGAGCTGAAACTGAGAAAAAGCCACTTCGTAAATGGGTGTGACAAAATCACCATGGACGCGTGACGACAGCAGTGTGACCCAGCGAACCTGATCAAGTGGCACGGCCGGTGCCTGCGCCATAAGCGCACGTGATGCTTCTGCCCACAGCGCATTCCCTGCTTTTGGATCCGTTATGGACACAAGGGCCGCGTGATCCATCAGCGCATCAAGTTTATGGTCACAGAAACCGGAGATGTTGATCGAGTTATCTGAGTGTGGCGTGAATGTTGCACAGGAAAACAGGGCCTGCAGATAAGTCGACGCGGCGGGATAGTCCGCATTCCATCCTGTCAGCCCCACCTGGACCCGATGGTCACTGTTCTGGATATAGCTGAACTGAACGGCCTGCGTAATGACCCGTACGGAAACCACATATCCCATCTCCGCGAGTGTGCTTCGCAATTCGTTCGCCTGGGCCACATAGTTTGGCTGTGCGGGTGAAATTATGGTTACATGCTGTCCCTTCGTCCCGCTCTCTTCGACCAGCCGTCTTGCAAGAGCCATATCGGGCGCGCTCCAGGTCGGAGCCGGATTTTCCGGCGCTGCGCCTCGTGTATAGGCGCAGCCCGGTTCGAAACCCGGTGCTCCTGAGGGCAGCATCTGGCACGAAGGGATGGCAACCGTCGGGCCCCCGTTATGGATCACGAGTGCCTTGCGATTCACGGCATAATTAAAAGCACGCCGGACACGCAGGTCGTTGAATGGTGGAATATTCACATTCAGTGCTGCGTAATACAGATTCAGAAAATCAATGATCCGCACCTGACCCGCAAATCGTCCACCGATCTCTGCCAGTCGGTCCAGCGGAGCATTTTCTGCCATCCAGTCAAACTGACCGTTTTCAATGGCTGTGACTTCTGCTTCAGGGTCCAGCCCATATGCATAATGAATCGCGTCAGGATAGCCAGCCGGTTGCGCTTCATGATTCCATTCATGGAACCATGGATTCCGTCTGAGCTCCATTGCCGAATTCGGATCATAAGAGATGATATAATACGGTCCCGTCCCGGGGGGCGCAGAATTCCCGGTATCTTGGGCGGGTGTGTCTGCGGGAACGATTGCCGCGTGCAGAAAAGCCAGTCGGTCAAAAAACTCAGAGTCAGGATGTGTCAGATGAAAGATTACTGTCCCCGATCTGTCGTCAGCTTCCACACCACCAGTCAGTGTACAATGTTCCGGATCATGCAGGCATGCAGCGCCTCCAACGATATGGCTGTAATACGGGCCGGCCGTCGGGCTGTTGACTTTAAAAAGCCGCCGCATCGAAGCGACGACATCATCAGGCGTCAGTAATTTTCCATTTGAGAAGCGAATATCTGAACGCAGATGAAATCTGTAGGTCAGGCCACCATCTTCCGGAACAGGAAGTGAATCGGCGAGATCAGGAACTGCCTGGCGGTCGAGGCTGCCAGGCGTTTTTGCAAATGTGGTCAGTCCGTCATAGACAACAGCTTCAATCTGATAATTCGGATGCAGATAACTGATCTGCGGATCAAGCGTTCCTCCCGAACTCTGTGCTGTCAGACGCAGTGTGCCCCCCACATGAGGGCCTGCCGGAATCCCGGCCCGTGCCACAGCATCATCAGAGGCCGCCAGGACTGGTGTCAGAGTTATACTGAAAATGACACCTGCCAGTAACGCGGCCCGCAAAATCATATCAGTGGCGTGCCAGAAGAGGTTGCAGCCTCGCCTGCATCTCTGCTGCGCTCGCGGAAGAAGGCATCATCCCGGCATAGAGTCCATCAGGATTCATGATTACGATCTGTGGTGACGTCATATAGGCGTAATCCCACTCCTGATCAGGACGTTTCTCGATCGTAGCGTGGTATTCTTTTGTCACGGCGTTGAGTGTGGCAGGAGCACCGGTTCCGGCTATAATTTTTGCCGGAAATTTTAATGAATATTGCCTTAGCTGTTCGGACTGATCCCGTTGTGGATCAAGGCTGACAAAAACCGGCGCCACTCTGTGTCCCGCCGGGTCAACGACGCTGAGAGCCTGACTCAGTTGTGTCAGCATCTTCGTGCTGCTGTCATCAACAGAGTGAACTGCGCCAAACATGACCAGCATCCAGCGTCCGCGGAATGTCATGTCAGTCATTGTGCCATCAGACGAATCCATCAGACGGAAGCGCCCGCCGACTTCATTGCCTTCAGAGTTTACCATCGGCCCCATGGCGTCCGAGATCCGGTAGCCCACGTAAGTCATGACAGCAGCAACAAACACAGTTGTTCCGACGACCGTCACCACTTTCCGGTTCCAGCGTCTGACTTCCGTACGCATTTTCCCGGACCGGTTATCCTGCGCCATCAATGTGCCTCCGCCCAGTTGGCGCCGATGCCCGTTTCAACCACAAGCGGCACCACCAGAGATGCTGCTTCCTCCATAATCCGCTTTACCACCAGAGCCGTCTCCTCAGCCGCCTGCTTTTCTACTTCAAACAGCAATTCATCATGCACCTGCAACAGCATCACAGCGGGCAACCCTGCCTCCGCCAGAACACGCGGCAGCCGGACCATCGCCCGTTTGATGATATCCGCAGCACCACCCTGCAAAGGTGCGTTGATTGCCTGCCGCTCGGCATAGTTCCTTTGCGCAGCGTTCTTCGCTGTAATCCCGGGCACGTAGCAACGCCGGCCCAAAGGTGTCACCACATAGCCGTGCTCTTTGGCTTCGAGCCGGCGAGCATCCATATAATCCCGGATTCCAGGATAGCGTGCGAAATAGGCATCGATATAAGCCCTGGCCTCCCCCGCCGGAATTCCGAGTTGCTTGCCCAGCCCAAATGCCGAGATTCCATAAATGATCCCGAAATTGATCGCCTTGGCCCGGCGGCGCGTCAGCGGGTCCATTCCTTCCAGTGGCACTCCGAATACATCAGAAGCCGTCCGCGCGTGAATGTCCTGTCCCATCTCAAAAGCCTCACGCAGTGCCGACACATCAGCCACGCTTGCCAGAAGGCGCAACTCAATCTGTGAATAGTCAGCCGAAAGCAGAACCTTGCCTTCCGGTGCCACAAAACTCCGGCGGATCTGTGCCCCTTCTTCCGTGCGCACCGGAATATTCTGTAAATTAGGCTCGTTGGAAGATAGCCGCCCTGTCGTGGTAATCGCCATCTGGAACGAGGTATGGACTCGTCCGGTTGCCGGATCCATCTGTGCAACCAGAGCATCTGTGTAGGTGCTTTTCAGCTTCGCCAGTTGCCGCCAGGCAAGAATCCGCTCTGCCAGTTCAGTTCCCTGATCTGCCAGTTCCTGTAATACCGATGAATCTGTACTCCACGCTCCGGTTTTACCGCGCTTGCCTCCCTTCAGACCCATCTCGTCAAAAAGGATTTCACCCAGTTGCTTGGGGGAGCCAACATTGAAGCTCCGTCCGGCAAGATCGTGGATCTGCGCTTCAATGACTGTCATTCGTCCAGAGAAATTTTCAGACAGCCGTCGCAATTCAGTCGCGTCAACCTTGATCCCGACCTGCTCCATATTGGCCAGAACCGCGATAAGCGGACGCTCCATTTCCTCATAGAGTGCCAGGCATTCGTTGACCCGAAGCTGCGGTTGCAGCACCTGCCACAGACGGAGAGTCACATCCGCATCTTCGGCGGCATAGGCTGTAGCCCGGTCCAGAGAGACCTGCCGGAACGGTATCCGGTTTCGCCCCTTGCCCGTCACATCGTCATAGGTGATGGGGACATGGCCCAGATGCAGTTTCGACAACTCGTCCATGCCTTGTCCGTGCAGACCCGCCGACTGCGCGTAGGAAATCAGCATCGTGTCATCGATTGGCGTAATGGTCTCAAGTCCTGCATGACGGAAAACCAGCAGGTCGAACTTCGCGTTCTGAAACACTTTCAGCACGCATGAATCGGCGAATAGTGGCGTGAGCGCGGCGATGGCGGCCTTCACTTCGATCTGTGCCCCGACCTGAGCTTCCAGCGTTCCTTCATGCAGGAGTGGCACGTAACAGGCTCGTCCAGGCGCTACTGCCAGAGAGAGCCCCACCATTCGTGCCCGCAGAGGATCAAGACCATCCGTTTCCGTATCAACTGCACAGACTCCGGCCTGTTCCGCTGCTTCGATCCATGTTGCCAGCGTTGTCAGGTCGGTCACCGTTTCATAAGGGCCATATGGCGCCTTTTCCGGTTCTGCTGCTGATGCGGTGGGTGCGATGGCAGTCGCCGCCGCGCGCATCGAAGCCCGGGCCGTTGCCTGAGTCAGCGGCGAGCCATCGCCAAGTCCGAAGCGATGCCTTATCGAACGGAACCCCATCCGGTCCAGCCAGTCCCCCAGCACGACGACATCCGGGTCGTCCACGGCCAGTTCGGCGACCGGCACAGGAAGGGGAATATCGGTTTTTAATGTAACCAGCTTCAGGGAAATGCGTGCCGCTTCAGCGTGCTCAATCAGCGAATCCCGACGTTTAGATTTTTTCATCTCCGGAGCCGCGTTCAGAACAGCTTCCAGAGACCCAAATTCATTAACAAGCGCAGATGCGGTTTTCGGGCCAATTCCCGGAATTCCCGGCACATTATCCGTCGGGTCCCCCATCAGTGCCTGAACGTCGATCACTCTGTCTGGTCCGACCCCGAATTTTATCTCGACTTCAGCCGGCCCGATGGACCTTTGTCTGATCGGATCCATCATATCTACATGAGGGCCGAGCAGTTGCATCAGATCCTTGTCGGAAGAGACGATCGTGCACTGTCCGCCTGCTTGAGCTACCGATAGCGCATAGCTTGCGATAAGGTCATCGGCCTCGAAGCCTTCCAGTTCAATTCCCGGTACCCCAAACGCCGCTGTTGCTTCCCGGATCAGTCCAAACTGAGGAATCAGATCCTCAGGAATATCCGGTCGGTGAGCCTTGTATTGCGGGTAGATTTGATTGCGAAATGTTACCCGGCCTGCATCAAACACAACGGCGAGATGTGTTCCGACATGCTCCCGCATCAGCCGTGTCAGCATGTTGCAGAACCCGAACACCGCATTAACCGGAACCCCGTCCGGATTAGACATTGGTGGCAGAGCGTGAAACGCCCGGAAAATAAATCCGCTGCCATCCACCAGAACAAGGTGAGGCGCGCTCGCGTCGGCCATGAATGAGTCGCCTTAAAGCTGAAGCCCGGTCCGGCACCATCGCCCGATCCGATATGGATACCGGATAAAACGAAAAGCGAACGGCAAAAACCCCGAACCTGAAATTTGGGGCTGACGGGTGGACTGCACCCCACCCGTCACGAGCATCTCAGATAGCACAGAGCATGGAAAATTGCGCCCTGCAGGTCATTCTGATTTCGTGCGGCACATAATGTGGGCTCTGTCCGCAGGCAGCAGGACAATCGTTCCCGGTCTTCGTTCTTCCGCTCAGGGTGTTCTGCCGACCTCAGTGCGTCGTATCAGGCTCAGCATTCGGATCAAGCACGAACAGCCGCGAACAATAAGGACAAAATGTCTGATGCCCGCCGATCTTTAACCACACGCGCGGATGCCCAAGTGCGCCCAGCCCCCCGTCGCAGAAGATTTTGTGCGTTTGCACGATCACCGTTTCAACGTGACCCAGACGAGGTTTTGGGGTCGTGTTCATCGGCTGGATGAGCATGAGAAAAATCCTGATTCTGAACGCCCGGGCCTGTTGGCCCATAATGCCCGGGATGATACGCAGGAACGCCGTGAGTTCAAACCATCCCCACGCCATTGTGTCCGTCATCCGGATAACTTTCCGAAAATGGGATCACGCTAAGTGCTTCTGGTCTTTTCGGAAGACGCTTCGCCATCTGATCTCTCTGATAATTCCCCTTTTCCTCGCAGCGTGCGCCAGCGAATCTGTCATCCATGTTCCGGCGCGCTATATCGCGGATGCTCGTCTGGTCCCGCCAGACCGAACGCTTATTCTCTCTGACGGTGCACGAATTCCCTTCCGAATCTGGCGCGCAACCGCTCCGCAGCACGGCATTATTCTTGCTCTTCATGGTTTCAACGACAGTCGCGATGCCTGGGAGACGACGGCTCCCGCTCTTGCCGCACGAGGGTTCACGATATGGGCTCCGGATCAGCGGGGTTTTGGTGCAGCCCCAGACAGGGGTGGGTGGCCCGGCGTCGCGCGCATGGTGGCGGATACGGTCGAAGAGCTTACTTTTATCGCACGGCAGCACCCGGACACACGGCTCTATCTCATGGGGGAAAGTATGGGCGGTGCGATCGCAATGCTGACCATGTCCCGCTCTTCTGAACTCAGATCCGGTCTGCCGAAGATTGCCGGAACGATTCTCCTTGCGCCTGCAACCTGGAATCTCGGTGCCGGTGCTGACATCCCTGTGCGCCTTCTCGCCGCTATTGCTCCGAATGGTCGGGTAACAGGGCGTGAATTACCCGTGCATATCACCGCGAGCGATAATATCGCCGCTCTCCGTCGGCTCTATTTCGACCCTCTCACTTTGCACTCAACAAAGCTGATCGCTCTGCGTGGTCTTGTCGGTCTGATGTCAACGGCCGCTCACAGCGCACAAAATTTGCATGGACCGACACTCATTATCTACGGCGACCGTGACCAGCTTGTTCCGGCGGACGTCATGGCTCTGACCTGGCGCCGTTTCCCGAAGACCGTGCGGCGCGATGTCATTCCCGGTGGGCACCACCTCCTGCTGCGTGACAAAGCGCATGGTCGCGTTGTGAATGATATTCTTTCATGGTTCACCGATCCGGACATGCTCCTGCCTTCCGGTGGCGATCTTTCTGCTGCTACCTGGGCAAGTCTGCACGCGGCAAATCCTGCAACCAGTGGACCCACGAGCGCGGAACCCTTTTTCCTGCTGCCATCCCGGATGGATGCTCTCCCGGCTCAATGAGCAGGCTGTGCCGGTTTTTTCGCGTCCTGCCAAAACCACTCTTGGCAACCACACTCCGACTGCGGTAGGAACACTCACACTGGACCCGTAGCTCAGCTGGATAGAGCGTCGCCCTCCGAAGGCGAAGGTCGAAGGTTCGAATCCTTTCGGGTCCGCCATAATAGCAGAAAATGTAAGATTGTTCCGGGGTAAAATGGTAACCCCCGGCAGGTTTAGCCTTCGGGAAGCTCTGCTGTCACTATCGGGACAAGGTTAGCCAGCTTTATGTTCCCCGGTATTGTTTCAATGTGATCTGGCAGTCATTTGAGTCAGATGACTGTCTGAGGCGGTTCTGGCAGGTTGTAAGTTGCCTCTTCCGGGCAGGGAACGCCCAGGTGCCATCAGACAGCGGTATGAATCGCGGGTAGCCTTTCAGCACTTCATTTTTACATTGTAAGAATCACAGGATTGGTAAGCGCATATTATTTGTCCAGAGAATCGGGGCTGGCCCGGGAAGCGACAAGGAGCGAGCGCTGATTCACCCCGAGTATAGATAATACGGAGTATCTGCTGACGGAGTGCCATGTGTGATCTTGCGCTGAAAGGCTGGCAGGCACCGGAATGTGAAGCATTGCGGTTCAGGTAAATTCTAAGTGACACGATGACGAGAATGACTCGCTGTAGCCGTTCCGGCATGTCGGACACGCAGGGCCTGGCGTGGCTCCGGAATATTGGGCACAGGCTGGTTTGTGTGTGCTTTGATGAAACACAGGACGTCCCGGATTCAGAAATCTACGAGGATGTTTTACGGTGAGGACTGCTAAATCAGCTCTATACGCAATATTTGTGGATAGAAAGAGTGTTTTTTAGCGGATATATCGGACTTCTCGATTCTGAAAAAACAGAAATAAATACTGAGGGATACTTCCGTGTTCCGGTTCAGTTCAGTGCGCTGGGCGGAGGGCATGAAACGCGGTCAGAAGTCCCTGTTCTGTTCCCGGCTCCATCTGCGCCATGGTCGGACTGCTATGCGCTGGGCCTGTTTCAGAATGCCTCCGGTGATGACACTGCGGTTATTTACTGGCCGGTTGAATATTTCAGGGCTGCAGGAACGTCGGGTGCATATAGTGTGCCAGAGAACGATACATCGCTGCTTATTCACGATACGTCATCGCTCGTTGTACCAGAGCAAACTATCGGGATAACCAGATCCGGGTGTCTGATTGTATCAAACTTTATTATAAGTATTGATGATAATGGGATTGAAAGCGTTGTTTCGGCTGGAAGCAGCAGTGCGGTATTGCCATCGGATGTACTGACCTCCTCGTCAGATCTTACCGGAAATCCGGTTGAGGTTTCCGGGGTCAGGACAACTATCGGGGCGGCACTGGCGTCTGCCGCCTTGACCGGAACCGGGGGATCGGCTGGCTCGACCACGGTTCCCGTCACGATGACGGCAGCACCGGGCGCACTTTATGCGTTGGTCTTTCCCGCTTCCGGCTCATCGACATTTGACGTCACCCCCAACACTGCGCTGACACTCTCGATCTCCGGCGGCACGCCCGGTCAGGAACAGCGCGTGACGCTGATCATCCGGCAGGCGGCGACGGGATATGCGGTGGCACTGCCTGCCGCTCAGGTCGTCAGCAGTAGCGGTGTAGTCACTGCGGGCGTTATTTACGTTGGCGGGATGCCTGCTGTGGGAACGACATCCGGGCAGGCAACAATCATCACGTTTTATACTGATGATGGTGGAACAACTATCTTTGCAAAAAGTGGATTTTAAGACATGTCCGTTACACCAGTAACTTCCGTCATCAATGCTGCCAGTAAGTCAGCGCTTGCGCCTGGTGATATTGTCCAGCCGGTTCTCACCGTGACAGACCTCGCACTTTCAACGCCTGTTACGAAGCGGCCTGTCGGAGCGTTTGCGCCTGCGGTGAATAATGGCGGATCAAATGAGATTGTCGTCGATCCGCACACGGTCGTGCAGGAGTGGATCGGTTGTGGTTGCGCGATCACCGACAGTGTCGCGTATAATCTGCTCACGTATTTTCCAGCCAAAGCAGATCGTCTCAGGCTCTATGATATGATCTGGGGTTCTGGCGGGATGAATACTATCCGCACCGAAATCGGACCATGCGATTATCGCGCCACTAACTGGGCACCTTATATTGCAGATTCCGTGACTGATGACTGGACGTGCAGCACGTTTGCGATGCCGCACGACGAACAATACAAATTGCTTATCCTGCGCGAAATTTGCGAAGTAAATCCCAACGTTAAAATCATCGGGAGTGCCTGGACTCCACCGCTGATGTGCAAAGAGGCCTACTCAGGCCCGGGATCTGGTGGCACCGGTCCGAGCTGGAACGCTGGCCAGATCAATCCGACCACGCAGGTTTTTAACGCGTATGCACTTTACCTGTGTAAATTCGTGCAGGCATACGCGGCGCACGGTGTCCCTGTGTGGGCGCTCACAATGGGTAACGAAAACAACTTTGGTTCCGGTGCGTGGCCTTCAACATACTGGTCCGCTGCGAACCTTGCGACATTTGCACCCATTTTGAAAATGGCCCTTCTCGAAACCGGACTTGAGACGCTGGTCATGGGCGGGGACGTGTCGTGGGGCTATGCTGACGATCTGACCGGTGCGAACCGCTATGCCGAGACGCTGCAATCAGCGTCAGCATATGTTCAGGACTATGCCTTTCACAATTATGAGGGTAGCGTTTCTGATCAGCTCGGTCTTGTTGTCGGATATACAAATCAGCCCGTTCGTGCGCACATGACTGAATATTGCGCCGACTATCGGTTCACAGCGACATTCCGTGCCCAGATGATGATCCCGGAAATGTTCATCGGAAACGTCCGCGCATGGGGCTGTTCTCTGACGCTCTGGAACATGATTCTGGACGATATCGGCGGCCCGTGGCAGGCGTCTCTGACCGAAGGTAATAGTTTCCACGGCGTTCTTGACTTTAACCGCAGCACACTGGCTGTTACGGAAACGGCAGAATTTTACTATCTGAAGCACATTGCAACGAAATTCCCGCCCGGAACGAAGATTATCCGGAGCACGAATTCTGGTTACGGCATCAATTATGCTGGCATCCAGAATATCGCTGGCCTGACGCCGGATGGCACGATTGTGGTCGCACTATTCAACAATCAGGGCATTGCCGACACATGTGTCGTACGTGATGGCATAACCGGAACGGCTCGTCAGATCTCTCTGCAGCCCTATGATTTCTCCACCATCGAATGGTCTGCAGCAGACGTTGTAGCCATTCCGGGAACGCTTGCTGTTCCCGGCGCTTTCACGAATGTGGCAGCAATATCGAGTGGGGGCTTGCCTGTATTCTCGTGGGGGCTTCCCTCTACCGCGACGTGCGATATTGCCGGTATCCGTGTTACTGCCGGCATATCCGCTACCGACACGTCGATGTCGACTGTCCTGGCTGGAAACGTCACGAGTTTCACGCCACCTGGAACGTCGATCGGGCAGACGATTTATGCGACATTCACACCATTCAGCGTGGGGGGCGATGGACCTGCATCCGCACAGATTTCTGTGAAAGTCACGGCACCTCCTGCTGGTGTCCCGACCGTCTCTGTAGCTGCCACCGTTAATGGCGCAAACATCACCGTCACGCCGGCCCCAACCGGAACAACTGCAGCGTCTTTTGATATCTATGCCGGCGCCTCTGTGAGCACGATGGCTAAAATAGGCAATGTTGCCACAAATGGCTCGAGTGCTGTGATCTATGCTGCGACGGGGCTGACCGCCGGTTCGCTTTACTATGTCGCGGCAACCCCGATCGATGCCGATGGATCTTCCGGAACACAGTCTGAAACGGCGACGGTGACCCCGATCGCAGAGGCTGTCCCCGATGTGCCGACAATCGCGCTAACGCCGGGTGATGCGCAGGTAACAATACAGATCACTCCTCCTGCGAACAATGGCGGGTCCACAGTCACGTCCTTCACGATCTATTCCGGCACCAGCACAACAGCCTTGTCTAAGGTTGGAACGATGGCGGCGAACGGTGCCAGTGCCGTGACCTACGTTCAGTCACCCGAACCGAACGGGACAGCCGTTTACTTCACGGCCAGCGCGACCAATGCTGTCGGCGAAGGTGCTCAGTGCGCCGCAGAGAGCGCGACACCGGGGGCCTCGGCTACCGCACCGGGCGCACCGACAGTCGCTCTTGTCGCCGGCAATGCGCAGATCGTCGTTACGGTCACGTCGCCTGCGAACAATGGCGGGTCCCCGATTGCCGCTTATCCGATCATTGTGAATGACGCCAGCACACCGGTTACCACGCTGACGGCCGCTGGTTCTTACACGCTCACAGGACTAACCAACGGGACTGCTGTATCCGTGAAGGTCGGTGCGACAAATGGTGTTGGTACCACGTATTCGGCTGACCAGTCCGCGACACCGAGCCTCCCCGCTGACCCGGCTCATTATCTGTCCGTCGGAACGAATGACGGCGGTGCGTGGGTGCAGAAAAGCATCGACCTGACGAACGGCGTCATTGATGCTGAAATCTGGCTCGATCTGAAGGGGTATACGAAGGCAGCTATCCCGGCGTTCACGAAAAACACGTTCCTGTTCGGTGATTTCGATCCGAACAACACGAACAGTGCGGCCGCGAACTGCTCCTTTGGTCTCCTGCTTGGGACAGACGGCACGCCTGGGATCAACATTTACGACAAGACGGCCATTAAATTTAACCTGTTCGCTCTCACTGGCACGGCTGGCACGCCGGTCGCGCTCGCGACAGGAAGCATGGGGGGCATCCGATGCGTGCTCAACGCGTCAGGCGGCAGCTTCACAGCTTATGACGGGGCAGTCGTGGCAAACGCTACGGCTCAGTTTTTCCAGAGTACTGACGGCTTGACGTGGGAGGCTATTGGTAATGCTCAGGCTTACTCCGGCAGCGGCCTGCAAACATCTGCTTCCAGCGGATCGTATCCCGTTATTGCGGCTGGCATGATTGGCGGCAGGATTTTCAGAGCGTTTGCTCGGAACGGCAATGGATCGCCAGCTTACGGGCCTGATTTTACGACGGCAACGACAGGCGCCTCGACCGTCACGGATGCCGAAGGTGTGGTGTGGAATGTGGATTTCGGAAATGGTGCGAGCATCATTTGATCGACACAAAATCTCACCTTTCCGGGATGTGGATCGCTGATCCCGTCCTGGTATATCGGCACGGCAGACACGGTGGTATCATTTGCCATCGGGCAGCGCCCTGAAACCACGCCCTGAACTCTCTTGCTGACGCATAGATAGTGTCCCGTAAATAAGCCGTTTCCTCCCAGGGCGGCTTATTTTTATAAGTATTTAGTCACGGGTTTTGTTTGAACCGTGATGGTTCCTTTTCCCATTGTCGGCAAATGAATTCGTATGGAGTGAGACCGTGGCGGTCCTTGAAGCGCCAGGCAAAATTACAGGCTGAGACCATGTCAGCGAGGAGCTGCGGAGACGATCATGCGTTTCGTAACAGAAGTGTTTGACCGTCGCCTCTCTGAAAAAGCGAGTTTCGGCGTCCGGTCGAACGCAATGAAAACGTAGAGACGTTCCATTGCGGTGTGCACTTCAGCGATATCGATGTGAGAGAAACCAGATGGCGTTGTCTCGAAATCGAAAGCGCTTCATTATCAGATTCGATCATCTCCTGACGACGCGACAGATTCATCGTCTTGACGCACGTGACAAAAAATCGCGTTCGGCTACCACACCAGTTGACCGATCCTGATGTGGAACTTCTCTATTTCAGCTTCTGTGTGTCGCTGGCTTTCCTGCTGTTCCGTCTTGTCTGCAAAAACAGCTTCCGGATTGTCCGGAGCCTGTCGCCTCTATGCGCTCACCAGCGTGGGATGGACGCCATATTTCGACGCCAGATCCGCTGTCGTCTGCGTCTCCTTCAATGCAGCCAGCGCAACTCGGGCTTTGAACTCAGGGTTGCCTTCACTTTCATCGTAATCGTCTTCCAAACGGCTGAAAAACGAGCTTAACAACTTGTCCGGATTATGGGGACCATCTCAGTGGTGAAGTGGCGCCATTCTTCGAACAACCGCACGATGCCGGGAGCCGGGCCGGAGGTGGTGGCGGGGCACGGGGGGAGTGTTGCATGAAGCTCTGGTTCTGTGCCGGAGGGTGCCGAAACCTGCTGATGATGTTTTATGACATGTGCGGAACGATTGGTCATGGGGAGCCTGATCAGGGGCGGGTTGTGGTTTGCGGCCTGCTGACTTACCGGCTGGCGGCTCGTGTGTTAGGGTGCGTCCCCTATGCACTGGCTATGCTGTGCGGTCCTGTTTCGGGCTGTGCGGCCATGACATGACGGAAAAACCTTGACCGAGAATCCCGATCTGCCCGCCCCGCCTTCTGACCTCGTTCCGGTTGCGATCGAGGAGGAAATGCGGTCCTCCTATCTTGCGTATGCGATGTCCGTCATCGTTGCGCGTGCGCTGCCTGATGTGCGCGACGGACTGAAGCCGGTGCATCGCCGTATTCTTTATGCGATGCGCGAGAGCGGGTTCACGGCGGACAAGCCTTATCGCAAATCGGCCCGCGCGGTCGGTGATGTCATGGGTAAGTATCACCCGCATGGTGACTCGTCGATCTATGACGCGATGGTCCGCATGGCCCAGCACTGGTCGATGCGGGTCAAGCTGATCGACGGGCAGGGGAATTTCGGATCGGTCGACGGGGATAGCCCGGCGGCGATGCGCTACACCGAAGCGCGTCTGGCGAAGGCGTCTTCCTTCCTGCTGGACGACATTGACCGGGACACGGTCGATTTTCAGCCGAACTACGATGAGAGTGAGAGCGAGCCGAAAGTTCTGCCCGCGGCATTCCCGAATCTGCTGGTCAATGGCGCGACGGGCATTGCTGTTGGTATGGCGACCAACATCCCGACGCATAATCCGGGTGAGGTGATTGACGCCGCGCTGGCGATGATCCGGAATCCGGACATCAGGCTTGAAGAGCTGATGG
This sequence comes from Acetobacter fallax, assembly GCF_011516735.1. GTDB lineage: Bacteria > Pseudomonadota > Alphaproteobacteria > Acetobacterales > Acetobacteraceae > Acetobacter > Acetobacter fallax. The sequence goes on along the minus strand of NZ_WOSX01000003.1, from coordinate 147,258 downwards.
AGATCATGCCGGGTCCGGATTTCCCGACGGGTGGTATTATTCTAGGGCGGACGGGCATTCGCAGTGCGTTCGCGACCGGGCGTGGTTCGGTGATCATCCGGGCGCGGGCGGAGATCGAAGAGGTTCGCAAGGATCGCAGGGCGATCATCATCACCGAGATTCCATATCAGGTAAACAAGGCGACGCTTCAGGAGAAGATCGCTGAACTGGTCCGTGACAAGACCAGCGATCGGCATATTGAAGGTATTTCTGACATTCGCGACGAGTCCGATCGTTCGGGCATGCGGGTGGTGATCGAACTCAAGCGCGACGCGACGCCGGAGGTGGTGCTGAACCAGCTCTACCGCTTTACGCAGCTTCAGACCTCGTTCGGCGTGAATATGCTGGCGCTGAATGGCGGTCAGCCGAAGCTGATGGGGCTGATGGAGGTTCTGTCGGCGTTTATTGCCTTCCGTGAGGAGGTGATTCTGCGGCGGGCGCGCTTCGATCTGGCGAAGGCCCGGGATCGCGGGCACATCCTGGTCGGTCTGGTGATTGCGGTTGCCAACATTGATGCGGTGATTGCACTGATCCGTGCGGCACCCGATGCGGCGACGGCGCGTGAGTCGCTAATGGCGGCGCAGTGGGATGCGGCTGATGTCGAGCCGTTGCTGGCGCTGATTCATGACGAGGGCAATGTCGTCATTGACGGCAGGGTGCGTCTGACGGAAGCGCAGGCGCGTGGCATTCTGGAACTGCGTCTGCAGCGCCTGACCGGTCTGGAGCGAGAGAAGATCCAGAGTGAGCTGTCCGAGGTTGCGGCGAAGATCAACGAGTTGCTGGAGATTATCCAGAGCCGGCCACGTCGTCTGGAAGTGATGTGCGACGAATTGCTGGCGGCACGGGCGGAGATTGCGTCGCCACGCATGACGGAGATTGCCGATTATGCGGGCGATCAGGACGATGAGAGTCTGATCGAGCCGGGGCTGATGGTGGTAACCATCACGCGGGACGGGTTCATCAAGCGGACGCCGCTGGAGGTGTTCCGGGCGCAGAATCGTGGCGGGCGCGGACGTACGGCGGCGGGACGTCGCGGGGACGATATCGTTGTCCGGTCGTTCAACGCGCACACGCATCAGTGGGTGCTTTTCTTCTCGTCGGGCGGCAAGGCGTATCGTGAGAAGGTCTGGCGTCTGCCGGAGGCGAGCCCGACGGCGAAGGGGCGTGCGCTGGTCAATCTGCTGCCGGATCTGGGCAGCGATTCGATCACAGCGGTTCTGCCGCTGCCTCAGGACGAGGATCTGTGGGAGGCGCTGCATCTGGTCTTTGCGACGGCCAGTGGTGGCGTGCGTCGGAACCGGCTGAGTGATTTCCGCAATATCCGGTCGTCCGGTCTGATTGCAATGAAGCTGGATGAGAATGACAGCCTGATAGGTGTGGCGACGTGTCGTGAGGGACAGGATGTGTTCCTGGCGACGCGGGGCGCGCGCTGCATTCGCTTCCAGATCACGGACGATATTCTGCGCGTGTTTGCCGGGCGTGATTCATCGGGTGTACGTGGCATTCGTCTGGCGGAGGGCGACCGGGTCATTAGCCTGTGTGTTCTGAACCATGTCGATGCGACGGTTGAGGAGCGGGCTCTTTATCTGCGGGCTGCAAACGCGAAACGTCGTGCTGAGAATGCGGCAGAGGATGGTGCTGAGGACGGCGGTTCTGATGCGGAAGAGATTGTTCTGCCTGAGGGGTCGGATCTGTCGCAGGAGCGGTTTGACGCGCTTGAGGCAGCGGAAGAGATTCTTCTGACGGTAAGCGATGCCGGGTTCGGGCGGCGGTCTTCGGCTTATGACTATCGTGTGACCGGACGTGGTGGTCAGGGCATCACCAATATGAACTTCTCAGCCAGTAAGCGGGGGTCTGCAGTGGTGGCGACGCTGCCGGTGCTGGCGGGGACGGATGTGATGCTGGTGACGGATGCCGGACGTTTGATTCGTGTTCCGGTCGATCAGGTGCGAGTCATGTCCCGGCAGGCGAGCGGCGTGACGCTGCTGCGTCTGGACGGAAAAGAGTCGGTCACCAGCGTCTTCCCTGTGCTGGAGGATGATTCGGCTGACGATGATGATGCCGGTCCCGCAGACGCAGATTCTGGTGGGGAAGCCGGTGCGGATAGTGGGAGTGATGATGCCTGAACGGACTCGCCGCATCGGGTTTTACCCCGGGACGTTTGATCCTGTGACCTTCGGGCATATGGACATTATCGAGCGGGCGGCGAGGCTGGTTGACAGGCTGGTGATCGGGGTGGCGGCGAATGCGGGCAAGAATCCGCTGCTGCCGGTCGAGGAGCGGGTTGCGTCGATCATGGAGGAGGTTCCGGGGCTTGTTGAGCGGACGGGCGCCGAAATTGAGGTGATCGCGTTTAATGAGCTTCTGGTTGAAGCGGTTCGCCGGCAGAAGGCGACGCTGATTTTCCGCGGTCTGCGGCTTCTGGTCGATTTCGATTATGAGGCGCAGATGCAGGGGGCGAACCGGAAGCTTGCGCCGGAGATAGAGACGGTTTTTCTGATGGCGTCCGAGCGGACGCAGTTTATTTCCTCGCACATGGTGAGGGAAATTGCCTCTTACGGCGGGGATATCAGCGAGTTTGCACCGGAGGGAGCGCGTCGGCGCGTTGTGGCGCGGCTGGCGAACTGAGCGATCCGGTTTTGTAATTCTGGCTGTGTGACTGTAAGGCTCCTTTCTGTGTCTGCTCGTCAGCTCTGTCCGGCGGGTGGGATGGCCGGTGCTGTTCTCCTGTCGTGAGTGCGGGCGCCGGATCACATAAAGTGATTGGATAATGACATGGCTGATACTGACAGAAACGATCTGCTGAATATGGATCTGGCGTCAGGACGTGTGGTGATTCGCCTGCGTCCGGATCTGGCGCCTCTGGCGGCTGAGCGTCTGCGGACGCTGTCTGCTGAGGGTTTTTATGACAATACGCCGTTTCACCGGGTCATCCCCGGTTTCATGGCGCAGGGTGGCGATCCGACGGGTTCGGGGACGGGTGGCAGCAAGCTTCCGGATCTGAAGGCTGAGTTCACGCGGGCTGCGAAATTTGAGCGTGGTACGATCGGCATGGCCCGGACGATGGATCCGAATAGCGCGAACAGCCAGTTTTTCATCATGTTCGAGCCATCTCCGCATCTTGACGGGCAGTACACTATCGTGGGCGACGTGACTGAGGGCATGGAGCTTGTCGACAAGATAAAGCGCGGCTCAGGCAGCGGCGGAACGGTCCAGGATCCGGACCGGATTGTGAAAATGCGTCCTGCTTCTGTTGAGGCCTGATCATTTTTTGTGACGGTGGCGGTTGACAGGTCCGGCTGCCACCTTTACCCGATGGCCCGCAGTGAGCCGGTAGCTCAGCTGGTAGAGCATTCGACTTTTAATCGAATGGTCGAGGGTTCGAGTCCCTCCCGGCTCACCAAATGATCCTGACGTAAACAGTTTCCGGTCAGGATTTTACTCCCCGATTTAGACAATTGTTAACCACCCTCGCTTAACCTCCGCTGTGTGCTTCAGAGGTGGTTTTCCTGCGGGATGCGCGGGAATGCCGACTGTGGGCCTGAGCGTCGATTCCCGGTTTGTGCCCGGTGACGACGTGTGCAGTTCGGAGTTTGGATGGCGGAAGAATCTGAAACGGACGGGGCGTCTGTGCCTTCTCCCGGGAAGAAAAAAAAGCTGGTGCCCATTGTGGGGGCGGTCGTGGCTGTGCTGGCTCTTGGCGGCGGTGGATGGTTCTACTGGCAGCACAGTGCGAAGGCGGTAAAACCGAAAACGGAGGCGGTTCAGCAGGAGCCGTTCCTGGTTGATATTCCAACGATTATTTCAAATCTCGACAGTGCATCGGGGCGTCCTGTCTTTGTGAAGATCACGGCTAAAATTCAGGCCGTCGGCGCTTATCCATCACAGGTTCAGGCTCATATTCCTGAGATTCAGGACATTTTTCAGACGTATCTGCATGAGAGCACGCAGGCAGACCTGAGCGGCAACGGCATTTACCGGTTGCGGGAGGCGCTGCTGGACCGCATTGCTGTGCAGCTGGCGCCAATTGAGGTAAGGGATCTTCTGTTTACAGAGTTTCTGATCCAATGAGCGGGGTACAGGGCGCGGTGGGCGGCGCGATTCCCCACCCGGCACCGACGGCTTCTCTGCGTGATCGTGATTACGGGCAGACTGTGGGGGATGCCGCGCTCTCTGATACGGATACCGTTGAGGATGAGCGTATTCTGGATCAGGCTGAAATTGATAGTATTCTGGGCAATGCGTTCACGCCTGGCGATCTTGAAGACAGCACGAGTGGTCTGGAGCGGATCATTGGTTCGGGGCTGGTGTCATATGAGCGCCTGCCGATGCTGGAGGTGGTGTTTGACCGCCTCATGCGCATTGTTTCGACGACCCTGCGTAATTTCACGAACGACAATGTTGATGTGTCGATCGATGGTATCAGCTCGATGCGGTTTGGTGACTATCTGAATTCAGCGCCGGCTTCCTGTATTTTCGCGGTGTTTAAGGCGGAAGAGTGGGAAAATTACGGTCTGATGGTCGTTGACTCGGCCCTGACCTACTCAATGGTGGATGTGCTTCTCGGCGGTGCTCGCAATCCGCGACCGATGAATGTCGAGGGGCGATTGCATACGACGATTGAGCGATCGCTGATCGAAAAGATGGTACGACTGGTTCTGGCTGATCTGAGTGTCGGATTTGATCCGATCTGTGCGGTGAATTTCAAATTCGAGCGTCTGGAGATCAGCTCCCGTTTCGCGGCTATTTGCCGTGCGTCCAATGCGGTGTTTCTTGCCCGGATGCGCGTCGAAATGGATGATCGCGGCGGTTATATCGATGTTTTGCTGCCTTATGCCACGCTTGAGCCTGTTCGCGATCTGCTGTTGCAGCAATTCATGGGCGAAAAGTTCGGCAGAGATTCGATCTGGGAGACCCATCTCGCGGAGAAGCTGCGGGACACGGATGTGCAGCTGGAGGCGGTGCTGGGTGAGCAGACGATGCTGCTTTCCGAGATTGTGGATCTGAAGCCGGGCTCGGTCATTGTTCTGGAGCATCAGCTTGAGCAGCCGGTCAGCCTGCGTTGCGGGGAGGTTTCGCTGTTCACAGGTAAGGTTGGACGAAAAAAGGAAAGCATAGCTGTCCGGATCGAGGAAGATCTTCTTGCTTTGCGTCAGCTTATTGACGCCCCCGAGGGATTGTACTCGTAAGGTGGAGATATTTTATGACTAATTTTGAATATGTTATGGAATTTATTCTTTGTATTCTTCTTCTTCTTGGAATTTTTTACAGTATTTATCTTGGTCGTGCACTGTCTGTTCTTCGTCGTGATCGGCGTGAGCTGGCTGATCTGGTATCGAAACTTGATGAAAGTGGGCGGCGGGCCGAAAATGGCGTGGAGAAACTACAGACGGCTGGTGATGTCAGCGGCAGGGCTCTGGGCCGCATGATTGATCAGTCCCGCATGTTGCAGGGCGAACTTGAGGCGCTGTCCGACCGTGCGGATTTGATTGCGGGACGTCTGGAGGGGCTGGTTCGCAAAAGCAGCCGACCAGTGATGGAGGAACACATCGCCTCCGAACTGAGCCGTCAGGGGGAGGGGGAGCTGGAAACTACGCCATTATCTGATCGTGTGACGGCTTCCGGCGTGGCTCATGTGCCGACATCGTCGTTGCCTGTCAGCCCGCAGCTCTCGGGAGTGCAGGGTTCGTCTTCGTCTGGTCCGTCCATGCGGCCATATGAACAGCGTGCCCGCCAGCGTACGGCGGCGGAGCAGGATCTGATCCGCGCCCTGCGGATGGGATGAGGATATGCCGAAAGTATCGTTTCCGCGTATTTTTCAGCTTTCCGCATGCCTGATGGGTGGATTGTTCTGTCTGAAAGTATATCTGCTGACGAGTTCGTTTTTGTTTGCGAATACGCCTGCCGGGGCAGCGGATCTCGCAGCTGGCGCTGCCGCGCTGTCCGGAAAAACGTCAGCCGGTGCCGGCAGCATTCCGCAGGCGCAGGTTGCGCCGCCTGCGGGTCCGGGGCTGAATAACGCGGATGGGAAGGTTGTGAACCCATGCTCCGGCTTATTGACCTGTGTGGGGCAGGTCAGTAAGCCGGAGCTGGATATTGATCGCCGTGCCGACGACGCGCGCCAGGCGCTCCGTAATGACCTTGCTGGCCGGACGCATGAGCTTGATGAGGAATCCCGCAGGCTCGACGATATGAAGCGTACGATTGAAGCCTCGCAGGTCGCGCTGGACGTGCGGATGCAGAAATATTCGCAGGAACAATTGACGATGACGGCTGCGTCGAAGCAGCAGAAGCAACTTAGTGACGCGGATATCGACCGGCTGGTGAAAATTTACGAAGCTATGGCGCCGCGTGATGCGGCTTCTATTTTCAATGTTCTGGATTTTCAGGTTCTGGTGCCGGTGATGACGAAAATGAATCCGCGGAAGGCATCGGCCATTCTGGCGGGGATGTCACCGGATCGCGCGATGATGGCGACCCAGCTTCTTGCTGGTATCCCCCGAAAGGTGGGGGTGGTGCGTGTGGGCTCGAACGGTTAAATCCATTTATCTTTATAAGATATTACTTTCAGAGGCCATCTTGGTTAGGGTTTACGGTGGTGCAGGACAAGGACAGAGTGTGCGGACGAAACTTCCTTTGACATTGTGGGTTGCGACATGTCTTGGCGGTTTGCCTGTTTCTGTCGTCGCTGGCTACGCTCAGCCCGTTTCCGGCAATGCTGAGGTTCCGGCTGTAGCTGGTGCGGCGGGAACAGGTGCTGACACTGTGCAGAGTCGCTATCATCGACGACCGCATGTTACGAAAAAACACGTTTCTGTCAGGAAAGATAAAATATCTGCCAGAGCGGTGCCTTCCGGTGGTTCGTCCGCAAGTCCTGCTGCCGGTCTGGCTGGTGTGGCGACAGGTGCATTGCCTCCCGGCTGGCAACAGAACACGATTGGCATGCCATCGGAGAGTGCAGTAAAGCAAGGTTCCGGGACGTTATCTGCACCGTCTTTGACCGCGTCCCATACAGCGGATTCCCGTGCTCTGGCGCCAAAGGAGGTATCTGCAGGAAGTCCGGCAACGGCGAATACATTCTGGGCGCAGGGAACTGCGGCACCATCGTCCGGCGCGGCAGCAGCAGACCATGCTGTCGGGCAGGTTACTAAAATATTTCTGCCACTTGGTGATCAGGCTGGCATAGCTGCCTTCTGGTCCCGGAATGATTTTATTATCGTTTCTGATCATATGACGCAGATGGATGCGAGTGCACTGAGAGATACGGGGCCCTTTTCATCCGCTGCTGTGCGGACGGTGGGGAACACGACAATTGTGACCTTTCACTTTGATGAGCAGCGCCCGCTTGCACTGAACAGACAGCCTGGCGGTTGGGTTCTGGCACTGTCGCCCGATAACGCCGGGACGGCGCAGATGCGGGTCGTGCCTGAGCAGAAGGATGGCGGTATTCTTTACCCGATGCCACAGGCGGGGCGTATCGTAGAGCTTTCCGATCCATCCTCCGGGGCACGACTTCTTGTCGCGACGTCGTCGGCAGAGGTTGCGGGGCCGCGGCTGCCGCACAGGCATGTGGGGTACGAAATCCGGCCGTCCGTGCAGGGGCTGGTTTTCGCTGTGGAGTCCGATCAGATCGAGGTTCGCAATGGCGATGGCGGCCTTTTTATTGATGCCGTGGGTGAGAGTGCGATTCCCGTTGCTCCTGCGGCGTCCGGGCAGATTGTTGATGACAGGATCGACTGGTCCTGGCTGGGACTGAGATCGCTCCCTCCGGCGGCATTGCGTGAGGATTATCGCAGGCACTGGACGCAGGCTGCGATGTTGCCTCCTGAGGGTCGTAATGAAGCGCGCCTTGCCGCGGCCCGTTCGGCTTTTGCTCTGGGCGATGCGCATAATGCACGGGCGATTCTGGCGACGGCGATTCAGGATGATCCTGAGCTTGCTACACTTCCGAATGTTGCTTTTCTGCAGGCCGCATCTGAGCTTCTGGCGGATAATGTGGCCGGTGCGTCGATGCTTGAGAGTGCCGATACCGGGGTGGACGGGGCGCTGTGGCGCGGGCTTTATATGGAGCGGGCCGGGAAAAATCCTGTGAAGGCCTCTGCTCTTCTGGCGGAGGGTTATCCGCGCCTTGCGGACTATCCCCTGACACTACGTGACAGGTTGCAGCCGGAAGTCGCGGCGTTTATCGCGCAGTACGGATCGGAACAGGACCTGTCCGTTTTGTCGCCTTTGCCGGATGGACCGGCTTATGGCGTGGCAAGGGCTTTCATGCCGCTTCGTGCAGGTGACCGGGTGAAGGCGCTGGCGGCATTTCAGGCGCTGGCGAAGCAGAAGGATCCGGTTCTTTCCGAAGCGGGCAATGAACAGGCGATTACGTTGCGTCTGGCTGCTGGTCAACGGCGGCCGGCAGAAGCAGCGCAGGCTTATGGGCGGCTGTTGCTGGCCGGGCGTCTGGCCGGACGCGAGCCTGAGGTACGTCGGGCGCTTGTTTCTGCGTGGGTGCAGGCAGGGGAATGGGAAAAAGCACTTACAGCCGCAGATGAAGAGATGCGGGTTTTCCCGGACCGTCGTGAGGATATGATGTCTCAGGTACAGGATATTCTGCTGCACCTGGCGGAAATACCTGAGGGGTCTGGTGCGCATCCGACGGATGCCATTGATGCGGTTGCTCTGATTGAGAGTCATGTTGACCAGATCCCGGACGGTGCGACGAAGGGGCGGATACTGGCTGGCCTTGGAGCGAAGTTGTGGGGGCTGGGACTGCCAGGACGAGCCGCTGTTGCGTTTGAGCGTGCGTTGCCGCTTGCAACGACCGATGTGCAGAGGGCGGCCTGGGGTGCCCAGTTGGCGCAGGCTGATATTCAGGCTCAGCGGTTGGGGCAGGCACGTCGGGCGCTGGATGAGACGGCGGTTTCAGGCGCCGGTGAAGATGTTGCATCGCGTCGACGGGTGATCGCGGCGAGCCTGCTGGCTCGCGAAGGGAACAGAGATCAGGCTTTGCAGATGCTGGCACAGGATGAGACGGAGGCGTCGCTTGATCTGCGTGGCCGTCTGCTTGAAGAAGAAAGAAAATGGCCGGATGCGGTGCTTGTCGTCGGGCGACTGGCGACGAAAAACATTCCGGAGCAGGGGGGGCTGTCTGACGCGCAGCAGGATCTGACTGTGCGGCTGGCAACAGATGCGGCACGCGCGAATGACTGGGAGACGCTGGATCGACTGCGTGAATGGATCGGGCGGCGCCGTTTGTCTGTGGAGCGCCAGCGTATTTTTGAGCTGCTTGTGACATCTCCTGAGGCTGATATCAGTAAGCGCGCCAGCGGACAGTGACGCTGGTTGTCGGGAAAGGTTTTGGTGATCTCATAATCCGTTGTTTGGGGGGCTGGTAAGGTTTGTTGATGCTGTTTCGAGGCCTCATGAGGCGAGAAAAAAGCCGGGTTTTGTGAAGAATTGATGATCCCGAGAGTGCATCAGGCATTCCGAAGTGGTCAGGGCAAGAAAAGTCTTGCACCCCGGGATACGAGGCCCTATCAAGCGCTCTCCTGGCCCAAGGGGGCGTTTTCGCCCAACAGGCTGTCTACTGGTTTGGGGGTACGTCAATGAACGCACTTGCTCAACTGGGGATGGTCTCGGAATTCCCGAGCAATAACCAGATTTCTCCCGTTTCCTCTTCTGAGGAAGATCGGAAAGATTACTTTGTCGAACGGGACGGCGAAAAGTTCGCTGGAACGCATCTTCTCGTTGATTTGTGGGAAGCATCCAATCTGGATGATCCTGCGAAGATCGACGCGACGCTTTGCGAGGCAGCAATTGCTGCCGGTGCCACGATTCTTCATAGTCATTTCCACCACTTTACACCGAATGGTGGTGTGTCGGGTGTTGTGGTTCTTGCTGAGAGCCATATTTCCATCCACACATGGCCTGAGCGGTCTTTCGCGGCGGTTGACATTTTTATGTGTGGCGCCTGCGATCCGAACCTCTCCATTCCTGTGATGCAGCGCCTGTTTCAGGCCGGTCGCATTCTGGTTGACGAGCAGCGTCGCGGAAAAGTTTCTTCCTGAACTGGAAATTCTGTCAGGTATGATGGCTGTTTCCGGCCGGGTGATGGTGTCACCCGGCCGGAGGCTTTTCTGCGACTCAGGGTATGACGGCGGGCCGAAGCGATCCGGTTCCGGGCTCTGAATGTGTTATTTTCCTGAAATCTTCACATGACCGGCCGGATTTATCTGGTCATGGTCTGCTCCTCTGACGCTGTGTTGCTTCCTGGTCGGTATGATGCGGCGGACTTCTTTTCCGGAGAGATGAATTATGACCGATACCTGGCTGAACGAGGGGCTGTATGACAGCTGGGGGCAGCGGTTCCGTGTTCGTAAGGAACTTGCTCATACGAAAAGTCCTTTTCAGGATATTGTGATCTTTGAAAGCGACTCTCATGGTCGCGTGCTTATGCTTGATGGCGTGGTGCAGATCACGGAAGCGGACGAATTCGTTTATCAGGAGATGCTGACTCATGTTCCGCTGTTCACTCATGCGGCGCCGAAGAATGTTCTGATCATTGGTGCCGGTGACGGTGGTGTTCTGCGGCGCGTGCTTGAGCATAAGAGTGTCGAGCAGGCCGTGATGGTGGAAATCGATGGCGATGTCATCGAACTGTCAAAAAAGCATTTACCTGGTATTGCTGGCGATGCGTGGACCGATCCCCGTGCGGATGTGATTGTTGGCGATGGCATTGAGTATGTTGCTCATGCGGCGGATCAGTCGTTTGACGTGATTATTGTCGACAGCACGGACCCGATCGGGGTTGGCGAGGTGCTGTTTACGGACTCTTTTTATCAGCATTGCGCGCGTATTCTTGGTCCGGACGGGCTTATTGTGAATCAGTGTGGCGTGCCGTTCATGCAGGCGGATGAATTGCATGAGACAAGTTTGCGGCGTGCTAAGTTCTTCCCGCGTGTGTCGGCGTATGTTGCGGCGGTGCCGACTTATGTGGGTGGTTTCATGACGCTGGGGATTGCCTGCAAGGGCGGTGATCCGACAAAGCAGGATGTGGCGATGGTTCGTGCGCGGGCCGAGCATGCTGGTATTCTGAGTGCGACTCAATACTGGACGCCGGAGATCCATGTCGGGTCGTTTAATCTGCCGCCTTATATTGCGAAGCACCTGCCTGAAAAAAGCTGACGCGACGCGGCTTCGGGCAGTCTGCTTTGCGTTTTCTGGCCAGATCGCCCGTGCAGGTCTGGCTTTTTTGTTTTACATTAGGCTTTTGAGATAGCCTCTTTGACCCATCCGGATCATTTTCAGAGTGTTGCCCTGAGCCTTGATGCTGTCATCCACAGGTCAATATTCACAGCTTCCGGTATAACAGGTTTGCAAAGCTGTGCCTTTGCCGGTCGGCAGGGCGCGGGAGCGGGATCCCGCGAAAGATTTGTTTGACAGCGGAATGACGGGGTGCAAAATCAAAGCCGTCACAGCGGGAGAGTCTGGTCGTAAGATCAGCGCCGAAGGAGCAACCGCCCCGGAATCTCTCAGGCCAACGGACCCTGTGACACTGGTTTCTGGAGAGTGACGCATCAGGCGTCCGCCGACGGGATAGCGATCTCAGGCAAACGGACAGAAGGGGCACGGAACTGATCCTGGCGAGGCCGGGTTGGGGAGTGTGCCGATGTTTGTTTTTCTTATGATTTCTTCAGTCGGAGCGGTGGCATGAGTGATAATCTTCTCCGGACGCCGCTTTTCTCTTTGCATGAAGAGCTTGGTGCCAGGATGGTGCCTTTTGCCGGTTATGCGATGCCGTTGCAGTATCCTGCGGGCATCATGGCTGAGCATTTACAGACGCGCGTGCATGCGGGGCTTTTTGACGTGTCTCATATGGGGCAGGTCGCGGTGCGTCCCGTTGATGGGGAGATGACGCGGGCGGCGCTGGCGCTGGAGCGGATAGTGCCTGTTGATGTGGTCGGGCTGAAGCCGGGTCGCCAGCGTTATGCATTCTTTACGAATGATCAGGGCGGGATTCTGGATGACCTGATGATCGCCAATATGGGCGACTGGTTTCTGGTCATCGTGAATGCGGCGTGCAGGGCGCAGGATATTGCGCTGATGATCGCGGGGCTGAAGCCGGATTGTTCGGTGGAATGGCTTGAAGACAGGGCGTTGCTGGCGTTGCAGGGACCGGAGGCAGAGACGGTGCTGGCGCGGTTTATGCCGAACGTGACCGCCATGAAATTCATGGATGCGCGGCAGAGCACGTTTGACGGTGTACCGGTGTTCATTTCGCGGTCCGGATATACCGGCGAAGACGGGTTTGAGATCAGCGTTCCGTCGGCACAGGCGGAACAGGTGGCTCGGGCGCTGCTGGAGCAGCCGGACGTGATGCCGGTCGGGCTGGGAGCACGGGACAGTCTGCGGCTTGAGGGCGGGATGTGCCTGTATGGCTCGGATCTGGACGAAACGACGACGCCTGTTGAGGGTGCGCTGGAATGGGCTGTGCAGAAAGTGCGGCGCAGAGGCGGCGCGCGTGAGGGTGGTTTTCCGGGCAGCGATGTCGTGCTGGCGCAATTTGAGAATGGTGCGTCGCGGCGGCGGGTTGGCCTGGTGCCGGAAGGGCGTGCGCCGGTTCGGCATGGGGCACCGCTGTTTGCGCAGTCTGAAGGTGGCACGCAGATTGGTGTGGTAACGTCCGGCGCGTTTGGTCCGCAGGCGAAGGCGCCGGTTTCGATGGGATATGTTGAAACGGCTTATGCGCCGGTAGGGACTAAGATTTTTGCGGAACTGCGAGGGAAGCGGGTGCCAGTAACTGTGGCGGTAATGCCGTTTGTGCAGGCGCGTTTTAAACGCTGATCGGGATGGCGTTCAGCGCCCCGGCGCGCGGGTGCGGACGATATGGTTTTTCGGGTGGATGGCCTGCGGGTCCGGAACGGGAAGAGAAAAATGACGCTTTATTTTACGAAAGAGCATGAGTGGTTGCGTGTCGAGGGTGATGTTGCAACGGTCGGGATCACGAAGCACGCGGCGGAAGAACTGGGTGAGATTGTGTTCTTTGAGCTGAACACATCCGCGCCGGAAGTGACGCAAGGGGATTCGGTGGCTGTTGTTGAATCGGTGAAGGCGGCATCTGACGTTTATGCGCCGGTCAGTGGTGTTGTGACGGAAGGGAATCCGAATCTCGCGAATAATCCTGAGCTGATCAGCAATGATCCTGAGGGAGAGGGCTGGATGTTGAAAATGAAGCTGACGGATACGGCACAACTTGGCGAGCTGATGGATGATGCCGCTTATCACGCGCTGATTTCCTGATCTGTTTTCCAGTTGCTTTCGGTTCTGAAACTTCTTTGTCTCTACGGGGAAAGATCGTGACTGCCCAGACACACTGGTCCGGCCTGCAGACTCCTGCTCAGGCTTTTTCTTCCCGCCATATTGGTCCGCGTGAGGCGGAGATTGTCGCCATGCTGGAGGCGCTTGGGCTTGAGAGCGAGGGGGCGCTGCTGGATGAGACGGTGCCGTCTTCAATCCGTTCGGAGACACCGGTGGGGATTGGACCTGGCTGGTCCGAGGTTGAGGTTCTGGCGCGGCTGAAGGCGATGGCAGACCGGAATAAGGTCATGACCTCGCTGATCGGGCAGGGCTATTACGGCACGATTCTGCCGGGAGTGATTCAGCGCAATGTTCTGGAAAACCCTGCGTGGTACACGGCTTATACACCGTATCAGCCGGAAATCAGTCAGGGCCGGCTTGAGGCGCTGCTGAATTTTCAGACACTGGTGACTGAGTTGACGGGGCTGGATATCGCCAATGCGTCGCTTCTGGATGAGGCAACGGCGGCGGCTGAAGCGATGGCGCTGGCGAAGCGGGCGTCGAAAAGCCGGTCGGATGTGTTTTTTGTGGATACGGACACGCACCCGCAGACGCTGGCGGTGCTGAGAACGCGGGCCGAGCCGGTTGGGATTGAGATTGTTGTTGGTGATCCGGCGAAGGATCTCGATGCAGCATCGGTGTTTGGTGCGCTGTTTTCTTATCCGGGCAGTTCGGGGGAGATCCGTGATCCGCGGGCGGCGATTGAGGCGTTGCATGTGGCAGGAGCGATTGCGGTGATGGCGGCCGATCCGCTGGCGCTTGTGGTGCTGGCGTCACCGGGGTCGCTCGGTGCGGATATTGCCATTGGCTCCATGCAGCGTTTTGGCGTGCCGATGGGTTTTGGCGGTCCACATGCGGCTTATATGGCGGTGCGGGATGCGTATAAGCGGAGTATGCCGGGGCGTCTGGTGGGTGTGTCAGTGGACAGTGCCGGGCAGCCAGCTTACCGGCTGGCGTTGCAGACGCGCGAGCAGCACATTCGTCGGGAGAAGGCGACGTCGAATATCTGCACAGCGCAGGTTCTGCTGGCAGTCATTGCCAGCATGTATGCGGTGTATCACGGTCCGGAAGGGCTGACGGCGATCGCGGCAAGAGTAGCCGGGCTGACAGCAGCGCTGGGGTCCGGGCTTCGGAAGCTGGGCGTGACGGTAGTGTCGGACTGTGTGTTCGATACGATAACTGTTCAGGTTTCGGCTGATGTGGCCGCGCATGTGCATGCGCGGGGCGTGGCGGCGGGAATGAATTTCCGTCAGCTCGGCGCGGGTGCGATTGGAATCAGTCTGGATGAGACGACGACGCCTGCTGTGGTTGAAGCGGTGTGGCGGTGTTTTGATCCGGCCTGTTCGTCTGAGGAACTGGCAGCGCTTGTGAAGGGTGAGGCCGGACTTGCCGCAGTGGTTCCGGCGGGACTGCATCGTGAGGGTGCTTTTCTGAAACAGGATGTGTTCAGCGCGCATCGTTCCGAGACGGATATGCTTCGGTATCTGCGGCGCCTGTCTGACAAAGATCTGGCGCTGGACCGGTCGATGATTCCGCTTGGTTCCTGCACGATGAAGCTGAATGCGACCGTGGAGATGGTGCCGATCACCTGGGCGGGGTTCTGCGATCTGCATCCGTTTGCGCCGGCAGATCAGACGGAAGGATATGCGGAGCTGTTCCGCGATCTGGAATCCTGGCTGTGTGCGATCAGCGGTTATGACGCGGTGTCATTGCAGCCCAATTCAGGCGCACAGGGTGAGTATGCGGGATTGCTGGCCATTCGCGGATATCAGCGGGCACGGGGGCAAGGGCAACGTGATGTGTGTCTGATTCCGGCTTCGGCGCACGGGACGAACCCGGCTTCGGCACAGATGGTCGGGATGAAGGTTGTCGTTGTACGCTGCGATGCGAGCGGTAACGTGGATATTGACGACCTGAAGGCGAAGATTGCTGTGCATGCGGACACGCTGGCGGCGATCATGATCACCTATCCATCGACCCATGGTGTGTTTGAGGAGGCAGTTCGCGAGATCTGTTCGCTGGTGCATGAGGCGGGTGGGCAGGTTTATCTGGACGGTGCGAACATGAACGCGCAGGTCGGGATTTCGCGTCCGGGGAAGTATGGCGCGGATGTGAGTCACTTCAATCTGCACAAGACGTTCTGCATTCCACATGGCGGTGGCGGACCGGGCATGGGGCCGATCGGCGTGCGTGGTCATCTGGCGCCGTTCCTGCCAGGGCGGCCGGAGCAGGGTGGGGTGGCTGCGGTTTCAGCAGCGCCATTTGGGTCGGCGTCGATTCTGCCGATTTCCTGGGCTTATATCCGCCTGATGGGTGATGAGGGGCTGGCGCGGGCGACCACGATGGCGATCCTCAACTCGAACTACATTGTCTCGCGTCTGGAGGGGGCGTATCCGATCCTTTATCGTGGCGGAAAGGGACGTGTAGCACATGAGTGCATCGTCGATCTGCGGCCGATTAAGGATGCGACGGGTGTGACGGTGGATGACATCGCCAAGCGCCTGGTGGATTTCGGGTTCCATGCGCCGACGGTGAGTTTTCCTGTAGCGGGCACGTTCATGATTGAGCCGACCGAGTCCGAAGGAAAACGGGAACTGGACCGGTTCTGTGATGCGATGCTGGCGATTCGTGAGGAAATCCGGCAGATCGAGAGTGGGACAGTGACGGCGGAGGCCTCGGCGCTGCGTCATGCGCCGCATACGGCGCGGGATCTGGCTGTGGCGGAGTGGGAGCGGTCTTATCCGCGTGCGGAGGGATGTTTCCCGCCGGGTGTGGCGCCGGATGTGAAATACTGGCCGCCGGTGGGCCGGATTGATAACGCTTACGGGGACCGGAATCTGGTATGTTCCTGCCCGGAAACTGCATCTTACGCGTGACGTTAGGGAGACGAGGCAGGCCGCATGCAGCCGGTCTCTGTTACCGGATGGGCGGTTAGCCGGTTTCCCGGCGGACCTTGGCAGGATGTGTGGATTATGGCGAAAGCGCCTTCTGCTCTTGAAAGCAGGATGGGGAGTCATGAGACTCTCGGGCAGCGCATCCGGGCGCTGCGTCAGTATGAAGGGATGACGCAGGCAGAGCTGGCGCAGGCTGTAGGACTTTCGCGCAGTGCGATTGCGCACTGGGAGACGGATCGTGATGGCCGGGTGCGGGAATATTTGCCGCGGTTGTCTGAGCTGTTCAATGTTCCTGTTGAGGTGTTTCTCAACGGGATGGCGTCTCAGGACACGGCAGTTGAGCTGACGATTGATGAGATCGATCTGCTGAAGCTGTATCGTAGTCTGGACGTGGGTGAGCGGCTCTCGGTGCAGCGGTCGATTGTGCGGTTGCAGGCGCGACGGAAAAAAGGGTGATTTTGTAGAAAATCACGAATGGTCATGATGCCGGTCAGTCGCGCTTTCTGGCTTCACGATGGATATCCAGCCAGGAATGGCGACTGAGGATGAAATCCACGACGCGCGCCTTATGGGCCAGTTCTTCGGTAACGTTGTTGGTCATTGAATTCTCATGGATACGATATTCGGCGACGATCTCGGGCAGATGTGTGCCTTTCAGCCCCATTTCCGTGAAACTGCACCAGAGATCGTAATCCTCCCAGCCCATGGCATCACGCTTTACATAATAGCCGCCGACGGCTGACCAGGCCCATTTCGCGACAAAGGCCATAGCGTCGATCATATTTGCGTTTTGCAACCGAAGCGGACGGAACGGGAAATCGCCCATGAGTCCGGGAGCGGATTTTCCATCGAATGTGCGGATCAATGGATAAGCATATGCAGTGAGGCTGTCACAAGCGCTCAGAAGAGCCTCGCAGGCGTTTGGCAGGAGTCGATTATCGGCATCCAGTGACAGATAATAAGGTGTTTCGCTGGCCGAGACGGCGATATTGCGCGCCCCTCCGAGTCCTGTATTCCGCTTCGGTGCGAGAACGAGAAGTCGGTTAAAGCGGTCAGTGTGTTGGCGGGCCCAGTCAACAATGATGTCTGGCGAGTCATCGGTCGAGGCATCATCGACTACGACGAGATCGAGTGTCTTCATTGTCTGGGCGCGGACGGATTCGAGGGCTTCGACGATCAGCCCGGCGTAGTTGTGGGATGTGATGACGACCGTGACATCAGCTGACGCAAGAAGTGCGTCGTGCTCGAACAGGACGGTACTGTCGGGTACCTCCGGGACATTGCGAGCGAGGAAGCCGCCGCGTGCAAGAATCGTCTCGGTGGCGCGGGCGGTGGCAGCTTCGTTGCCAAACGACATGATGATCGCGTCGAACAGCATGGCCTGGCGTTCCGGTCCGAAATTCCAGAGGACGTGACTGGCGGCGTTACGTGCGATTCGAGTGCGGAGATCCGGGCTTTCAATGAGGCGGGTGAGGGCGGTTCTCCACTCATCCTGTGTTTCAGCGAGAAAACCTGTCACACCGTTTATGATGCAGGCGCGGAATGGTGATGTGGGCGAAACGACCGAAGGGACGCTGGTCAGTGCCGGTTCGAAAAACTTGATTTCGCTTTTCGCCTCGCAGAATGGGTTTCCGACTTCAAGGGGCGCGATATTGATATCAAAGCGGGCGTATTCATCTGGCAGGGCGTCGAGAGGCACCAGATCCCGCCATTCGATCTGGTCTGCGAACGGGGCGAGCGATGGAAATTCTTCCATCAGCAAGACGGAGCGCTGGTTGTCTGATTCGCGGAACAGAACCAGTCGCAGACTGGTGTAGGTTTGCATGAGTTCAGCGAGAACGTCTGCCACGACTGCGAAATCGCGCTGGTGGGTTCGGGTGCCGGATGCATAACCGATGCGAATGAGGCCGTGGGTTCCTTCGGCCTTGCGGATTCGGGCAGCGAGGCGGCTACGGCGCAGGGTTGCGGCGTCAAAAATATTGGGCAGCGTAAAGGCTACCGGGCTCAGACGACGCAGATGGGTGGTGAGTTCCGCTGTTGTGCCGAATGAGGCGTCCGCACGGTCGAGAGTGGCCTGCATTTTCGTGAAGGTGTTGTGGATTCCGGCTTCTGTGTTGCCGCCGGCTGTGCGGATGCCATCGATAATGGAGATGCTGGCCAGCATAGGGAGGAAAACAAGATCATCGACGTCGAAGATGACAATGCCCCCTTTTTCCCGGGTCAGGCGAATGATGGTTGCAACATGGCCAGAAAATTCGACGCGCCAGAGGATAATGATATCGGCCCAGAAAACATCTTCCGGACTGATGATACCGCAGGGGCGGACACGCGTATTATGGCCTGCGGCGGTGCAGGCAGCGGCATTGCGTGTACAGCGGTAAAGCGAGCCCGGTGTTGTGGGCTCGCCGCTGACGAACAGGACGTTGCGCAGGATAGCGCTATCCGGTGTGGTCAGAGGATGTGGCGGCCAGGAAATGGCCTCTGTGGTGACGGGCAGCGGCAACGCGTCCGGCGCCTGAATATCGTTGTTGACGCAAAGAGCCGGAGGTTCGGGCGGGGGCGGGAGATGCAGCATCTCGGGTGCTCCCGGAGTTTTGGGAACTGAGGGAACGAAGTGCTGTCGTCTCACGGCCCGGGCAAGGCGACGGGGAAGAGAGGGGCGTGTTTCAAGCAGGTGTCGGAGCGCGTCGAGACCTTCTTCGTGCCCGGCCAGTTTTGTCTTCAGACGTGCGATTTCTGCGTTTTTTGTATTGATGTGTTCAGTGAACTGCCCGGTCCAGTTTTTTATGGCACTGATATAAGAGCGTACCTCGGCAAGTTGCTGCTGAGCAGTATCACGCGCGGCTACGGCGCTCTGATGTTGCTGTTCTGCCCGGGCGGCGCGTAGGGATTCGTGGCTGATCAGGGACTGTTCCGCTGTAAGTCGGGCATCCGCTTCTTCTTTCTGTGCCGCGAGTGCAAATCTGGTTTCTGAGAGAACAAGACGCGCCTGCCGTTCGGCAGTTTTCTGTTCTTCGCGCCGGATATGATCGACCTGAATCCGGGCGTTGTTGCTCCAGTGCGTTCCAAAAAAGGAGAATCGGGTATGAAGTCGGGCCTGGGCTGTCGGGTCCAGCTTCTCCATATCTGTACCCATGAGGGGAGCGAGTGGGTCGGGAACGTGGCCCGGAGCGATCAGACCCAGGCCCGCGCCATGGGGAAACAGGTAATGCGGTGAAGAAGCGGTGAGCGTGTTCCACACCCCACCGCCGGCTTCGGTCTCCGTGCCGTGGAGGGCAAAGATCACGTCGGGGGCAAGCTTTGGCCCGAGGTTGTCGAGAGTTGCGAGCCAGTCCCGGGGCCGTGTGGAGGTCAGATCGCAGTGAACGAATCCAATAGGGCCGCATGTCGGTGACAGGCTGTTTCGTTGTCCTGTTGTCAGTTTCCGGATGCGCGTGCCAAGGTCCCGGGCTGTTACAATCTGTTCAGCGTAAGTCGTCACTGATGGTGAAGAATCGATGAATACGGCGTCTGAGGAGCGTAGTGCAGTAAGAAGCACAGACAGCAATGGCAGGTGCATGTACTGGCACAGATCAGTATCAATAATAGCCGGAGGCGCGAATAGTGGACCGAGACGAGCGTCGGCAAGAAGAAAGAAAATATGATCCGCAGCAATGGTCGCAGGCATTCGGTTATCCAGATGGTATCGATCGTTAAGTCGATTTTAAGGTACAGAGTAAATGCTTATGTCCGGGTAAAGGGAGGCCGATAAGAGGTTACCGGAAGGCAGGAGTGGTCACAAGAAGATGGAAAACAGCCTCTTATGTCATAGGTTTGTAACGTTTTTTTTTCGATCAGGTCCCAGCTTTTTAGTTGCCTGACTGTTATCCTTTATCTACAATGATAGTGAACTGAATGCTGCCTGCGTGGTTTCTGGAAACTGAATCGCAAGTGGGCGCAGAGAAGGAACTGAAGAATGGCATTAATTACCGTTCAGGGTGCGTCTGCAGGAGCGTCTGTTAACGTAACAGTTGATGGCGCTGCGACAGGGGACCTCGGAACTCTGCTGACAAAGTTCAGCAGCACTCTTGCTGGTGAAGTCGATGCGGGGACGATTGACGGGCGTGATCTGACGACCGGCACGACGAACTTTGCCTCGAATAACTCCGGCTACGGCGTTATTACGGCTGGTGGCTCTTATCAGGTTTCCGGGAATGTCGGTGCGATCGTCTTTGGCGGTTCGCCAACGGCTGGTCTGGTGCCGAGCTCTCATGTGATGATCAATGCGAGCGGCGTGACCTCCTCGTTTGTAAGCGTTGAAGGTGGCACGACCGGTGGCGTTCAGTTTCAGGCCGGAACTGGTGCTGGTGCATTCGTTGTGGCAACTGGTGACAATTCCTTTGTCGGCGATCTGCTTTCGGGCTCCGGCAACTGGAACATCACGACCGGCAGCGGAAATGATACGATTATTGCTGGTTCCGGGCAGAACACAATCAGTGCCGGGACGGGTAATAACCTGATCGAGATTTCGACTGGCACGAATTATGTGCATTCGAACGGCAACGACACGATCATCGGCGGTGATTGCAACGCAGGTCAGCATGTTACACTGGCTGGTGGTAGCTCGTTTGTTTCTCTGGGTCAGTCTGCGTTCGTTAATGACGCATCTGCGACGGGTAATAACCAGATCACGGTTGGCGGCAGTTCGACAGTTATTGGTGGCGATAGCGACAAAATCTCGCTCAATGGCGGCGCTTCGTCCGTTTATGGTGGTTCGTCCGATACCATTTCCGCCAGTGGCGATGCTGTAGTTTCCAGCTCCGATAATGCAACAGTAAGTGTTGACGGATCACTGACCTTTATCGGTGGCACGGGCAACTCGACCATTACAGCAGCTCAGAGCACAATCTTTGGTGCTGGCGGTCTGAATGCGGTGATCAGTGGCAGCGGCGAAAATCTTTTCGTTGCGGGTTCGGGTAGTGAGACGCTGAACGGCGCCAGCTCGGCGGCCGGTGTTCACGTGTTCGGTAATAACGTCGGAACGTCAGGCTCACAGACGTTTATCGGTGGTACAGCTTCCGATACGCTGGTGGCTGGCGTTGGTGATGCGACCATGACCGGTGGTTCGGGCGCTGCGAACACCTTCGCGTTTCGTGACGGGATTGCCGGAGCGAACTACACCATCACTGACTTCGGTTCGGCAGCGGGCAACTTCGTTGGCCTTCTGGGTTATTCGCAGAGTGATCTTACTAAGGCGCTGGCCAGCCAGACGACGACGGATGGCAGCACCACGATCAAGCTGTCTGACAACAGCCAGATCACATTCCAGAACGTTGCAAGTCTTAATGCTTCCGATTTCCAGATCTGGTAAGAATCAGGATCTTCAAGAGAAAACCGGGCCATCTGGCCCGGTTTTTTTTTGCTCTTCGGGCTGGTTCGCGTGGTTTGCACTACATGTTAATTGCTGTGCACAGAAGAGCCACGGTAAAGAGAGTGGTAGCAGAAAACTGAAGGCCTGACAGTGACCGACAATATTTCACGTGATGAGCTGGAAGCGCGTCTTGAGGAAGCGGAGTCTTTGTTGGCGGGTTACCGCTCAAGTGCTGTCATTCACAGTATGCGTGCTGATGGACTTGCGACTGAAGCGGCTCATAACCGACATATGCTTCTGGGATGGAACAGCTCCCGGACGGCTCGTCTCAGTCGTGTCATCAGAACCGGGTGGCTCCTGTGTCAGGGGATGACCCCATCCGGGCAGTCGCTTCGGAAGGTCACCCGTCGCGCAGCGGAGGTGGCTGAGACTGAAGGTGTTGGCGTTCTGTACCGCCGGGTGAAGTCACGGGTATGGGCACGCCTGGAACATCGGCTGGCAATCAGGAAGGCAGTTGTTCCCACGAAAAATACGAGTCCCGCAGAGACCGGCGATGTCGACGCGCCTTATATGGTGAATGTGCCCTCAGCCAGGCTGCGGGATCTTCGGCCCCGGATTCTGATCGTTGCCGAACTGACTTTACCACAATGCGCCAAATACCGGGTCTGGCAGCGGAAGGAAGAGCTTGAGCTCCTGAACTGGCAGGTTGACGTGACGGACTGGCGTGACGTGGAGGCATCCCTCACGGCATTGCAGACCTGCACCGAGGTCATTTTCTACCGGGTGCCAGCTTTCCCGTCGGTCAAAAGCCTTTTCCGGGAGGTCAGGCGCCTTGGCCTGCTATCTCACTGGGAGGTCGATGATCTGATCTTTGATGCAGCTGAGTATCGACAGAATGGCAATCTGGCCACCTTATCCGACAGTGAACAGCGCGAGCTTTTGTTTGGTGTCGGGCTTTTTCTGGACAGTCTGCAAAGCTGCGGGCGGGGAATTGCTTCAACGCGGGCCCTGGGTGAGGCCATGAGGCGCGCGGGGATCGAGGATGTTCATGTCATTGAGAATGCACTGGACAGGCAGACGATTGCCCTGGCGGATGCATTGCGGATCGAGCGGTCGCCTGATGACGTCAGGGAATCGTTCCTGATTGTTTATGGTTCTGGAACACGGACGCATGATGCTGATTTCCGGTGCTGCGCCGATGGCCTGGTGGCGGCGATGGAGGCTGAGCCACGATTGAGTCTTCAGGTCATCGGGGAGCTGACGCTGCCGGATGAATTCAGACGATTTGGTAGTCGTGTGCAGCAGCTTCAGGGACGGGATTATCCGGCTTACATGGCTTTGCTTGCCCGGGCTGATCTGACGATCGCGCCGCTTGAGCCTACGCTGTTCAACGATGCCAAAAGCAACATCAAGTTTCTTGAAGCCGCTGTGCTTGACGTGCCGGCGGTGTGTTCACCCCGTGATGCGTTCACGCATGTTGTTCGAAATGGTGAAAACGGATTGCTGGCTGAAGGGACGGATGCATGGCGGGATGCTGTGCTGGATTTGTGTCGTGATCCGGCGTTGCGGGCGCGTCTTGGTCGTCAGGCGCGGGAAGATGTTCTGAAGCGTTATCGTCCGGAAGACGTGGCGCGAGAGCAGGTTGCGCTCTGTTTTCCTGAGCCTGTTGCGGACTTGCCGGAAGAGCGGCCATTGCGGGTGATGAGTGCGAATATTTATTTCGCGCCACGGTCATTCGGGGGGGCGACCCTCATTGCTGAGGAAATGGTACGGCAGCTTTCTGGTCGGGGCATGGATCTGGCGGTGTTCACGTCTGCTCCTTTTCTGGATGGGCGTCATGCGTCTTCCATTCGTTATGAGGAGGACGGTGCACCTGTTGTTGCGACGCCGCTGTCAATTCATATCGATCGGGTAGCTGGTCTCGATAATCCGAGATGCAGCGCGCAGTTTTCTGCCTGGCTGGATGCGTTTCGTCCGGATGTGGTACATTTTCATTCGGTACAGGGACTGGGGCTGGGGCTGACTCAGCTTTGCCTTGAGCGCCGTATTCCGTATGTGATTACGCTTCACGATGCCTGGTGGCTGTGTGAGCGGCAGTTCATGGTGCGGCAGGATGGTCGGTATTGTTTTCAGCGTCATATTGACCTGAAGGTCTGCGCGATGTGTGTGCCCGAAGCACGACACCTGGGATTGCGGGCTGATATGATGAATGCGTCACTAAAATCGGCGACGCTTCTGCTGACGCCGAGTCAGTCGCACCGGGCGCTATATATGGAAAATGGCATTGCGGCCGACCGGATCAAAGTCAACCGGAACGGATTTGCATGGCCAAAGACGAAGCGGACGCCTCGCAAATCGGGGATGCCGCTGCGTTTTGGGTATGTCGGCGGCGCTGAGGCGGTAAAAGGCTACCCGCTGATCCGTAAGGCATTTGAGGCGCTTGATCAGGGAGACTGGGAGCTTGTTCTGATTGATAACAAGCTCAATCTCGGTTTCTCTTCGATTCATGCCGATGACTGGAAAGTTCAGGGTAGCGTTAAGGTGCTTCCTGCTTACAGCCAGGATACGATGGATGCGTTTTACGAGCAGATTGATGTACTTTTGTTTCCGTCTCAGTGGATGGAGAGTTACGGGCTGACGGTTCGGGAGGCTCTGGCGCGGGATGTCTGGGTGATTTCGACATCACCGGGTGGGCAGGCTGAAGATATTGTTGATGGCGTGAACGGGACACTGATTCCGCTCGACGGGCGGCCTGAATCGTTGCGATCGGCTGTAGAGGGAGTTCTGGCCCAGAAAGAGCGGTTTGATGATTACAACAATCCGCTGAAATCGGGTTTACCGACTTTTGAAGGGCAGGCTGTGGAATTGATGACATTTCTGGAGTCTGTTGTTCGTCCGAAAATGTGAGTTCTCCTGAGCAGGTTTTAAACAGGAGGAATATTGGCAAAGCTCTGTTCCGGTATCTGTTTACGCAGGGTTAGAATTTCGTCGAATAAACTCGGTACATGCTTGATTTTACCGATATTGCCGAAAATCCGCTTCTTGTGCGTCTGATACTCGAACGCCGGTTGCAGGAAGCGGGTAGTCCTGCCGAGCAGGCTGTGCAGCATTATCTGTTGTGGGAAGTCTGCCAGGTTTGCGGTGATGAGCCTGCGGCGTTGCGCCATCTGGATGCTGCCATGGTTCTGGACCCGGTTCAGCGTTCGGCAAAAGGAACGTCGGAGCGGTTGCGGCGGCTGGTTGTTCTGAATGCGCCCGGGTCGTTTCAGGCGAATGCACCGGTTGCGATGCTTTTTGATGATCACACGGAGATTGATACGGTCTGGGTCTCAGGCCATGCGTCTGCCCGGGATATGCTGGTCAGGACAGTCAGGGAGTTGTGTCCTGATGTCGTGTTCATCGCGATTGCTGAAGATGAGCGCCAGAAGGTGGCTATCGCGCAGGCAGAGGATGTTGCGGCGGCGAGCGGTGTGCCGGTGCTCAACGGTGGTGGCTGTATTAGCCGTGTTGCCCGTTCGGGCGCGCCAAAGCTTCTGGCGGGTATCCCAGGCGTTCTGACTCCGGCCTGTGTGGTTGCGCGAGAGCCGTTTGCGGACATTCCGTCCTTTCCGGTGCTGATCCGGCCTGTTACGTCGCATGCGGGACTGGGATTGCGCCGTATTTCGGACCGGGCAGAGCTTGAGGGCTATGTGAAAGCAGCAGGTGCGGATGGCACATATTATGTAACCCGGTTTGTGGATTACGTCAGTGATGACGGTTTGTACAGAAAGTATCGGATCGTCTTTGTTGATGGGGTTGCGTATCCTGTCCATCTTGCGATTCATGATGACTGGGCCATCTGGTATTATAATGCGAAGATGGAGGATTATCCGGAACGACGCGCTGAAGAAGCGCGGTTCATGCAGGATATGGCGGGTTATTTTCCTGAATCTGTGGGGCTGGCGTTATCTGGCGTGGCCAGAGCTGTGGGGCTTGATTATTTTGGACTCGATTTCGGTATTCTGGCCGATGGCACTCTGGTTGTATTTGAAATAGAGACGGGCATGATTGTGCATGACCGTGATCCGGCAGATATTTTTCCTTATAAGTCAGCCTGCATTAAGAGAATCAGAAAAGCTTTTGAGGTGATGGCTGACCGTCGGGTTGCTGCAGCACGCCGGACGGAAGCGCTCTCTTCTTCCTGCCTGTGAACTGGTCGATGAGATTATAAAGGAGCCGGCCTTTCAGATTGGATGGAGTGGTTTTTATCCGGGGCGGATTGGTTCTGAGGTAATCATCGATCCATTCCGGTTTGAAACCGGAGGATGGTCTTACGAGCTGCTTCCAGTCTGACGTTGTTTTCAGGTGGAATGGATTGTCTCTGAGAAGTTCAGTTTTGATAAAAGGGACTGTTCCTGTTCCGGCGAGCTGACGCCAGTGAGAATGCATGGGATTGGTTGCCAGGAATGCGCCGGTTCTGGCTTTTCTGTCGCTCCAGAGGGCCTTGGTGGCGAGTCCACCGGCGCGGCAGGCGATGGCCAGGCCGAGCTCCGCGTGCCAGATCAGTTCTTCGCGCGTCATATCAGTAAAGTTCTGGTGGAGAGTTCGCTGGACCGGTGGGGTGGAAATACTGTTGTGTTCGAAACAGACAAACCAGGATTGCAGGTGTGGCGTGATGGCGCGGGTTTGTACCATGCCCCAGACATCCGCGCCTGAGGACTGCATTCTCCGGAAAATTGGTTTCAGGGGTGTCAGGGGGCCAAAGACGCTGTCATTGGCGAGAAGAACACGGCTGGCGGTGCCGATGCAGCCGTTCAGAAGAAGATGTTGCCACGAAGCGAAATCATGCCCGATATTAGGGCGTGGCCAGAGAATAATACCAATGTCATGACAAAGCTGTTCTGTTTCGTCGCTGATCTGTTCCGCACCCGAGAGAGCAACATGCACGCTGAAGCCACAGGAGGTCAGTTCGGACAAATAATAAACGGTATGAGGAGGGAGGCGGCCGTCCGGGGTATAGGCGGCAAAGAGGCAGACCTGTTCAGGCATGAATTTATCGCACCACTTTCTGAGGGGAAGTCTGTGGGTTGTTGCGGGAAAGAAGCGTGTCCGTTTTACCTCATGTTGAGATTTTTTCGCATATATTCATCAGAAGCGAGTTTGCAGAGTAACTTTTTTCTGGTTTCATTTAGTATGTCACGTTAAAAGCCGCGCGATTGGTCAAGTCGCTTTAGACTGTATGAAGGTTTGGGGTGGCTGGTCCCGATGTGTCTTAAGAAAGAATGGGTGGGTTTATGAGTAAAGCTTTTATTGCCGCGGTAATTCAGGATTCGATCAACTGCACAGGTGTCGCTGCGAACAAGGCTGCGGCTGACCTTATGGATGCAATCGTTAAGGAAATGAAGAAAGAAGGTGGCTTCACCCTGCCGTCTTTCGGCACATTCACCGTCAAGAAGACGAAGGCTCGCAAGGCTTTGAATCCGCGGACAGGTGATCCGGTCAAGGTAAAAGCTGGCAAGACAGTTCGTTTCAAGGCGAGTCCGAACCTGAAGAAAGCTGTCTGAGGCGATTTTTCTGAAGCTGGCGGCAGGAACTTTTGTTCCTGCTGTGCTGGCTGGGGTGGGAGGGATCGAACCTCCGCATGGCGGAATCAAAATCCGCTGCCTTACCGCTTGGCTACACCCCAAAATGCAGTCGCCTGCGTCGCTGTGACTTTGTAGTGCGACCCGAACGATGCGTAAAGATGCGTCGTTTGTTTACTCCACAAAACTTGTATCGAGCCCATCGTTTTCTGGCAGGTTGTCTGTAACAGGCTCTTCTGTGGGAAGGGCGGGCGGATTTGCTGCGGGGAAGAGACCCATACGCTCTGCCCGGTCGAGGCCCTGCTCCAGGGCGGCCATGGTGGTCCCCAGATCCTCGCTGTCGTCTTTCTCCCAGGCGCGCAGCGTATGCGTCCACAGTGCGGTGACGCCCTGTATGCGGAGGGCGCCCTGGAGGCCGCTGGTTTCGATCCCTGCGGCACCGGCAATCCAGCTCATGCTATCCATTGTGGCGACACCAAGCACGATGGCGAGAGCGGGATCGAAGGGTAGCCCGCGGAGCACGGCGAGGACGCCTTCGCGATATTGCTGGAAGACATCGAAGCGCCGCATCAGCAGATCGAAGAGGGCTTCGCGCGGCGTTGAGAGGCTGCCATCATCGACAAGCGCGGAGCGGTCGGCGAGGCGACCGAGCAGTAGCAGAACTGAAGTTTTGAACGGATAACGCGTGCGTACTTCGCCGATATCAAGCCCCGCGTTGCGCGCTATCTCTGGCATGGAGATATGTCTCCATCCTTTGCTGGCTGCAAGCGACATTGCTGAAGCGAGCAGGGTTGTATCAAACTGGTCGTCGTCTTCCATTTGCAATGGGCTCATGGTCTGGAGAGTGGGGACCGGACTGGCGGCGAAAAAATCAGGCGGCAAGTTCACGTGCGCGGCGGGCGGCAGCGGCTACGGCCTCCGGGATTGATGAAGGCCAGTTGTCCGGCGCGTTGAGAATACTGATGGCTTCGGCGGTCGTGCCTCCCGGGCTGGTTACGTTCCGGCGCAGTTGTGCGGCATCTTCGGGCATCTGATCAAGAAGTTCTCCGGCGCCGGTGATGGTCTTCCGGGCCAGAAGACGTGCGATATCCTGCGGAAGACCTTGCTCGATGGCGGCTTGCTCAAGGAACTCGGCGAGCAGGAAAACATAGGCCGGCCCACTGCCGGAGATGGCAGTGAGGGCATTGATCTGGTCTTCTTCGTCCAGCCATACTGTCGCGCCGACAGCGCCGAGAAGGGTGTCACACAGTGCTTTCTGCTCAGCGCTGACGCCGGTACCGGCGAACAGGCCGGTCATACCGCGACCGACTGCCGAAGGCGTGTTGGGCATTGTCCGGACGATGGCCGGGGATAATCCGGCTGGTGAATCAGCGAAAGTGCTTGCCAGGGACTGCGTGGTGCAGCCGGCCATCACGGAGATGATAACCGGGCTGTTGGCGAGAAGATCAGGGCGCTTTGCTGTAAGTTCCGCGATCGTCCCGATCGCTTTCTGCGGCTTTACGGCCAAAACGATGGCGTCCGGCGAGAATTTGTTCGGGATGTCATCAATCGACCGGGCGAGGGAGTGTGGTGTGGCCACGGTTTCCCTGTGCCGGTCGATGATGACGGACGGCGCGAGGCCGTTTTTCTCCCAGGCCCGGAAAAGGGCTCCCCCCATCTGGCCGCATCCGATCAGAAGAAGGGGAGGCAGGTGAGACACCATCAGGCCTCGCCGACGCAGTCGAGCATGGCGGCGTCGATGGCTTCCTGCGGGGCCTTACCGCCCCAGAGGACGAACTGGAAGGCTGGATAGAAGCGTTCGCACTCACTGATGGCGATGTCGATCATGTCTTCAAGGCTCTCCATGGAAGCGCCAGGGGCGCCGCGCAGGAGAATTGCGTGGCGGAACATGGGCATGCCGCATTCCAGATCGATCGAGAAATGTCCGATCCAGAGGCGTTCATTGGCCAGAGCGATAAGTTCGAAGAGGGCTTTACGTTGCTGTTCGGGAACCTTGAGGTCGAAAGCGCAGGTGAAATGCATGGCGGAAAGTTCGGCCGACCAGGAGAAAAACAGGCCGTAATCGCACCATTTACCGGGGGCTTCTGCTGCCATCTCCGCGGAATTGCGGCGTTCGAACGCCCATTCGTAGCTGCAGACGATCTGTTCCATCAGATCGAGCGGGTTGGAGTGGGGAGTGGAGGTGGTCATCGTCAGAGCAGGCATACTGGCCTCCCAAGCCATAAAACCGGTCCGCTGCTGCGGGCGGATGGTTTTGTCTGCGAATCAGGTGAAGGGACGGGCTGTCCGACTCGTCACACCGTTGAGCCTATGAACCCTCGCCGCGACCGGCAAGGAGCCGTGGCAGTCTTTTTCGAAACACGCTCCCGTCAGGCCGCGTTGTCTGGTGTGCCGGTCAGTTCGGGTTTGCGTCGTTGTCGCCGCTCCAGCCACTGGGCTGATCGGAATAACCGGAACCGACAGCGTTGCCGGGTGCAGTATGCGTGTCCGGAGTGTGCACTGATCGTTTTTCAAGCTCATCCATGCGTTTTTCGAGAGCGGCGATGCGCTGGTCTGCGTCTTCGCCGGCCATGCGGGCGTTTGCGGCCAGCTCCCGGACGACTTCGAATTCTTCGCGGCGGACAACCTGAAGCTGACCGAGAACTTCATCGACACGGGAGCGCACGAGAGCGTTGATCTCTTCTCTCATCCCTGTGAGGGCGGAAATGGCTCCGCCGGCGACACCGGCGAGATCGTCAAAGAGACGCGGTCGGTCTGTCATCCCGGTCCTCCTGGGTCTCATGAACCGCAAATGCGGCGGCTCTTCTCTTCACCATGACTTATAAGCATTGAGGGCAGATTAATCCAATCCGTGCTGGTCCTCTTTAGCTGCGTTTCTCGCTGATGCGGCATTTCTGTCTGATATGGTCCGGTGTGCGATGGTTTTCCGGTGCGGTTCCTGTCTGGTATCGTGCGGCATCCTGACTATAAGGCTCGTCTCATGATTATTGTTACCGGCGGGGCCGGCTTCATCGGTTCGTGTCTTGTGGCCGCTCTGAGTGTGCGCGGGCTGGACGTGGTTATCGTCGACTGGCTGGGCGACAATGGGAAATGGCTGAATCTCCGTCACCACCCGCCTGTGCGGATTGTCAGTCCGGACAAACTGGACGCGCTGCTCGACGGCGCATCGGATGTTGAGGCCGTGTTTCATATGGGGGCGGTCAGTTCGACCACGGCGCGGGATGGCGATCTGGTCTGGGCGACGAATGTGGTGTTGTCGGAGGCGTTATGGGACTGGTGCGCGCGGCAGGGTGTGCGGTTCATTTATGCGTCTTCCGCGGCGACTTATGGCGCGGCTGACCGGCCGGAGCTGTTTTCAGACGATCCGAAGCGGCTGAAGTCGCTGAAACCGCTGAATTTGTATGGCTGGTCAAAACATGTGTTCGATCTGCATGTACAGGCGCGGCTGGAGCGCGGAGGTGCGCGACCGCCGCAATGGGCAGGGTTGAAATTTTTCAATGTTTATGGCCCGAATGAGTATCATAAGGGCAACATGCTTTCGGTCGTGAAGGTCAAATACGACGAAGTGAAGGCGGGTGCTCCTGCGCGGCTGTTTCGTTCCGACAGGCCGGAGGTCGCCGACGGTGAGCAGGCGCGTGATTTCATCTGGGTTGGCGATGTGGTGAAGGTGCTGCTCTGGTTCTTTGACACGCCTCAGGTGGACGGGTTGTTCAACTGCGGGACAGGGGCTGCGCGGAGCTATCGTCATCTGGCGCAGGCGGTGTGCAAGGCGGCTGGTGTGCCGGAGCGGATTGAGTTTATCGACATGCCTGAGAGTCTGCGCGGGCAGTATCAGTCCTTTACGCGGGCAGATATGTCGCGGCTGCGGACGGCCGGATATCGGGAGCCGTTTGTGACTCTCGAAGATGGCATCGGGCTTTATGTCCGGGATTATCTGAGTAAAAGCGATCCTTATCTCTGAGGTGGACCCGCATTAAGGCTGACACGCAGGGAGACCGGACGGAAGCCCGAAGCTCCGCCTCTCCTCCGCCAAAGGTCACGGATTTTGGAATCCGGTTTGTTTGCCTGCCGGTCAGGGTGAAGGGAGTTACGCTCCCTCCCGGTCCAGGACAGCCTGGGGTTCTTCCTGGCGGTCAGCCTTTGTGCCGGCCGGTATGAGAGGTCTTCTTTCGGTGATTTGCCCGGTGTGCCGTCGGGACCATGTTTTTTCTGAATTTACAGTCTGGTTTTCAGGATACGTCATTTATGCTGCCTGTTCTCATTTTTCCGCAGTTCGACCCCGTGCTGATCCATCTGGGGCCGCTCGCGATCCGCTGGTATGCGCTGGCTTATATCGCCGGGATCATTCTTGGCGCGCAGCTTCTCAAGCGGATTGTGATGTGGGCTCCACGCGCGGCGACGGTGCGGCAGGCAGATGATTTTCTGACCTGGGTGACACTGGGCGTCGTGCTCGGTGGGCGGCTTGGTTATGTACTGTTCTATCAGCCGTCGTTTTTTCTGACGCATCCACTGGCTATTCCGCAGGTGTGGAAAGGCGGGATGTCGTTCCATGGCGGCGCGACCGGTGTGATTATTGCGCTGTTTCTGTTCGCACGGCGTTATGGACTTAGTTTTCTGGCGTTTTCTGACCGGGTGACAGTGTGTGTGCCGATCGGGTTATGCTTCGGGCGGATTGCGAATTTTATCAATGGTGAGTTGTGGGGGCGGGCGGTCAGTCCTGACCTGCCCTGGGCGATGATTTTTCCGGATTCGGACGGTGTGCCACGTCATCCTTCGGAAATTTATGAGGCGCTGATGGAAGGGCTGCTGCTGTTTCTCGTGTTGCTGTTTGCAGCACGGCAGGAAAATCTGCGGGCACGTCCAGGGTTTCTGGCGGGGTTGTTTCTGGCCGGGTATGGCTGCGCGCGGATTTTTTGTGAATTCTTTCGGGAGCCAGATGCGTTTCTGGGATATTTTTCATTTGGTGTGACGATGGGGCAGGTTCTGAGTATTCCGATGATTCTGGCTGGTGTCGGGCTGATGGTGCATGCGTTCCGATCGCCGGAATATGCCGGCGTGCCGGATGATGGAACCGTGTCACCCGGAGAGGCACCCTGACTGGCAGGATGCCTGCATCGGCGGAAGCGTCCATGCCGCAACGCGGGGCGCCTGAGCGGCTGGACGCGTTCATGGCGCGGGCGAATGCGGCTTATTACGCCGGGCGCGATCCGTTCGCAGATTTTGTGACTGCGCCTGAGATTTCACAGATTTTTGGTGAACTGCTCGGGGCCTGGTGTGCTGTGGTCGGGCAGGGAATACTCGCGGGATGTACGGGTGGCGCCGGATTGATGCTCGTCGAGGCGGGACCGGGACGCGGGACGCTGATGGTGGACATGGTGCGGGTGCTCGTCCGGGTGGCGCCACATCTTTTCGCCACTCTGTCTGTGCATCTTATTGAGACTTCGCCGCGTCTGCGGGCAGCACAGAAAGCGGCACTGAGTCAATCCGGCGTTTCAGTAACCTGGCATGACGGGCTGGAAAGTGTGCCACGTGGACCAATGATTTTGGTGGCCAATGAGTTTCTCGATGCTTTGCCGATCCGACAGTTTGTCGGTGAGGAGACGGAGTGGCGGGAACGGTTTGTACAGGACGGGGTGTTTGCGCTGTCGGATCGTGTTGAGCCGTCGGAACTTGCCGGGCGGGTGGCGGAGCCTGGTGAGGTTGTGGAGATTTGTCCGGTGGCGTGTGCGTTTGTGCGCGAGGTGGCGGCGCGGCTGTGTGCTGAGCCGGGAGTGGCGTTATTTATTGATTACGGGACGGCCGTGACGGCTTCGGGAGAGACATTGCAGGCATTGCGGGATGGTCGGCCTGTGTCGCCGCTGGTGGAAGCGGGGACGGCGGATCTGACGGCGCATGTCGACTTTGAAGCGATCGCGCATGTGGCGATGGATGCCGGGGCTCTGTGTTTCGGGCCGGTGGAACAGGGCGAGCTTCTGGTGACGCTCGGGGCTGTGGAGCGGGCGCGGGCACTTTGTGCAGCAGTGCCGGATCAGGCTAACACGGTGCGGACGGCGCTTGACCGGCTGATTGCGCCGGAGCGGATGGGGCGCCTGTTCAAGGCTCTGGCGGTGATGTCGCCGGCGGGTATCGCGCCGGGCCTTGTGGCGCCGCCGGGGTTTCCGGACGGGGTGCCCTATGGACAAAAGGAGACGAGGTGATGACGGCAGGCGGTCCTGATCGGGATGCGGTGGTGCGGGCTGCGGATCTTTCTTTTGTGCGGCATGGATTTTTCACACGGCTGGGTGGGGTCTCGGAAGGGCCTTATGCCAGCCTGAACTGTTCGATGCGGTCCGGGGATGATCCGACTGCTCTGGCTGAGAACCGGCGGCGCGTGGCGGTGACGTTCGGGCTGGAGACGGATCGTCTGCTCGGCGTGACGCAGGTGCACGGGCCGGACGTTGTGACGGTGACGGAACCGTGGAAGCCGGGCGAAGGTTCCCCGGCCGATGCGATGGTGACGACGCGGGAAGATGTGGCACTTGGGGTGATCACAGCGGATTGCGGGCCGGTGCTGTTTGCTTCGCGGGACGGGCGGGTTGTCGGGGCGGCGCATGCTGGCTGGCGTGGTGCTGTTGGTGGTGTGCTTGAGGCGACGCTGACTGCCATGGAGGCTCTGGGTGCCACGCCCGATGATGTTGTGGTGGTTGTCGGGCCGTGTATTGCGCGGGCGAGTTATGAGGTTGGCAGTGATATGCGGGCTGCGGCGCTGGCGGCTGACCCTGAGGCCGGGGCCTGGTTCTCTTCCGGTGTGCGGGAACAACATTTTCAGTTCGATCTGGCGGGATATTGCGTGGGGCGGTTGCTTCGTGCCGGTGCTGGCCGGGCGGTTTCTGTCGGTCTTGACACATTGGCTGATGAACAGCGCTTTTTCAGTTACCGGCGCCGGACCCTTGCGGGAGGTGGGCGGATCGGCCACCAGATTTCGGTGATTGCGGCGGGATATGGAGCGGAACTTCGTTTATGAGGTGGTCACTGACTTCTTTTATTTCGGTTTCTTCTCTTTTGTTGTTGTCCGGCTGCCTGGATGTGCCGCATCCGTTCCGTGATCCGGGCAGGGAAGCGAGGACACTGGCGGGTAATCCTCCGCCGTCTCGGCTGGATGTTCCTGTTCCTGATGAGAAAGCGCTGGGAGCGGGTGGTTCGGCATTGTGGGCGAGTGACATTGTTGAGGCGCTGCTTCAGCAGTCTGTTCCGGCGATTAAGCAGCCTGTGCGCCCTGGCGACTGGTGGCTGAAACTGCACACGGAGCGTCGCGGGGATCTGATTGTTCCGCTTTATACCGTGATGACGCCGAAGGGGGCGGTGCGGGCGACGCAGGAAGGGCCGGGTATTCTGGTTGCGGCGTGGAACGCGCTGAATGCGGACGGACTGCGTGAGGCCTCGGCCTATGGTGCCGGGCAGGTTGTGAATGTTCTGAATGGTATTCAGGCCGAGCAGATGGAAGAGGATCCGCATAGTCTGAAGCATCGGGGTGCGCGGATCTGGTTTCGGGGTGTGACGGGAGCGCCGGGAGATGGGAATACGTCTCTGGCACAGGCTTTTGTGGTGTCGTTTCATGAGATGAAGGACACGATTCAGACGTCGCAGCAGGATTCGGATTTCGCCGTTACAGGTGTTGTGAAGCTGAAAGCCGGGCCGGCGGGATCGCGGAACAATCCGCAGCAGAATATCGAGATCAACTGGCGCGTGACGGACAAGGCGGACAAGGAAGTCGGCATTGCGACGCAGTTGCACGACATTCCGGCACATTCGCTTGACGGGATGTGGGGTGATGTGGCGATTGCGGCCTCGCAGGAGGCTGCGGGTGCGGTTGAGGAAATGATCACGCGCTACACTATTCGCGATGTGAAACCGTTGCCGGACGCGAAGGGTGTGCCTGCTTCCGGCGCAGTAAAGGCGGGGGCGACAGGTGGACGGGGATAACGCTCATGGGGGTGTCAGAAGATTTATTCTGGCATCGTGTGGTTTCTGAATAAAGCAGCCTCAGAGAGGCTGCGCCCTTTTGTGGGTTTCAGGGTAGAGCACTGAGAGCTCTTTTGGAAAATCGTAATCTGACGCCAAATCAGCCTCACTGAGCGCGCGCATAGCATCAGAAAATAGCGGATTTCCGCCATTCCCGGCATTTTCCAAAAAGGCTCTGAGGCTGAAGCGGGCATCCGGCTTTACTGTCCTGATCCTGTGCCGTGTTGATTCAGCAACAGGTGGAAATTTCGTGTTGTCATGCCTTGCAATTCTTTGTGTCACATTATCTATAGCCGAAGGAATATAGATAATGTGAGTGTGATGTGAGGGACTGGTTCAGTCGGCAGATGCTTTTGAGTCGTCGTTTGTTTTGCATTTCCGGTCTGGTGACCTGTGTGGTCGGATCGGGTCTGGCGCGGGCGGATGAGACGGCTGATAAACGGATTGTGCGGGACATGACCGGTGCGTCGGTTGCGGTGCCTGCGCATCCGCAACGGATTGCTGATCTCTGGTTTGCGCATAACGAAGTTCTGGCGATGCTCGGTGCGGCTGACCGGATTGTGGTGACGGTTGACCGTCCGGCGAACCAGCCCTGGCTGTTTCGGCTGAATCCACAACTGTCGAAAGCGCGTGCTGTCATGCCGGGCACTGCCAGTGCGGAAGCATTACTGGCGGATAGTGTTGATCTTGTCTTTGTTTCGGCGGGGCTGACGCGGGCCGGTTCGCTCCGGGAAGCCGGGTTTCCTGTTCTGGACATGACATTTCAGGATGTGGGTGGCCTGCTCCGGTCCGTGGCGCTGACGGCAGATGTGCTGAACGATTCGGTCGCGCGGGATCGGGCTGCGTCGTATAAAGCCAGACTTGAGGCGGATCTGGAATATTTCCAGAAAAGTCTTTCATCAGTCAGTGAGGATAAGAAACCTCGTGTTCTGCATGTGATGAGCCTGTCTCCGCTTCTGGTGGATGGCGGCGAAACGATTATCGATCAGTGGATTCGTTATGCTGGCGGGCGGAATGCGGCG
Organism: Acetobacter fallax; assembly: GCF_011516735.1. GTDB lineage: Bacteria > Pseudomonadota > Alphaproteobacteria > Acetobacterales > Acetobacteraceae > Acetobacter > Acetobacter fallax. Next base: position 111,044 of record NZ_WOSX01000003.1, on the reverse strand, counting down.
GGTAGTCTGCACGGCGTGAAAAGGCCGGTCACGATGGAGCAGATTCAGGTCTGGGATCCGGACGTGATCATTATTCAGGGTGGTGTGGCTGTCCCGAATCAGGGGAATGCACCGGCCGGATGGGATGCGTTGCGGGCTGTGCGGGAAGAGCGAGTGTTTGCGAATCCTGTTGGTGTATTCCCGTGGGATCGTTATGGCTCGGAGTTTTTATTGCAGTTGCGTTGGGCCGGGGCGCTGCTGCAGCCCGATCTCTTCGGCGGTTACGATCTGAAGGGCGGGATGAAGGTTTTTTACCAGACTTATTTCGGTCGCGATGTTTCTGATGATGAAATCGGTCGGATGCTGGCCGGGCAACCGCCAGGGTAGGGTGGTTACCGCTGGTTAAAACCGGATGGCATGGGGAAGCTGGCTCGGTTATCGTCTGAACCTGAATCACCTGCTTCCGGCTGCACCCTGATTCGTAGCGGCCCAGGCTGCATAGAGAATAAACGCCAGAGCGAGAAGCGCAGGAATAAGAAGTGCGGCGATGGGGACGCCGACCAGGATTGCCGCTACGATGAGCAGCGCCAGACTGGTCCACAGAAGCGGTGCCGGATGTCTGTCTGGCACGGCGATCAGCGACAGGAGAAATCCTGAGGCGACGAGTACTGTCGGAATATAGCAATGAAGCAGGGCGCGGTTGTGCCTGGCCTGATCAGAGGCGTGGCCAACGCTGGCGACAGCCGTACCGATAGACTCGCCGGTCGTCATCCAGACAGCGAGATCAAACAGCAGACGGAACGGCAGAAACAGTGCTTCCAACGTGCTTCTCAGCAGGCCGAGAAAGCCGACGATAAGATCCGGAACGAGCAGTGCGGCGATCGTGCAGGCGCAGGATAGCGCCATGACGACACGGGGGACGCCGGTGTGCCGGGAGAGGGGCTCTCTGTCGGGACGTATCAGTCTTTCCACCATTTGACGGGCTGTGGTTCGCCGGCTGATGTGCTTACGGCTCTTGCCGTGGTGTCTTCGCGGGTCTTTGTGCCTGGTGCTTTTACCTGCTGCCGCAGAGATTTTATTTCCTGCTGAACAGTCTGATTATTTGCACGTTCGGCGGCCAGTTCAGTGTTGCGGTCCGCCAGTTCCATATCACGGGTTGCCAGCGTTTGCTTCAGTTCGGTGAGAAGCATTTCCGCGTGACCGAGGCGTGTTTCCAGCGAACGCTGTGCGACTTCGAGGTCATGAGCGTGGCGTTCGGCATCGGCGCGGGCGCGTCTTTCGGCTTCCAGGGCTCTGTTGTTCTGCGGAACATTGGCTTCGATGGTGCCGGACTGTGCCGTGCGCTGCTGTGAGCGGGAAAAATTATGATGCTCAACGGGAATGTCACCGTCCCGCACGAAGCGGCGCTTGCGGACCTGATTTGTGTCCTGCGGGCTGCGGAGTGTGAGGCGTGAGGAGTCATCCGAGGTCCGACCGGACTGTACAGGACGGCTGACGGGCTTGCCTGCTTTATGGGAGCCCATGCGGTTCAGGGCACGAAGAGCAGCCTCTTCTGCGCCTGATTCCAGAAGGTCTTCCTGGGAGTCTGTGGCGAGGGGATGTTTTGTTTTCAGAAATCCGGTATTCACGACGATTCTTTCAAAAATATTACTCAACGTCCGCTTTTTACTGGAATGAAAGCACACTGGAACGGGACGTTATCCTGACTAACGCCAGCACATCGGCTGACAGAGTTTCCGGGCAGGACCTGGATTTCAGGGGCCGGTCAGCATCAGGATTTCGCGCTATCATTCGGATGGTGCCTTGTTCAATAGCACGGTGATCAGCGTAGTTCAAGAATGGTCATGAAAATAGACCACCGGAACGGGATTATATTGAGAGGAAACGAAAGACGCTTTTCCTGTCAAAGTGTTTCGTAATGTTGTTTACCGGAAAAATGGTTTCCCCGGCTCCCACACAATGTCCTCACGACCATTATCATTCAGATGACGACTGAGCACGAAGAAATAATCTGACAATCTGTTAAGTATTGGTGTCAGGGCAGGATTGATGGTGGTTTCTTCTGAAAGGGTGACAACGCTGCGTTCCGTGCGGCGAATGGTGGTGCGTGCAAGGTGAGCCCAGGCGGCGGGGAGACTGCCACCGGGAAGAACAAAGCTGGTCAGCGGTAGCTGGCTGGCCCGCAGGCGTTCCACTTCCTCTTCAATGACTGTTGTGAGGCTGATGTCGAGGCGCTTTGCGTGTTTGCTGCCTTCGGGCTGGCAGAGATCTCCGCCCATATCAAAGAGAAGGTTCTGAATACTGGCGAGGCGACTGGCGAGGTCTGCATCTGTGCCGGCGACGTGGGCTCGGAGGAGGCCGATGATGGCGTTGGCTTCATCGAGCATGCCGATGGCATCGACATGACGGGAGGCTTTACTGATGCGGCTGCCGTCCCCGAGCGATGTTTGTCCTTTGTCGCCGCCACGTGTCACGACACGGTCTATTCTGACAACCATTCCGGTGGTCTCCGTCTGATGAAAAAGCGGGAACAGGTTGCTGACCAGGTGCGGGCTGCTGCTGCCAGATGGCGATAATCTGTATGCGGACAGGCGGTCAACAGGTTCGGGCTACGTTTTGCCGGTGGGCTGGTCTGTCTCTGCTGGGGGAGGGAGGGGGGGGGATGATCCGGCCAGATCGCGGGATCTGACCGGGAAATCTTTATTTCATAGTATGTGCCAGGTGTTCAGCTGTTCTTATACTCCGGTGTAATCTGTTCCGGATGGTGTTTCCTGATGATGCACTGCTTTAGTGCTTATGGGTGTGCTTATAACCGTGATGGCCGGGCTTCTGCAGCGCTTCTGCCGCGGTCAGATGTTTCTGCACGGCTGTGCCGGTGTCTTCAGCGTAGGACTTCAGGTCAGTATCCGAGGTGGAGTCTTCGTCGGTCATGACCGTGAGGGCGGCTTTATGGCCCTGGATCATTTTGCCGATATAGGCATGATCGAACTTGCCGCCTTTCAGAGCCGTCATTGTGGTAATGGCTTTCTGGTCATCCGCATCCGGCTCGGTCGGCAGGGTTACGCCGTGGCTTGTGACGATGCCGGAGAGGCGTTCCTGCGCGGCGGTGTGATCGGTAACCAGTGTTTCCGCGTAGGATTTTACGTCGGCGCTTTTAGCATTGGTCGCAGCGACTTTGCCGAGTGCGACTTCGACGAGGTTAATCTCGGAAGCCTTCTGGATGAACGTGCTGTCTGTATCGCTCAGAGCGGCCGGTGGTGGCGGGGGCGGAGGGGGCGGTGTGGTGCCTGCACAGGCGGCGAGCGTAGCGAGCGCCGCAAGAGTGGCAATCTTATTGACTGTTTTCATGAACCATACTCCGGTTCCGGATTCTTCCGGTGGGAAACTCCTCGGCAGTAGCTGGGCGCTCGTTTGCCGGTTCCCGTAATGCGGTTAACACGGCGGTTATTCCCTGCACAATCGGGGTATTATCACTTTGAAGCGGGCTATTTGACGCGGAGTCGCGGCGTCTGTGTCGGGAACGGTTCGTTCGTCGTGATTATAATGACGATTTAACAGGCTGACGGGATGTGCGGCGCGGTTCTGGCGATGCATTCTCAGAGCGAGTTGCTGGCTGTAGTGAGTTTGTGTCGCGGCATCGTATAACATGACGAACTCTTATGATCGCCATTTTCATGGTGCCCGCAATGTGCCGTGCTGATGCGCGTTATCGGCGGCGCGTTGTGGTGTGACCGGGGATCAATCCGGTCACTGTTCCACATTCAGTGTCCTGCGTTGTCCTGGGGCAATCAGGATTTGCGTTTATGCCTGCGTGAGTGGGTGACGGCATGATGGCCCGGGTTCTCGAGAGCTTCTGCCGCCGTCAGGTGCTTCTGCACAGTCGCGCTGTTGTCTTCAGCATAAGACTTCAGGTCGATATCTGTGGAGGTGGACGCTTCTGAGGTCATTACCGGCAGAGCAGCCTTATGATTTGCGACCATCCTGCTGAGATAGGCCTGATCGAAGGCGCTGTTTTTCAGGGCGGCCATCGTAGTGATGATTTTCTGATCATCGGCGTTCGGGGCGGTTGCCAGAGTTACGCCGTGGGATGATGCGATGGCGGAGAGGCGGTTCTCGGCTGCCGTATGATCTGAAACCTGTGCTGCCGCATAGGATTTCACGCCGGCGTTTTCGGCACTGGTCGCGGCGGCTTTACCGAGGGCGACCTCGACGAGGTTAATTTCCGATGCATTCTGTACGAAGGTGGCGTCTGAGGTGCTGAGGGCTGATGGCGGTGGTGGCGCGGGCGGTGCGACCGGTCCGGTGATGGCCGAGCAGGCGCCAAGCATCGTGAGCGCTGCAAGAATGGTGATTTTACTGACTGTGTTCATGAATTTCGCTCCGCTTCCGGATTTTTCCGTCGGTGTAACATGACCCGGCAGAAATGTGGATGCGCGTTTGCCGGTTCCTGGCGATGCGGTTAACACGGCGATTGTTGCCTATACAAATTGCGTGGCTATGAGTCGGGGCACTATGTGGCCGGTCTTTGTGGCGTGTTTGCCGGTTCTGAAGAGCGTGGCGGATCGGTCTCCGGAGTTTGAGGTGTGATGGCAGACGGGATGGCACGGCTGTGGCGATGTGTTGCGGCCTTTATGGGTGCGACCGGTGTGGCGATGGGCGCGGTTGCCGCGCATCTTCCGGCTGAGCGGTTTGGGCTTCCGGACGGACGGACAATCGTGCAGAGCGCGGTTCAGATGCAGATGTGGCACACGCTGGCGCTTCTGGCGCTGGGGCTTGGGTGTTTGCGCCCGTCGCGCCTCACGGTGCTGGCCGGATGCGGGTTTGTACTGGGGATGCTTATTTTCTGTGGCGCGCTCTATGTCACGGCTTTTTGGGGACGCCACCTGGGTTCGGTTGCGCCCACGGGTGGATCGATTTTGATTCTGTCCTGGTGTTTGCTGGGGGTTTCGTTTCTTCGTCATGGCTGAAATGGGTATTGGCAGCGTTTATGTGGCCCCGCCGGGTTTTGAGGGTGTGTTGCAGGCGGAACTCGAGCGGCTGGGTTCGCCACCGGAGGAGTGGCTCGGACCTCTGGCGTTGTGCGGTGGGCCGCCGGTGAAAAGTGTGTGGGCGCTGGATGTCTGGACGGCGCCGGAGATTCACACCATTGCGTCGATTGGCGAGGCGGCAAAGCTGCTGAAGAGCCGGCAGCGGAACTGGTCGCTGGTGCCTGCAGGGCACTTCAGGCGGGCGTCTCTGATAGAGGAGCGTTTGCCGCCGGTGAAAGCCGCGCCACTGGTGTTTCCGCAGGTGGCCCCGACGAGTCCGCTGGGGGCCTGGACATTGCTGGCGCCGGACCGGATTCTGTTCTCGCAGACGAAGACCAGCCCGTTTCCGATGGGGGAGCCTCGTTTCGTGGAAGACCGGGAGGGACCGCCTTCGCGGGCTTATCTGAAGTTGTGGGAAGCGTGTACGCGGCTCGGTCAGTGGCCGGTTCCGGGGGAGACCTGTCTGGATCTGGGGGCGACGCCGGGCGGGTGGACGTGGGCGATTGCAAAGCTCGGGGCGTCTGTGACGGCAATAGACAGGGCACCGCTGGCACCGTCCGTGCAGGCGATGCCGGGAGTTTCATTCCGCCAGGGGAGTGCGTTCGGACTGGAGCCGCGCGATGAGGCTTCGGTGGACTGGCTGTTTTCGGATGTGATTGCCTATCCCGGGCGATTGCTGACACTGGCGAAGCGGTGGATTGAAGCGGAGCGTGCGAAGCGCATTGTGATGAGTGTGAAGTTTCAGGGGACGACTGATTTTGAGGTGATGGAAGCGTTTGCAGCCATTCCGGGCGGGTCGCTGGCGCATCTGTTTCATAACAAGCATGAGATGACGTTTTTCTGGGAAGCGCCCTGATCTGGGGGCGTTGAGGGCCGCCGGAGAGACTTCGGGGGCGCAGGATGTTGTGCTGGCCGGTGTGACGGCACACATTGGATGCAGAGAATGATTCGACCATTGGAGAAGACTGCCATGCGCTACCGCGTTGCCGTAATGTTTGCGCTTTCTTTGTCGCTGCCGGGAGTGTTGATGATGTCTGCTCCGAACGCGGCCTGTGCCCGTGCGATTACTGAAGTTCCGCAGATTGGGGAGGCATCGGTTACGCCGGTTGCTGCGCCGTATGACGCGCCGGAGAAAGCACCGGCGGCCGTGGCTGCTGCTTTTGAGAAAGCAAAGGCGGAAAAGAAATCAGTTCTGCTGGATTTCGGTGGGAACTGGTGCCCGGATTGCCGGATTCTGGCCGGGATTTTTGCCTTGCCGGCTGTGGATACCTGGCTGAAGCAGAATTTTGAGGTAGTGAGCGTGAATGTTTCACGCTTCAAAACCAATATGGACATTGCTCAGAAATACGGTGTGACGGTGACCTCGGTGCCGACGGTGCTGATTGTGACACCGGAGGGTAAGGCGCTGAATACGGACGGGTCGAAGGATCTGGGGAATGCGCGCCGGATGTCGTCTCAGGCAGTCGTAAATCTGATTGCGGGCTGGGCGGCCCGGGACTGAGCGTTTCCGGGCGCGGCTTCACAGATGCGGGGGCAGGCGGACAAAGAAGGCCGGATTCTGTCTGAATCCGGCAGGGGTTTTGCATCCCGTTTGATGGATCGGGATCTATGAACGCAGGTTTGTTTCATCACCGGAGGCCGTGACCCTTCCCGCGGGACAGGTATCTGACTCTCTGCCATCCCGGAACAAACCGGCTTCGATTTCAGGCGTTTATCGAACAATGCGGAATGTCGCGTGACAGGCGCTGAAGTTCGTTCCGCTGTATGGCTGATAGCCCTAATTTGGCGGGCTGGCGCATCCACGACGTCAGACCAGGGCTGGTCTGCACATTTTTCCGGACAGTGTTCTGGTTTCGGGCGCTGAGAAATGCGGCAGCCCTTCCGTGTCGTAACGCAAGGGGAGCAATGATGCCTGATATGAGTTGCCTGTTCCTGACAGGATGCCTGAGGGCCAGTGGCGACGGGTTGCGTCGTTGTCTCGCGGGTCAGGGCGTGCGTCTGATTCTGTGCCCATGAGTGCTGCGACAGAAGGGTCTCTTTCCGGAGGCAGGATTGCGAACCGAAATGGCGGCGAGGAGAGCGACGGTCGTGATACGATCGCCCTTGATGGCATCAGTTTTTTGCTGGCCGATGTACAGGACAATCTGGGTGCTTTTCTGACGTCGCTTCTCGCAGCTTATGGCTGGGTGGCGTCTGATATTGGCACGATGATTGCGGCGGGTGGCGCGGGTGCGGTGACGGCGCGTCTGGCTGGTGGCTGGGTGCTGGACCGGATTTCCTCCCGCAGGGCGCTGCTGGCGGCATGTTGCGTGGTGACGGCAGTCTCGATCACGGTTGCGGCCGTGTTTCCGGGGTTCTGGCAGATTGCGTGTGTGCATTTCCTGGCCGGAGGGGCGGGGGCGCTGTTTTCGCCATTACTGGCGGCCATCAGCCGTGCGACGGCGGGTGACGATGGCTATATGGTCCGGATGGGACGCAACGAGGCGTTCAACCACTCCGGAAACGCGGTGATTGCCTGTATTATGAGCATTGCTGGCGGGGTAATCGGGCCGATTGCGCCATTATGGGCGATCAGCGGTCTGGCGGCGGCCAGTCTGTTGCTGGTGGGGCTGATGACGTCGCGGGCGGATGCGCCGGATGCGAGGCACGAGCCTTCAGTACGGGGCGTGCCGGCGGGAGCGCAAGCGCATCATCCGCTTGCTGATCCGCGGCTGCTGATTTTTCTGGCCTGTTATCTGATGTTCAATGTGGCAAATGGCGCGACGGTCCCGCTGATGATCGAGCGTCAGGTTGCTTTTCATTTTGGCAGTTCGTCCTCCATGACTGCGCTGTGCATTATCGTTGCGCAGGCGACCATGGTGCCTGTGGCTTATGTGGTGGGACGGAGTGCGAAGCGCTGGTCTCGCCGGTTGCCGCTTCTTCTGGCTCTTGCTTTGCAGCCGTTGCGTGATCTTCTGATTATGTGGAGTGCCCGCTGGCCGGCGATGTGTGTTGCTGAAATTCTGGACGGCCTGTCCTCGGGCGTTATCCTGGTTTTGTTCTATGCGGTGCTGGCTGATCTCGCATCGGGTGGAGGACGATGCAATCTGCTGATCGGGACGGGGCTGGCGGTCGGAACGATCGGCGCGCTTTTATCGAATTTCTGCGGAGGGCTGCTGGCGGCCCGTTATGGTTTCAATACGGCGTTTCTGGCGCTGGCGGGGAGTGGTGTTCTGGCGTTTGGGTTGTTTCTGTTTGCGATGCCTGAGACACATGATGTGCCGGGGCGTGTGGTCCGCTCCTGACGGCTACTCAGTTCAGGCCGGATGTCTGTGGGTACGGCCTGTGGGGTTCATACAAAAAAGGCCCGGTTTCCTTTTGGGAAACCGGGCCTTTTTTCTGTTGTAAAGCGGCCTCAGGCGGCTTTCAGCTGGGCTTCGGCGAACTCGTAGTTGGCGAGTTTGTCGAGATAGTTGGTGATGTAGTCAGGGCGACGGTTGCGGAAGTCGAGGTAGTAGGAGTGCTCCCACACATCGAGGCCGAGCAGTGCCTTGCCCTGACCTTCGGCCAGCGGGTTGGAGCCGTTGGCAGTCTTGGTGACAGCGAGCTTGCCGGACGGTGCGAGGACGAGCCAGGCCCAGCCGGAACCAAACTGGGTGGTCGCTGCCTTTTTGAACTCTTCCTTGAATTTTTCGACGCTGCCGAGATCTTCCTTAATCTTCGTCTCAAGCGAGGTTGGGATCGCGCCGCCGGTCGGGGACAGGTTGTTCCAGAACAGAATGTGGTTCCAGTGCTGGCCCGCGTTGTTGAAGACGGGAGCCAGAGCTGCGTCGCCCTTCACTGCGAGAATGATCTCGTCGAGCGACTTGCCCTGCAGTTCCGGCTTCGCCTCGACGAAACCGTTAAGGGCCGTCACATAGGCCTGATGATGCTTGTCGTGATGAAGCTCCAGGGTCTCCTGGCACATGTTTTTGTTTGCAAGTGCATTATAGGAGAAGGGAAGGGCTGGCAGTTCGAAAGCCATGACGTGCTCCTTGGTTGGCGATCACGAAGAGAGGGCGGATAAGCGCCGCCCGCAAGAGCTATGTGCCGCTCCGTGGACCGTCAAGGGAAGAGACGGTGACGAGGGGAGGCAAAGCTGCATGAAGGAGTCAACGCGGTGAGCACGGAAGAGGATGCATTCGCGGTTGCACGGGAGGCGTGCGCGGAAATTGCACGTCTGCGTGACCCTGATCGTCATTTCTGCGCGATGTTTCTGCCGCCGAAGGTGCGGGCGTGTGCTTTTGTGCTGATCGCCTTCAATTACGAATTATCGCGAGCGACGGTGCTGCCGGTCTCCGGTTCGTTAACGGGGCCAATGGCCGGTCTGATCCGGCTGCAATGGTGGCGGGACGTGATTGCGGAGCCTGCGCGGGGCATTCAGGCGCGTCACGATGTTGCTGTGGCGGTGGCGGGGCTGCTCAGGCAGGAGCGAGTCGCGGCGGAGGCTCTGCTGTCACTGGTGGATGCACGGGAAACGGAGCTGTACCGGGTTCCCGATCAGGCTGCGTGGCGGCAGATGATGCTGGGCGGATCGGGTATGGTGCAGCGGATGGTGGCGGGGCTGCTCGGTGAGGCGGATGAGGCTGTGCTGGCTACGGTTGCGCGGTCGGGTGCCGCATTCGCAGTCGGGGCGTTGCTGCGTCATTTGCCCGGGGTGCTTCGGAGCGGCCGGATGCCGTTGCCGGTTGAGGTGCTGAGGGCGGTCGGGTTGGAATCGGATGCTGAGCCGGGAGATCTGTTTGGGCCGGGTCGGCTTGAGTCTGTCAGTTCCTGGCTGCGTCAGGAAGGACTGGCATTGTTGCCCGGGCGGCTGGAGAGCCAGTCGCGGACCTCACGTCTGGCGATGTTGCCCGGGGTGCTGGCTGCGCGGGATTTGCGCCGCGGGACGGCTGTAGCGGGAGAGGTCAGTCGCGGGATCGGGGACAGGCTGGCAGTGGCGATCGCCGGGTTGCGGAGGCGGTAGCGGTCTCGTTACCTGGAAAATGTCCAGGAGCGCGGTGGCGCGTTCGACGAACCGGATCAGCCTGGGGTGCGTGGCTATCGGGGATGGATGGACTGGTTCCGGGCGGGAGAAAGCCTTCGGTCTGACGGCTAGTCCAGCCCGAGGACGCCGTCGACGGGCCAGTTCCAATGGTAGAGGGTGAGATCGCTCATTGTTTCGCCGACGGCGACACGCTGGTTGCCGTGGCTGTCGTGGATCGGGCCGGCGAAGGGAGACCACCCGGTCAGGATGCGGGCGCGCACGGCGTCGGCCTGGCGGCGGACGTTTTCGGGCACGCGGGCGCCCCATGCGTCGCGGTCGGTGCCGGCACCGAGAGGGAGGAAGGCAGGGGTGGGGGTCCAGCGGCCTTCCAGGCGGGCGCGGACCTGTTCGACGTAATAGGGTCTGAAATCGTACACGATTGAGCTGAGATAGGCGTCCGGTCCGGCGGCGCGTTCGTCGTTATTGGACATGATGGCCCAGAGGCCCCGGGCCTGGGCGAGTCTCAGATAAGCGGGCTCGTCCATGATGCCGCTCAGGATGTCGCAGCCGCTGTCGGCGAGGGCTGTGGCAGCACCCAGCGCGCCCTGCGGATCGAACCAGGAGTTGATAGAGACGACGCGGACAGTGGCATCCGGTCTGACGGACCGGGCTCCGAGGAGGAGGGCGTTGGCACTGGCGTAGACGGAGGGCAGAGGGAAGGAGGCGATGTAGCCGATCTGGCCGGTTCGGGTGAGCAGCCCCGCGGCGACGCCGATGACGTAGCAGGCGTACCATTGTGAGACGTAGTACCAGCTCACGTTGCGGGAGATCAGATTGCTGTCGCATTGCACGAAAGCGACTTCGGGCGCCAGACGGGCGACATCCATGAGAAAGTCGCCATAATCGGCACTGGAGAGAACCATGTTCGCACCTTCGGCGACGAACTGACGGAAGATCCGTGTGGCGTCGGCTGAGTAGGGCACGCTTTCCACCCAGACTGTGCGCAGGCGGGGAAAGGCGGTGCGGACGCTGGCGACGGCTTCGTTGTGGATGGTGCTCCAGCCGCCGTCCGATACCGGGCCGACATGGGCGATGGCGAGGAGGGCGTCTTCCTCGCGGATGGCGGGGAGCAGGGGCGGCGTGGCCCATGGGGCAGCCAGCCGGGTGAGAGGCGGGTCGGGAGGCAGTCCGGCTTTCGAGGGCGTGGTGCCGGTGCAGACGGAAGCGGGAAGCAGGGAGGCAGCGAGACCCAGCAGGGTTCGCCGGGGGATGACGGGTCCGGGGGGCGACTGTGTCTGTCCGGGCATCAGGGTGTGTCGAGGAAGGGAAGAATCACATCGAGCAGGGTGTCGGGCGCGACGACATGAGGGGCGTGGCCGGTGTCCACGGACCGGACGGCAGTGCCAGGGACGAGTTCGCACATGAGGCGCTGCAGGGGGAGGGTGACGGAGCGGTCCTGTGTCGCCTGGACGTAAAGGCGCGGGACGCGGCCGTATCGCTCCGGGGTCAGACGGGCAGTGAGGGCGCGGCCCTGTTCACCCTGTGCTGTGAAGCGGCGGGCGGCGGGGACGGCGAGTGCAGGAGGGCAGTCCTGCAGGAAGAAGGCGATGGCGGCTTCCGGCGGCACGACGGAGATTTCACCCTTTACGGGCCAGTCGAGCCAGGGGGTGATGCCGGCGACTGTGGGATCCTGGGGGAGGATGCGGTCCACGACTTCGGCGAACCCCATTCCGGAGGGCAGCATCATTCCGGCGATGTAGATGATGCGGCGGACGCGATCAGGGTAGCGCTCCGCGAGGGCGGAGGCGACGACGCCGCCTCCGGAGTGGGCGATGAGGGTGAAGGGGCAGTCGAGGCTGGCGACGAGAGTATCCAGATGGTCGAGATAGGTGGCCATCGAGGCGGTACCGGGCGGCGCGCCGTCGGCGCCATTGCCGGGGAGGTCGACGGGGATGGGTTCGTACCGGTTTCCGCTGCGTTGTGACAGGGCGGCGAGGAAGCCGTCCCAGACCCATGAGCCCTGCCAGGCGCCGTGGATCAGGATCAGGGGTTCGGGCGCGCTCATTGGCCGTAGGTTCGCTGATACATTTCGCGGAGGTGGTCCTGGACTGTGACAGAGGGGTAACGGGGGGTTTCGCCGGGCGCCAGGCAACCCGGCAGGCATGAGATGACGTAATCGGGGTTGCCGCTGTGGAAGAACGGCACGGAGTAACGGTCCGTACCGGAGGTGTTCACCACGCGGTGCAGGGTGGAGCGGTAGCGGTCATTGGTCCAGCGGGCGATCATGTCACCGAGATTGACGATGAAACTGCCGAGAATGGGGGTGGCGTGGATCCAGGTATCGTCGGGACCACGGACCTGGAGACCACCGCTTGCGTCCTGGAGCAGAAGAGTGAGGCCGCCGAAATCCGTATGGGCTCCGCAGCCTTTTTCTCCCGGTTGCGGGTCGGAAGGCTGAGGCGGGTAATGCAGGAGGCGGAGCGTGGCCTGGGGATTCTGGCAGAAGCGAGTGAAGAAGGTTTCTTCCAGACCGAGGGAAAGGGCGATGCCGCGCATCAGTCTTTCGGCGAGGATATTCAGGGCGGCGAAGTAGGCCATCATGGTCGGGCGGAAGCCTGCGCTGTTCCGGGGCCACTGGTTGGGGCCCTGGTTGAAGCGAAGTTCTGCGGCGTTCGCGGGCTGTTCTTCGCCGATGTAGAAGCCTTCCTTGAGGTCCGGCGGGGTTCCGGCTTCGAGCGTCTGGTTGCGCAGAGGTTCGTAGCCCCGGTTGCAGGGCGAACGGGCCTTGTCGAGGGCGGCTTTGTCGGTGGGGGAGCGGGCGAAGAAGGCTTTGCTTTCGGCGAGGACAGCGTCGATCAGCGCCGGTGGGATGCCATGGTCCACGCAGTAGAAAAATCCTGTGCTGGCGCAGGCGGTGCGCAGGGCGTCGCCGACGGCCTGTCTTTGTACAGGGTCTGAGGAGCAGAGCCCTGCAACCGGGATGACCGGGAGGGAGTCCGGGCTGACCTGTCGCGCCTCAGGATGCATCTGTTTTTCTCGTCTGGTTGCTGCGTTGGGAGCCTGGTGTCCGGATGGAGCATAAGTAGAGGATGGTTTCTTTTGAAGTCACCAGGCGAAATGATTATCCGGACGTATCAGATCGGCAGTTCGCGGTTATCCGCGATGGCTTCCATGACGATGTGGGAGGTGACGGTATCGAGGTCGATTTTTTCGATCAGGTTCCGGTAGACCCTATCGAAATCCTGCATGTCACGGGCGACGACTTTCAGCAGATAATCGTATTCTCCGGCGATGCGGTGGAAATCTGTGACGTTCGGGATGGCGAGGACGAGGTTGCGAAAACGGGTGAGCCAGTTGTGGTCATGATGGCGGGTCCGGACCATGACAAAGGCAGTGAAGCCAAGACCGAGATCGGTTGGATTGAGGCGGAGGGTGTGCTGGCCGAGGAGACCACTTTCCTTCAGGGCATTGAGGCGTTTCCAGCAGGCGTTTTGCGACAGGCCGACAGCATCAGCGAGAGCGCGCTGCGAGAGGGAGGCATCGCGCTGCAGGGTACGGAGTATTGCGCGATCAATATGATCGATATTTCTCATAATGAGCGATCATATGACACAAATATTACATTATGAAGGAAAAAACAGAGGAAGAGTTTTGAGTGCTGGCAGGTGATGATCTGTCCGTCACATGTCGGGGTGAGGGTGGATCAGAATGGTTTCGGATCAGGCGTCTTTTGCAGCATTTTCGGAGTCTTTGCTGGGGGATGACCGGCTGGCGCGGCTTGCAGCGGGGGTGATCGGGGAAGGAGCGTCCGTTCCCGGGCCATTTGGGCCGAAGACGCTGGTTTATGCGGATTACGTGGCGTCGGGGCGAGCTGTGCGGCAGGTCGAGAACTTCGTGATGGAGCATGTGCTGCCATATTATGCGAATACGCACACGGAGGCGTCGTTTTGCGGCCGGTATTCCGGGCGGACGCGTGAGGCCGGGCGGCGGATCATTGCCGGGCTGTGCGGTGCGACTGACGATTACGCGACGATTTTTGCCGGCTCGGGCGCAACTGCAGGGCTGAACCGGCTGGTTGAGTTGCTGGGTGTCGGGGAGGCAGCGCGGAAGGCTGCTGCGGGACTTTGCGAGCGGCCACTGGTGCTGATCGGGCCTTATGAGCATCACTCGAACATTCTGCCCTGGCGTGAGAGCGGTGCTGAGGTGATCGGGATTCCGGAGGTGGCTGAAGGTGGCCCGGATCTGGTGGTTCTGGAGCGGGTTCTGGCGGAAGCCGGTAATGACCGGGTGAAGGTCGGGGCGTTCTCAGCAGCGTCCAATGTAAGTGGGATTGTGACGGATCCTGATCCGGTCAGTGCTTTGCTGCGGCGGCATGGGGCTGCGGTGGTATGGGATTATGCCGGCGCCGGGCCGTATTTGCCGATCGACATGCGTGTCGGGACGACGTGTCAGAAAGATGCTGTGGTCGTGTCGCCTCATAAGTTTATAGGCGGCCCGGGGGCATCGGGGGTTCTGATTGTACGAAAGGGCGCGGTGGGGATGTCGCGACCGGTTTGTCCTGGCGGCGGGACAGTGCGGTTTGTGTCGCCCTGGGGGCATGAATACAGCGGCGATCTGGTATCACGGGAAGAGGCGGGGACGCCGAATGTCGTGGGGGATATCCGGGCAGCACTGGTGTTTCTGGTGAAGGATGCGATTGGCCAGGAGGAGATGGACCGGCGGCATGCGGAATTGCGCCGTCGGGCTCTGGAACGGTGGTCGGGAAATCCGGATATTGAGGTTCTGGGGAATGTTACGGCGAAGCATGCTCTGCCCGTTTTTTCTTTCCGGGTGAGAGATTCCGTGAAGGGCGGCTGGATTCATCAGCAGCTTTTCACGCGAATGCTGTCGGACTGTTATGGGATTCAGGCGCGGGGCGGATGCGCGTGTGCCGGGCCATACGCTCATCGTCTGCTGGGGATAGGGGAAGCGGAGTCTGCCCGATTGCTGGAGGCGATTCTGGCGGGTGAGGAAATTCTCAAGCCGGGCTGGGTGCGGCTCAATCTGAGCGTGTTGCTGAGTGATGAGAAGGCAGACCGGATTATCGGTGCGGTGGATAATCTCGCGCGCGCTCCGTATCCGAGGGTGTCACACTATCTGTGCGATGAGGCGACGGCGAGGTTCAGGGCGGCGTAAGGGTTTTTCGCGTTTAAACGGATCAAAGGGTCAGGATTTTTTGTGGGTTTCCGGACAAAAGCCAGAGGTAATCAGTCAAAAGTCAGAGAGTGCGCCCGCACCCGGAACGGGGCGCGGACCCCTTCACTCAGATCTATTTCCGCTTGCCGGCGTCGTTTGCGACAATTTTTTCCATGATGCCAATCAGGGCAGAGTAATCCTCGTTCGGATACTGGCGTCGGCCGAGGGAAAGCATCTGGGTTGTCGCGGCGATGGTTGGCACGGGCACGGCTTCGCGGGCAGCGGCATCGAGCAGCAGACGCATATCCTTTTGCATCAGGCGACCAGGGAATTGTGGGGCGAAATTACCGTTTTTCGCGGCTTTCAGCTTGCGTTTGTGATGCGGGGAGATCACGGCAACCTGATCAAGCGCGTCAAACAGCATGGTACGATCGAGG
Organism: Acetobacter fallax; assembly: GCF_011516735.1. GTDB lineage: Bacteria > Pseudomonadota > Alphaproteobacteria > Acetobacterales > Acetobacteraceae > Acetobacter > Acetobacter fallax. Next base: position 95,442 of record NZ_WOSX01000003.1, on the reverse strand, counting down.
CCTGCGGCAAGGCCGTATGCGACGGTTTCGGCCAGGGCGGTGAGGCCGGCACCCATAATGCCGTTAATGACGAGTTTCAGACGGGCGCCGCTTCCCGCCGGGCCGGCATGGATAGTGATTTTGCCGATAGCATCGAAGATCGGCTGTGCCTTTGCTACATCATCTGTGGCACCGCCCACAAGGATGACCAGAGTGCCTGCTTCTGCTTCGGGGGTGCTGCCGGAGACGGGGGCGTCAAGCACGGTGATGCCAGCTTTTTCTCCGGCGGCCGCGAGTTCTGCTGTGGCTTCCGGTGAGACCGAGGAGGTGTTGATGAGCATTGCGCCGGACTTCATGCCGGCGAGGGTGCCGTTTTCACCATACATGGACGCGGCGAGAGCTTCGTCATCTGGGACGCAGACGATGACGGTTTCGGTCTGTTGCGCGAGATGTCGCGGGGAATCGATCATTCTGACCGAGGGGGCGGAGCTTTTGCCTGTGGGGGTATAGGCGGTCACGGCGTAACCGGCTTTCGTCAGGTGAGCGCCCATCCGGCTTGCCATAGCGCCGAAGCCGATAAATCCAATTTTCGGGGCGTTTTCCGCTGAAAGCTGGGACATATGTATTCTCCTTTACCGCCGCTTCCACCGGCACGCATCGCAGGCCGGGGAAACTGGCTTATGAAACAAAGCCCGGAGGCATGTCTGTGGAAACAGGACAGATTTCCGGACTGTCGTAATGTCAGTCTAACGCATCTGAGTGTGGTTCCGTTCTGAGAAACTGGTGAGCCGGTGTTGCGACTGGGTGCAGTGTGTTTTCTTATGAGGTGAGGATATGGGGGCGGTGATGAGGAGTAGCGCAGCGAAGATTAGAGGCTGTTTCAAAAGCCCCTCTGCCGGTGATCCGACGCGCGTTTTCTGCGCTCCGCTGCTCACGGCCCGCACGGTTGCTCCGCTTCCGTACTCAAAAACACATGCCGGTCATGCCTCTCAGGGGTGCTCTCGCTCAGCAGTGAGGTTTTTGAAACAGCCTCCGATACCAGAGGGTCTGGCCTTTGACCTGTGTGAGACTGGCTGGTGCAGGGCTGGCCGGTGCGGGACTGGCAGGGCTCTGGCTCTGCCCTGGAGCCCTGCAAAGGCTCGCCTTTGCAAACCGTTTTATGATCAGCAAACCGGGGTGCAGGGGTCTGCGGTCCCTGCCGGGTCCGGACTGAGCCCGAATACTCTCATCCACAGGTCAATCTTCACAACCTCTGGTATTAGATTTTGCGGGTGGAATGGATGGGTATGACGCCCTCCGGGCGTTCACCGATGCGCCCACGTCCGCTGCGTTTCGGTTCTCCGCTCCTGCGGGAGATTATGCTTTACTGTCTTTTGCTGATTCCGCTGGCGTCAGAACTGTGGATGTTCAGGTCGGGCGAACTCGGCGATGACCCGGTGGCACAGGCGGAAAGCGATCTGGGCCTCTGGGCGTTTCGTTTTTTGCTCGTAACGCTCGCGATCACGCCTTTACGTCGTTATGGCGGGATCAACCTGGTGCGGTGGCGCCGTGTGACCGGGTTGCTGGCTTTTACGTATGCTCTTTTTCATGTCGGGATTTTTGCCGTCATAGACAAGAAGCTTGCGATGTCTGTCATTCTTCATGACGTGCTCACGAATTATTTTATTCCTTTTGGAGTCGTGGCTTTTCTTATTCTGACTGTGCTGGCGGCGACATCTCAGCGAGCGTCGATACGTGCGCTTGGATGGAAATGGCGTGTATTACACAGGGGAATTTACATCGCGGCATTGCTTGTCGCGGTTCATTACCTGCTGTCTTTCGACAGTGTGAAAATCGAGCCGGTGATTTACGCGGTTCTGACTCTTGTTCTGCTCGCGACACGATTTGATCGCCGGACTTAAACGAGGAGGGGTATGCGTTTGCAGTCTCTGTCGATTCCAGGTCAGACTTGGCGTTAATTGAGTTCCGCGATGATCTCGCCAATCAGTTTCCGAAAGGCCTCCGGTGTGACAAGGCCGTTTTCGATGTTATGGCGCGACGGGTGATAGGTGTCGGCGATGCGCAGACCATCGGGCATGCTGGTGATTCTGCCATGATGAAACCCTGTGCGTGAGAAGGGCACGCCGCAGGCCGCAATGGTGGCATTATGGGCCAGGACGCCGAGCGCGAGAACGACGCGCAGATTTGGCATGGTCTGCACTTCGGACTTGAGAAACTGGTTACAGGCGATGATTTCCGAGGGCTGCGGGAGATGCCCTGGCGCGCCGCAGCGTGTGGCGCAGACGATCCGGTAACGGGTGGGTTCCGGGAGATTATGGGTGGCCAGGCCGTGGGGTGTTTCGGCGAGGCCTGCGGCATACAGGGACTCATACAGAAACGTTGCTGCGTGTTCATCCACGAAGGGGCGGCTCGCAGCGTGGACACGACTGCCGCCGGGACCAGGACTCACGATCAGCAACGGCGCACCGCGCGATCCAAGCGACGGTACGGGAGTATACCATCCTTCGGGGTCGGCAACGCGCCCTGTTTCACGGTGAGTGGCCAGGCGTGGACAGAGCGCGCAGTCCGCAGCCGGCTCGCGGGCGCGGGGAGCGTCGATGATCGGGGTGTAGCCGGAATTCATGTCGTCTGTTTCCGGCTGTGGCAGCTGATACCCCTCTCCGCCCGGGACGGGATATGTTGCAGTGGGTGCGTATTAACGGAGAGGCTGGCCGGCATGGTCAGGTGTAGGACTCATCGTCGGGTTCGCTGAACTGGTCAGCCGGGTGGCGAACCGGGGCTGTCGGCCGGGGCCGGGGTTCAGCCTGACGCCGGGTGAATTCTTCGGCGATATCTGCCAGCTCGACAAACTGATCGGCCTGGCGACGGAGGTCATCACCGATCAGGGGTGGGGATGAGCGCATGGATGAGACGACCGAAACCCGCACACCCTGTCGCTGAACCGCCTCGACAACGCGACGAAAATCGGAGTCGCCGGTGAACAGGATGGCGTGATCGATGCGCGGAGCGGCTTCCATCATGTCTACCGCGACCTCGATATCCATGTTTCCTTTGACGCGCCGACGACCGTTCTGGTCTGTATATTCCCGGGCTGTCTTCGTGACGAGGAAGTAACCGTTGTAGGACAGCCAGTCGGTCAGCGGCTTGATGGGAGAATATTCTTCGGTATCGAGGATGGCTGCGTAGTAGTAGGCACGCAGAAGGTGGCATTTTTTTGAGAAAAAATCGAGCATCTTGCGATAATCGACATCAAAATTGAGGCCGCGGGATGCTGAATAAAGACTTGATCCGTCAATAAAAAGGCATGTCCGTTCCGAGTTGTGGGTAATCATATATGTGCTTCTTCCTTGAATGACGTGGAGTTTATCTGGGGACGGGTTAAGTTTTGGTTATTGGTGAATGAGGGTTGCCGGCTGAGCGCAGGGTCATCATTGAGATGCGTATGGAAAAGAAACCGGTGTCCGTTCTGATTGCTCTTGGTGCCAATCTCGCCTGCGCTGATCCTGTGTCCGGGGAAACGGCATCTCCCGCAGCGACCTGTGAGGCGGCGGTCGCTGCATTGCGTGCCCTGCCCGGTCTGATCGTGGAGACGGTCTCCCCGTGGTACGAGAGTGAGGCGATTCCTCCCTCCGGACAGCCTCCCTACATAAATGGTGTTGTGCTCGGCAAGAGCGAACTCGGGCCGGAAGCGCTGCTGGAGGCGCTGCATGGGATCGAAACGTGCTTCGGGCGGGTGCGGAGCGTGGCGAATGCCGCACGGACTCTTGATCTCGACCTGATCGATATGGACGGCATGGTGAGGACTGAAAGGGCGCCGTTGCTGCCGCATCCCCGGGCTCATGAGCGTGCCTTTGTGCTGCTTCCGCTGCGGGATGTGAGCGCGGGCTGGGTGCATCCGGTTCTGAGGCAATCGGTAGAGACGCTGATCGGGGCGCTTGGGCCGCAGGATATCAGGTTATTGCGGGCTGAGTCCTGAACCAGCCAGAGTCAGCTTATGACGGGTATGGAAACTCTCTCTTCCCCTGAGCGGTCCGGGATGGTAAGACTTGTCTTTAACAAAATTTCCGGAGGCATGCCCTATGGCGCGCGTCACAGTCGAAGATTGCGTCGACAAGGTATCCAACCGATTTGAACTGGTTCTTCTGGCTTCTCAGCGGGCACGGAATCTGTCGCGTGGCGAAGAAATGACGATCGACCGCGATAACGACAAGAATCCGGTTGTCGCGCTCCGTGAGATTGCTGAACAGACCGTTCCGCTGGACTCGTTGCGCAACGATCTGATCCGGTCGCTGGCACGTGCGCCGGAGCCGGAGCCGGCTGATGAAGAAGTGCTGGATCTTATCCCGACCGAGCAGAATATTTTTGGGCTGCAGGAGAGTTCGGCGGAGGAGGAGGTTACTGACCTCTCTCCGGAAGAAATGAAGGCTGCTTTCGAGGCTGAAATGAGCGGTCGCAAGCGCTGATTTTTTAATTACCATCCTGGCTCATGAGCCAGGATGGTAATGTTTTTATTGCTGCCCGGAGAGCTGACACAATCCGTGATTCTGCGTCTGACCGTTCTGCTGTTCCTGTCCGCTCCGATCGGGGTGCGGGCGTGAGCGGTGAAGCAGGTAACGCAATGCAGGGAGCGGTGGCTGGCGGCCACGGGCTCTCCCCGTCGATGCAGGACGGTCCGGTTCCTTCCGTGTCGCCCGACAAACTCATTCATCGAATTCTCCAGTACAATCCTGATGCTGATGTCGCGCTGATCCGGCGTGCTTTCGATGTGGCCTGTGAGGCGCATGAAGGGCAGTTGCGGGACGCGGGTGATCCTTACATTACTCACCCGCTGGCTGTGGCGATGATACTCGCCGGCTTTCATCTCGATGTTCCTTCAATCGCAACAGCACTGCTTCACGATACAATTGAAGATACCGGCGTTACGGCTGACACCCTGCGGGAGCAGTTCGGGCCTACGGTTGCGGAACTGGTGGATGGTGTCACCAAGCTGACGCGACTGGAATTGCAGTCGGACCGGACGAAGCAGGCGGAGAATTTCCGCAAGCTTGTGCTGGCGATGTCGCGCGATATTCGGGTGCTGATCGTCAAGCTGGCGGATCGGCTGCACAACATGCGGACGTTGCATTTCGTGCAGCGCGAGGACCGCAGGCGGCGTATCGCGCGCGAGACGATGGATATCTATGCCCCGCTGGCCGGGCGCATTGGTATGGATCGCGTCAAGACCGAGCTTCAGAATCTGGCGTTTGCCCAGCTGGAGCCGGAGGCGGATGCGACGATCCGGGCACGTCTGAATTATCTGCGCGGACAGGGCGCGGATGTCATTGATGAGGTGAAGATCGAGCTGGCGCGGCTGTGTCATGAGACAGGCATTACACATGTGGAGGTCTCAGGGCGCGAGAAATCGCCTTACTCGATCTGGGAGAAGATGCAGCGCCGGAACGTGGCGTTCGAACAGCTTTCCGACATCATGGCGTTTCGTATCCTCGTTGATAGCCGGGAAGAATGTTACGCGGCGCTGGGCGCAATCCATGCGGCGTTTCCGATGATAGCCGGGCGGTTTAAGGACTATATCTCGACCCCGAAGGCCAACGGTTATCAGAGCCTGCATACGGGTGTGACGCTGAGGCATCCGCGCAATCAGAAGATTGAGGTGCAGATCCGCACGGAAGACATGCACGACATCGCCGAGAACGGCGTTGCGGCACACTGGGCGTATAAGCAGCTTCCACAGACGACGGCGGAGGGCGCGGCGCGGACGATGAAGCGGCCACGCTGGGTGCAGGATCTGCTGGAGATTCTTGAGGATTCTGCTGCCCCGGATGAGTTTCTCGAAAATACCAAGCTGGAACTCTATCAGGATCAGGTTTTCTGCTTCACGCCGAAAGGGCAACTGATACCGCTGCCGCGTGGGGCCACACCGGTCGATTTTGCCTATGCGGTGCATAGTCAGGTCGGGGATGCCTGTGTTGGCGCGAAGGTGAACGGGCGGCTGGTTCCGCTGCGTTACGAACTGCAGAACGGTGACCAGGTCGAGATCATGACCGCGCGGGGCGGGACGCCGTCCCCCTCCTGGGAGCGGTTTGTCGTCACGGGCAAGGCGCGGGCGCGCATCCGGCGCTATGTAGCGGCGCAGCAGCGTCAGGTTTCGCTGGATTCCGGCAAGGTGGCGCTGGCGAAAGCGTTCCGTCAGGAAGGCGTGGACGGATCGGAGAAGGTGCTTGAAACTCTTCTCAAGGATCTGAAGCAGGCTTCTGTCGAGGATTTATACGTCGCTGTTGCGGCAGGCAATATCGGGCCTCGCGATGTGGTGCACGCGGCTTATCCTGAGCTGAGACGGACGTCGCGCGGTCCCCGGATGATTCCCGGTTTTGCAGCGCGGCCACCAGGGTTGCGTCCCAAAAGCGGGGGGGGCACGACGCCGCTGGTCGGGCTGGGTGCGGGGATTGCGGTTCATTTTGCCGGTTGTTGCCATCCCCTGCCAGGTGACCGGATCGTTGGTGTTGTGGCCAACGGCAAGGGCGTGACGGTTCATACGGCGAATTGTCAGACGCTGGAGGCTTTTGCCGCGACGCCGGAGCGCTTTCTGGATGTGGACTGGGATTACAGTGCGATTGGCAAGGGTGGTCCGGTTTCGGAGCCATTTGTCGGGCGGGTGACGGTCATTGCGGCGAATGAGCCGGGGACCCTGGCGGCGATCACGAATACTGTGTCACGACAGGACGGAGCGATCGTCAATCTCAAGATTGTCAACAGACAACTCGATTTTATGGAAATCCTCGTTGATGTTGAAGTGCGCGATCTGAGGCATTTGTCGAGTGTGATTGGTGGATTGCGATCATGCGAGGGGATTTCGCAGGTTGAACGGGCACGGTCCTGACGCGGGTGTCTGTTGCTCCGGGTGTCCGGGTATGGCGGGTCGTTTTATATGATTATTGGCGTTGGCATGGATCTCACCGATATGCGGCGGATCGATCGGGCGATCGGGCGATTTGGCGACCGGTTTTTGCAGCGTGTGTTCACGGATGCGGAGCGGGGGCGAGCGGAGCGGCGCAGCGGGCATGCGCGGATTGGTACGTATGCGAAGCGATGGGCAGCGAAGGAGGCCTGTGCGAAGGCGCTCGGGACCGGATTTGCCGCCGGAGTTTTTCACAGCACGATCGGGGTCGGGAATTTACCGTCCGGTCAGCCCACACTGACTCTTACCGGTGGGGCAGCGACGCGACTCGCGGCACTGACGCCGGCGGGGATGGTGGTGCGGGTGCATCTGACGATGACCGATGATGTGCCTTATGCTCTGGCGCAGGTGATGATTGAAGCTGTTCCGGATGAACTGGTTGCCGGAATACATTGATCCTGGTCCGGGGGCTTTGGTCCCTGTCAGGTTTGGGCAGAGTTCCGGGATATCCCGTCAGTTCAGGGATGCAGCGTGTGTTCGGCGGTCGATCCGCGCTGGTTTCCGTGCTTGACAGGGAACGGAGGGGGCGGCTTGATCCGCCGGCGTTCCGGGCAGGCCGGGGCGGGAATGCGCTGGCGGTGGAGCGGAATGTTTCACGGAGCCTTCTGCCGCAACAGTGAAAGATGATGACTGGCATGGAGAAGACGGACGATATGGCGTCGACACCGCAGGACGGAAAGCAGTCGGGTAAAGACGCTCTGATCGAGACGGTTCGTTCTCTGGCTACGGTTGTTCTGGTTGTCGTCGCTGTGAGGACGTTTCTGTGGGAACCGTTCAACATTCCGTCCGGCTCGATGATTCCGACATTGCAGGTCGGAGATTATCTCTGGGTCTCGAAATACAGCTACGGTTATTCCCGGTTTTCTCTGCCGCTGTCTCCCAATCTCTTTGAGGGGCGGATTCCTGATCGCGTGCCACATCGGGGAGATGTGGCTGTGTTCCGGTTTACCAAGGACACGTCGATTGACTATGTGAAGCGCATTATCGGGCTTCCCGGCGACCATATTCAGGTAAGGATGGGGCAGCTTTATCTTAACGGGACGGCTGTTCCCTGCTCGCCGCGTGGCGACTATGCGGCGGTGGATGAGCGGCGGACCCGAATGGAGGGAGCTTTGTGTCATGAGACGCTGCCGGGCAGTGCTGGTGCGGCACCGGTGGAGCATGATGTTTTGCGGCTGACCAATGAGGGGATGCAGAACGACACGCCGGACTATGTAGTGCCGCCGGGATACTTCTTCGCGATGGGCGATAACCGCGATGACAGCGCGGATAGTCGTTTTATGGGCGATGGGAAGGAAGATCTTGGTTTTGTCCCGATGGAGAATCTCGTCGGACATGCCGGAATGATATTCTTTTCCGTGGATGCGGCTTATCCGATCTGGCAGTTCTGGGAATGGCCGATGGAAATCCGGTGGTCACGGCTTTTCATGCTGATTCACTGACAGGAGCAGCATCCGGATTTCTGTCCCGAGCAGTTGTCCGGAAGTGTGTGTCTGAATCAATCGATGTGCCCGGGGCATAGCGTCGTGATGCGCGCATCATGTGACGTGACGGAAAAAAGGGGGGCGTGGTGGACGAGAAGGTGGTGGACCGGCTTCAGGAGCGGATAGGGTATCGCTTTGCGGATGCTGCTCTGCTTCGGATGGCCCTGACTCACCGTTCTGCGGCTCACCAGCGCTCGGTCGGGAGAAGCGGACGGCGTGTGGTGAAGGGGGCGGGCTCGAACGAGCGGCTCGAATTCATTGGCGACCGTGTGCTTGGGCTGCTGATGGCGGAGTGGTTGCTGGAGCGCTATCCGGGCGAGCAGGAGGGAGCTCTGGGGTCGCGTCATGCGCATCTGGTGTCGCGCACGGCGCTGGCGGAAGTGGCGCATGCGCTTGATCTGTCTGAGGCGCTGGATGTTGCATTGCATGAGGAGCGCATTGGCATTCGTGAAACGGCGAATGTTCTGTCTGATGCGCTGGAGGCGATTCTCGGGGCGCTTTATCTGGATGGCGGCCTTGATGCGGCGCGGGTGCTGGTGCGGCGGTACTGGTCCGGTGCGATAACGGCACAGGCTCAGCCACCGAAGGACCCGAAGACAGCGCTTCAGGAGTGGGTGCTGGCACGGGGGCTTTCGCTCCCCGTTTATGCGATTGTGAGCGCGGACGGACCGTCTCATGCGCCGCGATTTGTTGTGGCGGTGCATGCAGCTGGTGCGTGTGGCGAAGGTGAAGCGGGAAATAAACGGGCGGCTGAGAGTGCGGCCGCAGCCAGTCTGCTGGTGCAGTTTGGTGAGGCGCCGGGAACAGGAATAAAATGACTCAGGAAACACGGTGCGGTTTTGCGGCGCTGGTCGGGGCGCCGAATGCGGGGAAATCCACCCTGCTGAACCGCATGGCGGGTGCGAAGCTGTCGATTGTCAGTCCCAAGGCTCAGACGACGCGGTTTCGCGTGCTTGGTATTCTGATGCGGGGCACGACGCAGATTCTTCTGGTGGATACGCCGGGTATTTTTCAGCCGCGGCGTAAGCTGGACCGGGCGATGGTAGCGGCGGCCTGGGCGGGGTCAGACGATGCTGATGTGACGCTTCTGCTGGTTGATTCGAAAGCGGGGCTGAATGATGGCGTACGGGCGGTCATTGAGCGGCTTACGGCAGTGAAGCGTCGGGTGTGGCTGATTCTGAACAAGACTGATCTGGTAATGGCCCAGTCTCTGCTGCCGCTGACGGCCGAGATTTCGAAGCTGATAGAGATTGAGCATGTTTTCATGATCAGCGCGCGGTCCGGTAACGGTGTGAACGACCTGCTGGATCGTCTGGCGGCGAATTTACCTGTCGGGCCGTATCTCTATCCGGAGGATGACCTGACAGATCTGCCGGACCGGTTGCTGGCGGCGGAACTGGTGCGTGAACAGGTCTTTCTGCAGACGCACGAAGAAGTGCCTTATGCCGCAACGGCAGAGACGGAGAGTTTTGCCGAGCGGCCGGATGGTTCGGTTCGGATTGATGTGACGATTTACGTTGCGAGAGCGAGCCATAAAGCGATTTTGATTGGTGAACGCGGACAGCGTATTCGGGAGATCGGGCAGAAAGCGCGGGTGCAGCTTTCGGGACTGCTGGACAGACCCTGTCACCTGTTTCTGAACGTGAAGGAACGGTCGGGCTGGGATGAAGAGCGGGCGCGGTTACGGGCGATCGGGCTTGATGACAACGTCTGAACGGGTGTGCCTGATGAAGGATGTGAGTCGGACGCAGGGCGAAAAGCCTGGTTCCGAGCCTTGTGGCGCGGGGCTGTGAACGATATGACGTGCATCGGAGCCCGCGTGCCGGATCTGATCGGGTTTGTGTCGCGGGTATGTCCCGGTTGTCCGCGCATTGAGGTCCAATGAATACCATCAACGACACATCTGTCGCCCCGCGCCGTGCGCTCCTCAAGATTTCAGGCGAAGCGCTGATGGGCTCCGGCCAGTTCGGCGTTGACGCTCAGACCGTCGACCGGATCGCGGCTGATGTCGCAAATGTTTCCCGTGGGGGGACCGAGGTTTGCCTTGTGGTGGGCGGCGGTAACATCTTTCGCGGACTGACTGCGGCGGCGCGCGGCATGGACCGGGCGCAGGGTGATTATGCCGGCATGCTGGCGACGGTGATCAATGCTCTCATGGTGCAGAATGCGCTGGAGCGCGAAGGTGTCCCGACGCGTGTGATGTCGGCGATTCATATGTCGTCGATCGCCGAGCCTTACATTCGCAGGCGGGCTGTCCGGCACATGGAAAAGGGCCGTGTGGTCATTTTCGCGGCGGGCACGGGTAATCCGTTCTTCACGACCGATACGGCGGCGGCGCTGCGGGCGGCTGAGATGGATTGCGATCTGCTGCTGAAAGGCACGCAGGTTGATGGGGTGTATAGTGCTGATCCCCGCAAGGATGAGACGGCGACGCGCTATGACACGCTGACTTATCTGGAAGTATTGTCCCGTGACCTGAATGTCATGGATGCGGCAGCGATCAGTCTCGCGCGTGAGAATCGACTGCCGATCGTGGTCTTTAACATTCACGAGGCCGGCGCTTTTGAGCGTGTGATCCAGGGTAAGGGAAAATTCACCCGGATTGAAGAAGCGGGTTGATGCAGCGCATGGACATGCACTGAGAGATTTTGTTTTTGCCGGGGGTGGGGAATCCACTTCCCTGGCTTGTTGTAGGAGAGCCATCGTGGCTGAACTGAGCACCCTTACAGAGGATCTGACGCGCCGAATGGATGGTGCGCTTGAGAGCCTGCGTCGTGATCTGGCCGGCCTTCGGTCCGGGCGGGCAAACGCGGCACTTCTGGAGCCGGTCCGGGTCGAGGCTTATGGCGGTGAGGTGCCACTGTCTCAGGTGGCAACGATCGCCGCGCCCGAGGCGCGGATGCTGACGGTGCAGGTCTGGGATCGCTCGCTGGCAGGTCTTGTGGAGAAGGCGATTCGTGATTCCGGACTGGGACTGAATCCGGCGGGTGAGGGGCAGACGATCCGCGTGCCAATTCCGCAACTGACGGAAGAGCGGCGTAACGAACTGGCTAAAGCAGCAGGACGGTATGCCGAGGGCGCAAAGATCGCTGTTCGTGGTGTGCGTCGTGACGGTATGGATCAGACGAAGACACTCGAAAAAAAGAGCGAGATCGGTCAGGATGAGGTGAAGTCCTGGTCGGATGTGATCCAGAAGCTGACTGATCAGTATGTGAAGAAAGTCGAAGAAATCCTTGCGGACAAGGAACGCGAGATTAAGCAGGTCTGAGACAAATCATGCCACCCCTTGTGGGAGTCGCCCGGACGGGTGCGCTCCCGACCGGAACATCGTCGTGTGGTCCGATTCCTGCACACGTCGCGATCATCATGGACGGAAATGGTCGCTGGGCAGCGTCACGCGGGTTGCCGCGTGCGGCTGGTCATAAGGCCGGTGCTGAAGCTGTGACACGGTGCCTGCGGGCCGCGCGGGCCAACGGGGTGGACTATCTCACGCTGTATGCGTTCTCTTCGGAAAACTGGCGGCGTGAGCCGAGCGAGGTAGCGGATCTCACCGGGCTTCTGAAATTCTATCTGCGACATAAGGTATCGGAACTTCACCAGGAACAAGTGAAGATCCGGTTTGTTGGTGAGGTCGGGCGTTTCGGGGCTGATCTGTGTGCCGAGATGGCGCGGGCCGAGGCGCTGACAGCCGGCAATACGGGACTGACATTGTTGCTGGCGCTTTCTTATGGCGGTCGGAGCGATATTGTGCAGGCAGCACAGGCTCTGGCGCGGGCGGCGCAGCGCGGTGAGCTTGATCCGGGTCTTATTGACGAGACGATGGTGTCGCGGCACCTGTTGACGGCAGGTGTTCCGGATCCGGATGTGATTGTGCGAACGAGCGGTGAGCACCGTTTGTCCAACTTTCTGCTCTGGCAGAGTGCTTACGCCGAACTGGTGTTTCTTGAAACGCTCTGGCCTGATTTTGACGGCGACTGCTTCGCGCGCGTTCTCGATATTTATGGTCGCCGTGAACGTCGTTTTGGCGCCCGTCCGGCGTGATTTCATCGCCTGCACCGCAGATACCAGACCGCCGTGGCGCAAACTGGCAGGATCTCAGGCCTCGTCTCATTTCAGCCGCCGTCCTGATCGTCGTGGCTGGTGCCGCGATCGGGGCGGGTGGGCTGTTCTACGGTGTGCTGGTCATTGCCGCGATGTGCGGTATGGCGTCTGAAGTGGCTACGCTGTTCCGCACATCAGTGCGGAGCTGGCGTGGCGTGCTCTATGTCGCATGGATGGGCTGTGCCGGACTCGCGGCGTTTTACGGACACTGGAGCGCGGTCCCGGCTTTCGTGATGAGTGCGTTTATTTTTGGACCGCCGCTATGGGCAGGCAGCGCCGTGATCATCGCCGCGGGTGCGGCTCTCCTCTGGCTGCGGCTCTGCACGCCACCGGGTGCCTGGTCGGTTCTGTTTGCCATTGCGGTGGTCGTGTGCAGTGATTCCACGGCTTATGTGGTTGGGCGCGTAGCGGGCGGTCCGAAGCTGGCGCCGCGCATTTCTCCTGGTAAAACACGTTCCGGTGCGATGGGTGGTCTGGCGGGCGCGCTGATTGCCGGCGTTGTTGTGGCCTCTTTGTGGGGCGCAGATTCGGTGGTTCTGATGCGCAGCGCGGTCTGGGCGGTACTGCTCGGTGTTCTGGCTCAGGCGGGAGATCTGGCGGAAAGTGCTGTGAAGCGGGCGCGGGGTGTGAAGGATTCCGGCACGTTGCTCCCAGGTCATGGCGGGTTGCTTGACCGGTTTGATGCGCTGCTGGCGGTGGCACCTCTGGCGGCGATGCTGTCGCTTGCGGCGCGGCCAGGGCAAGGCTTCTGGTCTGTTGGACCGGGTGATGTGTGGGCGGCTTTGCTGCGGCTCACGGGACAATGAGGTGCGTGGCGTCTCTGGCGCGGGATGTGGATTCGTTTCTGAGACTGAATCCGGTTAAGATGGAACTACGATGAAAACGGTTACTGTTCTTGGCTGCACAGGCAGCATCGGGTGTTCGACGGTCGATCTGCTGCATCAGGCGGGTGAGGGCGTTGCAGTTAAGGCTCTGGTTGGTGGACGGAATGTCGCACTTCTGGCTGAGCAGGCCAGGGCGTTGCGGGCTGAGCAGGCCGTTATTGCTGATGAACAGGCTCTGCCTGAGCTGAAGGCTCTGCTGGCAGGGACGGGGACTGTTGTGAGTGCAGGACGGACGGCCGTAATCGAGGCTGCCGGAGTGCCGGCGGACTGGACGATGGCGGCTATCACGGGCGCGGCAGGACTGGAGCCGACACTGGCTGCGGTGCGTAACGGGCGTACAGTGGCGCTGGCCAACAAAGAAGCGCTGGTCTGCGCGGGTGACGTGATGCTGCGTGCGGTGAAGGAAGCGAGGGCTACCCTGTTGCCTGTGGATTCCGAGCATAACGCCATTTTCCAGGCGATGGCGGACCGACAGACGGATCAGGTTGAGAAAATTATTCTGACAGCATCCGGTGGTCCGTTTCGTACGGCGACGATCGGGGTCATGGAAGCGGCAACACCGGCGCAGGCGCTGAAGCATCCGACATGGTCGATGGGTGCCAAGATCAGCATTGATTCGGCAACGATGTTTAATAAGGGCCTTGAGGTGATCGAGGCGGCGCGGATCTTCGGTCTGCCGGAGGACAGGATTGATGTTCTGGTGCATCCGCAGTCGGTGGTGCATGGAATGGTGCAGTATACGGATGGCAGTCTGATTGCGCAGCTTGGGTCGGCTGATATGCGGATTCCGATTGCACATTGCCTGGCCTGGCCGAAGCGGATGGCGACGACATCCCCGCGGCTTGATCTGGCTGCGTTCGGGACGCTCGTGTTTGAGGCTCCGGATCCGGTGCGGTTCCCGGCTCTGCGCCTGGCGCGTCAGGCACTGCGCGAAGGCGGTGCGGCTTCGACAATTCTTTCTGCGGCGAATGAGATTGCAGTTGAGGCTTTTCTTGGGGGGCGGATCGGCTTTCTCGATATTCCGCGCCTGGTTGAAACGGTGATGAATCAGCTTGGTGCGCCGGCGATCAATGATCTTCAGGCTGTTCTGCACTGGGACAGCGAGGCACGCGGCGCTGCGCAGGGTTACATTGCGAAGCTGGCGGCCTGAGCTGAGGTTGCCAGGAGTTTCCCGGAGGCAGGAGAGCGGTCTCCGTTGAAATTAACACGCTGTGACATAATCTGTGGCTGGATAGACGATTGCTGCGTGGCGGCTGAACCTGGCAGGCACGAAGGAGTAGGGTGATGCATGATCTGATCCGGACGGTTGTCTCGTTCGTTGTTGTGCTTGGTGTTCTCGTTTTCATTCATGAGCTGGGGCATTATCTTGCGGCGCGCTGGCGCGGAGTGAAGGTCGAGACCTTTTCGATCGGATTCGGGCCGCCATTGCTGAAATGGCAGGATCGCGCCGGGACGGAGTGGCGGGTGGGGCCAATTCCTCTTGGGGGATTCGTCAAGCCGCACGGTTTCGAGGGGCCGGACGAGGCCACACCTGAGCAAAAGGCGGCCTGGGAGCCCGGGCGGACGTTCCATGACAAGCCTGTTCTGTCGCGCGCGATTATCATCATGGCCGGTCCGGTCTTTAATTTTCTGCTGGCTTTTGTGCTGTTCACCATTCTCTTCGCGACATGCGGTCAGCCGCAGGTGAAGAATGAGGTGGGCTCTGTCGCGGCAGGGAGTCCGGCTGCGACAGCAGGGCTGAAGCCAGGAGATGTCATCACGGCGATTGGCACGCAGCAGACGCCATCCGCGCTGTCTGTGCAGCAGGCTATTTTGGGAGAGCCGAATCAGGCGACCGTGCTGCACGTGAAGCGGGGCGGAGAGGATGTCGCGCTTCCGGCGACGATCGGCGTTGTGCCTGGTGGGGATGCCGCGAAGCCAGCAGGTCAGCTTGGTGTTACGTTTGCGACGGTTGCCGGCAAGCCGGTTTCGCTGCCAATGGCTGTTGTGGACGGCGGGAAAGCGACATGGTCCACGACGGTGCAGACAGTTGACGGGTTGTGGCAGATCATCACGGGTCGGCACACGGCCCGGGATCTTGGGGGACCGCTCCGCATCGCCCAGTTATCCGGGCAGGTGGCGCAGTATGGCATTGTCAGTTTGCTGTCCTTCATGGCGCTGCTCTCGGTGAATCTGGGACTGATCAATCTTTTCCCGGTGCCGATTCTCGATGGTGGCCGACTGGTTTTCTATCTGGCAGAAGCGATCCGGGGCCGTCCGGTGCCGAAGAAAATTCAGGAGCTGGGCTTTCAGGCCGGCTTTGCTCTGATTGCCGGTCTTTTCCTGTTTTCGACCTTCAATGACCTTTCGAGTTTCGGTCTGTTCAGATGGGTCGCTTCTCTGGCAGGCTAGGAAGGAAAAAATTAGCTGCCTGTCAGGGAAAAAAGGGACGTTCACTCCTTGCGGGGGGGCAGGGATTTCGGATAGTTCCCGGAGTGTCCGGATGCTGCCGCCTGTGCTGTATCATGGATTTGACTGTTGAGCGTCGGTTTTGCGGAAAGGTCCATCCGGACAAGGCGGCGTGTCGTTCCGGAAAATTCAGCCCGGAGCAGGCAAATGCATAGTGGTTTTGGGAGCATTGCTCCCGGTCGGAAAGGGTGCTGGGGTTGAAGAGTAAACGTACGGCTCTGCTTGCATCGGTGTGCATGCTGCCAGTTCTGCTTGCCAGCAAGGCTTCGGCCCAGTTTGACCCGAAGAGGCACAGCCATTCTGTCGAACGAAATATTGCGTCTGAGGACTGGGGCCCCAAAGGTCAGCGCATCAGCGCGATCGAGGTTCACGGTAATGACCGTATCGAAGCCAGCACTGTTCTGTCCTATATGGTGGTGCGCACCGGGGATCCGTTCAATCAGGACGATCTCGACCGGTCACTGAAGACGCTTTATGCCACCGGACTTTTTAAGGATGTCACCCTGCACCGTTCCGGTGACGTGCTGCAGGTTCAGGTCGTGGAGAATCCGATCGTCAATCGCATTGTCTTTGAGGGCAATCACGCGGCGAAGGATGAAGATCTGCGTAAGGTGATCTCGTTGCGACCGCGTGCAGTGTTCTCCTCGGAGACCACAATGGCGGACAGGCAGAAGATTCTTGAGGTTTATGCGCAGAAGGCCCGTTATGGTGCCGATGTCACGCCGCAGATTATCAGGCTGGCGCATAACCGCGTTGATGTGGTTTTCCAGATTACGGAAGGTCCGCAGACGCTGATCAAGAAAATTTCTTTTGTCGGGAATAAATTCTTCAGCGAAGCACAGCTGGCGAGTGTTGTTTCGTCGAAAGAAACGGCCTGGTATCGGTTTTTCTCGTCATCGGACGAATATAATCCGGAACGTCTGCGCTATGATGCCGAGCTCCTGCGTCGGTTCTATCTCGCAAATGGTTTTGTCGACTTCGAGATGATCAACGCCACAGGTGAGATGTCGCCGGATCGTAAGTCTTTCTACGTGACGTTTACGATCAAGGAAGGTCCGCGTTATCGCCTTGGTAAGCTCGATATCCGCTCCAGCCTGCGGCATGTGCCTGCCCTGTCGCTGCGTAAATATATCGAGCTGTTCCCGAATCAGTGGTACGATGGAAACGCTGTCCAGCATAATGCGACCGATATGGAGGAGACGCTCCAGGCAGAGGGGCATCCGTTCGCGGTTGTGCGGCCATCGATTGCGCGTAATCCTGAGAAGCATGTCGTCAATCTGCTGTTCGATGTGAGTGAAGGCCCGCGCATGTATGTCGAGCGGCTGGACATCAACGGCAATACGATCACGCAGGATGGCGTGATCCGCCGTCAGCTTCCGATGACGGAAGGCGATCCGTACACGCCGATGTACAAGAAATACGCCAAGCAGGCTTTGCAGGATCTTGGTTACTTCAAATCTGTTTCGATTGATCAGAGCCAGGGATCAGCGCCGGATAAGGTAAACGTTTCGGCGAACGTTGTTGAAAAGCCCACCGGTGAGTTCTCGCTGGGCGGCGGTTATTCGACGGACGTTGGTATCATCGGTAATATGGGTCTGAAGCAACACAATCTGCTCGGAACCGGTGTTGATGCCGGCCTTTCGGGTACGATGGCGTATTATGAACGTCAGGCCGATCTCTCGATTACTGACCCGTTCTTCCTGAACCGGAACCTGGTGGCTGGTGCGGATATTTTCTACATCAATAACCGTTACCAGACGTATCAGAACTACTCGGAAGGTCGTTACGGTATCACGCTCAGGATGGGGTATTCCTATACCAATCATCTGTCGCAGTCCTGGAACTATACTCTGACCCGGCGTCATATTGGTGGGTCATGGAGTGAGACCTCGTGGTATATTCTTGACCAGGCGGGGACGTCGACGCTGTCGCAGATTGGCACGACACTGATGTATGACACGCGCGATCGCCGGATGTTGCCACATAAGGGCTACGTAATCCGGGCTGGCGGTGACTTCGCGGGTGCCGGTGGCGATGAGAAATATGTCCGCGGCAAGTTTGATGCGGCGTATTATCTGCCGCTGGATGACCTGATGGGTAATCACGACTGGACTGTCGAGTTTAAGGCCGGTACGGGCTATCTGGCTGACTGGGGCAACGGACGCCACGATGTCATCGATAACTTTTACCTTGGTGGCTCCAATCTGCGTGGCTTCCTTGATGGTGGCGCGGGTCCGCGAAGTGTTGGTCAGACTTCGCAGACTTATTTCCCGGGGCAGGCTATCCACTCGCAGGAAGATCTTCTCGGTGGCCGGTTTATTTATACCGGTTCTGCGACCGTTAATTTCCCGATGCCATTTGCATCGGGAATGGGGATTCGCGGCCGTGGTTTTGTTGATACAGGCAGTCTGGCCGGCGTGCGTGTGAAGCATCTTTATACGAATCCGGCGACTGACGGTTATAAATACACGGCTATTTCAGGCGATACACTGACCCCGCGCGTCAGCGCCGGTGCCGGTTTCTCGTGGCAGAGTCCGTTTGGCCTGCTGAATATTGACTGTGGTATTCCGATCATTCGCAGTCGCAATGACCGGACGCAGCTTCTGCGGTTTGGCTTTGGCCAGCAATTCTGAGGTGACAATGTTTCGCTTTTCCCGGAGTGCGGTAATGACCGCCTCCATCCTGTTCGCGGGAAGTGGTCTCGCGTCTTCCTTGGCGCATGCTCAGACCGCAGGTGGTGGCTCAGGGTGGTTTGTGCCGAAAACCACTCAGGCCCCGGTCCATGCGCCGGTCCGTGCCGCCCGCCCGATGGCGCCTGCGCCGGAGCAGATGTCCGATGGTGACGAGGGTGAAAATTCCTCACGTCCGCCACCTGTTTTGCCGCAGCCGCCGATTCCGCCTTCGCCTGAGTTGCCTAAGGCAGCCCCGCCACCAGCCGTGGTGATGGGGATCATCAGTGTTGCCGATGTCATGCGTCAGTCGATGGCCGGACAGCAGGTTGAGCGTGAGCTTGGCGGTCGTCGTGATTCGCTTGCCCGTGATGCGCAGCGTGCCCAGGGCGGCTGGCGCGATGAGCAGCAGAAGTTGCAGGCTTCTGCGAAGAATATGACGGCGGAACAGATTCAGTCGCAGGAACGCAGTCTGCAGTCCAGGGTCATGACGGCTCAGCGTCAGTTCCGTGATCGTAACCGCATCATTCAGGAAGCGGCGCAGGTTGCGCTGGGTCAGATTGAACGTGAACTGGTGCAGGTCATTCAGCATGTTGCGTCCAGTCACGGCATGAACCTGGTTCTTCACAGTGAGCAGGTTGCTCTGCATGTGGATGGACAGGACATCACGAATGAAGTGGCAAAGCAGCTGAACGTCGTCCTGCCGAAGGTTTACATTCCGGCGGCGAACGAAGACCCGGAAGTGCTGGCGAAATCTGGCAAGATGCCGACAGCGGCTGCGCCGGCTGAGACTTCTGCTCCGGCGGATGCACACTGACGGAGTAAGCAGATCAATGGCACGCGGACAGGGACCGGCAACGCAGGCCGAACGGACGAGTACCGTGGCGGATACGCGGTTTTTTACCCGCCAGGGACCATTCTCGGGTGAGCAGATGGCGAAGGAAGCTGGCGGAGAGTTTATTCCCGCCAGGGACGGACATGCGGATGGCAGGACGTATGTCGGTATTGGTCCGTTGCAGTCTGCCGGTGTTGCTGAAGTCAGTTTCCTTGATAACCGACGTTACGCGTCATTGCTTGACGGGACGAAGGCGGGGCTGGTGATTCTTGCTCCTGCCTTCGCAAAACAGGTGCCGGCGGGTTGTGCGGCTATCGTGTCTTCGACACCTTATCTGGCATGGTCGCGGGTCGCACGGATGTTTCATCCTGCCAGGAACTCACGACCCGGAATCCATGCAATGGCGATTGTCGGTGCCAGCAGCATGGTGGATCCATCCTGCGAGGTCGGACCATTCGCTGTTATTGGAGATGGTGTCGAGATCGGTGCCGGGACGATTATCGGGTCTCATGTCGTCATTGGAGATGGAGTGTGCATCGGTGAGGACTGCCGGATCGGGGCGCATGCTGTGATCTCTCATGCGACGCTCGGAGACCGCGTGACGCTCTTTCCAGGCGCGAAAATCGGGCAGGATGGATTTGGATTTGCAGTCGGGCCGGCCGGGTTCGAGACGGTGCCGCAACTGGGGCGGGTGGTTCTCGAACATGACGTCGAGATCGGCGCCAATTCAACGATTGATCGCGGATCTGTGCAGGATACAGTGATCGGTGCAGGATCGCGCCTCGACAATCTTGTCCAGATTGGCCACAACACCCGGCTTGGGAAATGTTGTATCGTAGTGTCTCAGGCGGGCATCTCGGGGTCAACGGAACTTGGTGATTACGTGACAGTGGCCGCGCAGGCTGGTCTGATCGGGCATATTAAGATTGGCTCGAAGGCCCGTATCGGTGCGCAGTGCGGTGTGATGTCGGATGTGGAGGCCGGAGCTGACGTGATTGGCAGCCCTGCCATGCCATTCCGCGAGTTCTTCCGTAATGTCGCCACGCTGCGTCGGCTTTCGAAGAAGCCGGAAAGCGGTGGCACCCGCGCCGGTCATGCCGGCGCGGAAGAGAATTGATGGAGCTTCGCGCGCCGCGCGCAACTGGGATGGTTTGAGAGCAGTGGATCAGGAACGTGAAACGCAGAGTCCGACGGCTGAGCGGACGCATATCGATGCCGTAGACATCATGCGCATCATGGAAGCGATCCCTCATCGCTATCCATTTCTGCTGATCGACCGGATGGTTGATGTTGAGCTGGGCCAGTCCGCGGTCGGGGTCAAGAACGTCTCCGTCAACGAGCCTTTTTTTCAGGGGCATTTTCCGGCCCGCCCTGTAATGCCCGGTGTGCTGATTATCGAAGCCATGGCCCAGACAGCGGCGACGCTGGTTGTGCTGACGCTTGGTCCGGCCTTTGAAGGCAAGCTGGTCTATTTCATGACGATCGAGAATGCGAAGTTCCGGCGTCCGGTCAGCCCGGGTGACCAGTTGCGGATTCATGTTGTGAAAGAGCGCCAGCGTGCGAATGTCTGGAAATTTCGTGGTGTGGCACGTATCGATGATGTGTCCGTTGCGGAAGCGACGTTCAGCGCAATGATTATGGACTGACTGCTGCAGTCCGTTTTGCGCGTTTTCGCCGGAGCGGTAACATGATGGCGTATGTGGCGCCTGTGCTGGTGGCCGGTGCTCCGGTTGCGAAGAGCCGCGAATTGCTGCAAGGCACGTGGTAAGAGAATTGAGACGGCAATGGAGGCTGTTCTGGGCGAGGCGATAAAGGCGGCAGAATACGGTGTGACCCGGAGTTCGCAACAGGCTTCTGAAGGTGTGCATCCGACGGCGATCGTCTCACCTGGTGCGAAGCTTGGTGTCGGCGTGAAGATTGGCCCTTGGTGTTGCATCGGGCCGGACGTGGTGATTGGCGATGGTGTGGAGATGATCTCCAGCGTGATCGTGGATGGCCACACCACGCTGGGCGAAGGGTCTCGTTATTTTCCGTTTACCACAGTGGGGCTGGCGCCTCAGGATCTCAAATATCGTGGTGAGCCGACGCGTTGTGAGATCGGTGCGCGGACGGTGGTTCGTGAGCATGTCACCATTCATCGCGGGACGGCGACCGGGACCGGTCTGACACATGTAGGTGCTGACTGCCTGATTATGGCCAACGCCCATGTGGCTCATGACTGTACGCTCGGTGACCGGGTTATCATTGTGAATAATGTGGTAATGGGCGGGCACGTCTCCATCGCTGATGATGCGAGGATTATGGGCGCGGCGGCGATCCATCAGTTTGTACGTATCGGCCGCGCGGCGCTGGTAGGTGGTGTGGCCGGGGTCGAGGCCGATGTCATTCCTTATGGCAGCGTGCTGGGTAACCGGGCGCGGCTTGTCGGATTGCATTGGATCTGGTTGCGCCGGAATGGTGTCTCTTCGCCGGAAATGCATCGGATGCGTCAGGCATTCCGGACCTTGTACCCGCGCAATGGCGAGGGCGGGGTCTTCTCTCAGCGTATTGCTCTCGTGCGTGAAGAGTTCAGTAGCGATCCGAAGATTGCGGAGATTCTTGCATTTATTGAGGCGCCGAGCCGTCGGGGTCTTGTCCGGGTCGCGACGAGTGATTTTTCCACAAGTGAGACCGAGGCTGGCTGATATGGCTCCCGTGCGAGGGCTTGCCTGCGCATGAACGGGCAGCCATCCGGGGGGCGGGATTGCGTTGGAATACTGGCTGGTGGCGGGCCGCTGCCGGGTCAGGTCGCTCAGGCAGTTGCCGCTGAAGGTCGTGGCGTTTTTATTGTTGCCTTTCAGGATTTTGCCGAGCCTGATGTGGTGGGGTCGTGGCCGCATGCTTATGTGCGACTGGCGGCTGCGGGCACAATTCTCTCCGAATTGCGGCGGCATGGATGCCGCGACATTGTGCTGATCGGGCCGGTGCGGCGGCCGTCCCTTCGGGATCTCAGGCCAGATGCGGAAGGAGCGCGGATTCTCGCAAGACTGGGGCGGGCGCTGTTCGCGGGTGATGACGGGCTGCTGGGGGCTCTGGTCCGGGTTCTCAGCGAGGAAGGGTTCACCGTCCGTGGCGCACATGAGTTTCTGCGCCATGCGGTTGGTCGCGCCGGTCCGCTTGGTTGTATTGTTCCTGATGACATGGCACGCGACGATATGGGCAGAGGGCTGGATGTGGTCCGGACGCTGGGACATCTTGATATCGGTCAGGGCTGTGTGGTGCAGAATGGTGTAGTGCTTGCTGTCGAGGCGATAGAAGGCACGGACGCGATGCTGGAGCGGGCCGGGCGTTGTCGCCAGCCTGGACCGGGTGGTGTTCTGGTGAAGCTGTGCAAGCCAAGGCAGGAGCGGCGGGCGGATATGCCGACAATCGGACCACGGACGATTGAGAATGCAGCCCGGGCAAAGCTGGCGGGAATCGCGTTTGAGGCTGGCGGGACGCTTTTTACTGATCTGCCTGCCTGTATTAAGGCGGCGGATCGGGCAGGGTTATTTCTGTCCGGTATTGAGGTCGCTGGGGCTGGCTGACACATCCGGCAAGATGAAACCAGGTCTTGTCTTCGTCGTATTGCTGTGATGCTGCGATAATTTACTGAACAGGAGATCTGTTGATGGCGAGTTTTCTGCACACAATGCTGCGGACAAAGAATCTTGATGCGAGCATCGCATTTTATAAAATCCTTGGAATGCATGAGCTGCGCCGGCGAGAAGTTCCTGACGGGAAATATACGCTCGTTTTCCTTGGGTATGCCAGTAATGCCGAGGGGCAGGCTGAACTTGAGCTGACTTATAACTGGGGTGATGATTCCGGTTACGATGTGGGGACCGGGTTCGGGCATCTGGCTGTTGGCGTGCCGGACGTGGCGGCTGTTGTGGAAAAAGTGCGGGCTGCTGGCGGTAAGGTGACGCGGGAAGCAGGGCCGGTAAAGTTCGGAACGACAGTGATCGCGTTCGTGGAAGATCCTGACGGTTATAAGACTGAGTTGATTGAGCGTGTCTGACCCGGCCGAATCGGGATTCGGGGAGTGAAATCAGGTTCTGGCGGTCCTGAGCCGGTCTGTTGCAAGGTCGAGTGCTGTCAGAATCTGTTCCGCCCGGTTTCGCACTGTCTCATCCTGATATGTGGAAAGCTGATCGGCACAAAGCACGGCTGGTGAAATGATTCCACGCAGGTCGTGCCGGAGCTTCGGAGAGATCTCCGGAACAAAGTCCGGTGTGGCAGGTGCCGTCTGAGACGAGTCGGCGTGCGTGCGCATTGCGGCGGCTGTGATGGAAGCAGCGATTGCAGCGCCGGCGAAGCTTAGGATGAGGCTGGCAGTGGGTGGAAGCGCGACCAGGTGGCTGATCAGCGTGCAGGCGAGGAAAATGACAAATACCGCGATAGCGGGAAGATAGCGGTGCACTGTCCGTCTCCTGTCCGGTGCGACGTCTGAGCCCGCAAAAATGGAGTGCGGCGTTGACGCGGAATGGGCAGATGACTATAAGCCCGCGTTCTAAGCAAGGTGCCGGGCGGTGTCCGGTGTCTGCTGCGAAGTTAATCTGAGTTAAAACCGAGGAGTGCAGCCGTGAAGCGCACGTATCAACCCTCCAAGCTGGTTCGTAAGCATCGTCACGGTTTTCGTGCACGTATGGCGACCGTTGGTGGTCGCAAGGTGATCGCGAACCGTCGTTCCAAGGGTCGTAAGCGTCTGTCCGCCTGAATCGCCCGAACGGTTCAGTCTGACAGAAGCGGGTCGGGAAAAGGGAGCGATCATGTTCCGGCACTCGACCCGGCTGAAGAAGCGCTCACAGTTTCTTGCTGTTGCCGCGCGTGCCCGTAAGGCGCCCGCGCCCGGCCTGGTTTTGCAGGCGCTTCGTCGCGATGATGAAGCCGCCGCCCGGGTCGGATTTACCGTTACAAAAAAAGTTGGCAATTCAGTTGTTCGGAATCGGGCTCGGCGCCGTCTCCGTGAGGCTTTGCGCGTGGTCGAGCGGGATACGTCCCTTGCAGGGGTCGATTTGGTTCTGATCGGTCGCGACGGAACCGGGCGGCGGCGCTTCACCGATCTTGTTGAAGATTTGCGACGGACCTTGCGCAAGACCGGAGCCGTGTCGTGAGCGACGACGAATCCGGGCGCGGAGCAGGCAGCCGGATTGCTTCGGGCGTGCTCATCGGAGGCATGCGTCTGTGGCAGATCGTGCTGAGCCCTGTTACGGGGCCGAATTGCCGGTTTCACCCTTCCTGTAGCTGCTATGGCATTGACGCAGTGAGAAAGCATGGTGCCATGCGTGGCGGCTGGCTGACGGTAAAGCGGATTCTACGATGCAATCCGTGGTCGGTGGGAGGCTATGATCCGGTTCCGCTATGCGGCGAAACCGCGAAAAGTCACGTTCGGGATGAAGGAACGGCTGGAAATCGGGCGTAACTTCGCTATGAGAGACCCCGATTGAGATGGACTGCCGCATTGCCGTCGCGGTGTTACCCTTTGTAAGAGAGGCCAGCCGGTCGGTATGGATATCAAACGCGTCATATTAGCGACCATTCTGTCGGCGCTGGTCCTGTTGGGTTTCGATTACTTTATGCCGGAGAGCAAAACTCCGGCAGCCATCCAGGGAAAACCCGGCGCTCAGCAGACTGCGTCGTCCGTAACGCCTCCGCAGCAGGCTCTGGCGCCTCCTGCCGGCTCGGTGGCGGGGAATGGCGACAGCACCGCTCCGGTGCGTCTGCCGATCGATGCCGTGGATGTAAGCGGGTCCGTCAATCTGCGGGGCGCTCGTCTCGATGACCTGGTTCTTCGTACTTATCATGAGACGGTAAAGCCTGACAGTCCGCTGGTGCGTGTGCTGGAAGAGCAGGGCGGGAAAGAGCCGAATTATATTGAGTTTGGCTGGTATGGTGCGCCCGGGCAGAATATTCGCCTGCCGGATGCTCATTCGCTCTGGAAGACGACGGCTCCGAAGCTGGATTCCAGCGCGCCGGTGACGCTGAACTGGGACAATGGTTCGGGTGTGACGTTTGAGCTCGTGCTGTCGGTGGACCGGGATTACATGTTTTCGGTCACGCAGCGGGTTCATAATACGACGGGCGAGGCAATTTCTCTGGTGCCTTATTCGCGTGTTGTGCGTGGATACACGCCGGTCGAGACGGGTGGCGTGCTGGTTCATGAGGGACCTGTTTCCGTGATTGACGGTCGTCTGGCGGAGGATTCTTACAAGTCGCTTCGCACGGGTTCGACGGCACCGAATTATGTGTCCTGGACGAAATCCGCGAAGGGCGGCTGGGCTGGTATCACCGACAAATACTGGCTGGCCGCGGTTATTCCCGATCAGACGGCGGACGTTACCGGCACTTACGGGTTCGATACACCAGATGGCGCTTATCAGGTTGGCTTTACTCGTCAGCAACCGCTTGTCGTTGCGCCGAATGGCACTGGCGAGATGGTCGGACACGTCTTTGCGGGCGCTAAGGAAGTCCGGCTGCTGGAGCGCTATCAGAGTGAACTGAATATTCCGGATTTCTGGAAAGCGGTGGATTTTGGCTGGTTCGCGTTTCTGACGCGTCCGGTCTTCTTCGTACTGGACTGGCTGTATCAGCATCTTGGCAGTTTTGCTCTGGCCCTGCTGGCGTTTACTCTGATTGTTAAAACGCTGTTCTTCCCACTGGCTTCCAAGGGCTTCCGTGCGGCAGCAGCGATGCGCGAAGTTGCGCCGAAGATTCAGGCTATTCGCGAGCGCTACAAAGACAATCCGGTTGAGATGAACCAGAAGGTCATGGCGCTTTATCGTGAGGAAGGTGTGAGTCCGGCGAGTGGTTGTCTGCCGTTGCTGATCCAGGCGCCGGTCTTCTGGTGTCTGTATAAGGATCTGTATGTCACGATCGAGATGCGCCATGCGCCGTTCGTGGGCTGGATTCACGATCTGTCGGCACCTGATCCGACCAATATTTTCAATCTGTTCGGGTTGGTCCCATTTGATCCGACGCATCTGTCGACGATGCTCTGGCTTGGTGCGTGGCCGATTTGCTATGGCCTGACCATCTTTCTGATGCAGCGGAGCAATCCTGCTGCCACGGATCCGATGCAGAAGCAGATTTTCATGATGATGCCAGTCATCTTCACGCTGTTCATGGCGCGGCAGCCGGTGGGTCTGGTGATTTACTATTGCTGGAATAACCTGCTGACGATTGCGCAGCAGTTCGTGATCAAGCGTGTGCATGCGAATGAGAAGAAGAAGCCGAAAACGACCATTTTGCCGCCTGTGAAACGGAAAGGCTGAACAGATGGCCGGGAGCGATGCACGTCCGGAGGGCTTCGACAGATCACTGGAACTGTCTCCGGAGCAGATCGAAGCTGGCCGGCTGTTATTTGCCGGTCCATGCGATTTCTTTCATGGTGCGCAGCAGCTTGAACAGCTTCCGGCTCCGGACGAACCGGAAGTCGCGTTTGCTGGTCGTTCGAATGTGGGGAAATCCAGTCTCCTCAATGCGGTGACGGGACGGAAGGCTCTGGCGCGAGCATCATCGGAGCCGGGACGGACGAAGCAGCTTAACTTCTTCAATCTCGCGGAAAGGCTGGTTCTGGTCGATATGCCGGGCTACGGCTTCGCGAAAGCGGCAAAAGCGGTGAAGGAAGACTGGCAGGAGATGATGTTCTCCTATCTGCGTGGCCGCCCGAACCTGCGCCGGGTCATTCTCCTGCTGGATTCACGGATAGAGACCAAAGCTTCAGACCAGGAGGTGATGGACCTTTTCGACCGGGCGGCGATCAATTTTCAGGTCGTACTGACCAAGTGCGACAGCGTGAAGCCGCGTGCGGAAGAGGCGCGGTATCACAGTGTGGTGGAAGAGATCGGGCGGCATCCGGCGGCGCATCCTGTTGTGATTGCGACCAGTAGCCAGACAGGTCGTGGCATTCCGGAACTGCGTGCGGAACTGGCTGGATTTGCACAGCCATAAACGCTGTTCGATGCTACACGCGATATACCGGCAATGAGACCGGGCGGAATTCCTGAACAGGTGAGGTGATATGACGGACGACGGGCTTCCTCCGGTAGCTGATCCGATGCAGCAGGCTGCGACTCTTGCCGGTGCGTTACCGTATCTGCGTCGTTATGCAGGCGATACGATCGTCGTGAAATATGGCGGCCATGCGATGGGTAACGCGGAACTCGCGAAAGGTTTTGGCAGCGACATCGGGTTGCTGAAACTGGTCGGGATCAATCCGATTGTCGTTCACGGTGGCGGTCCGCAGATCAACAGCATGCTGGAGAGGCTCCAGGTCCGGTCGCATTTCGTGGATGGATTGCGGGTGACCGATGAGTCCGCGATCGACATTATCGAGATGGTGCTGTGCGGCTCTGTAAATAAACAGGTCGCAGGACTGATCAATCGGGCCGGGGCTCTGGCCGTGGGTATTTCCGGTAAGGATGGCGGGCTGATCAAGGCACGTAAGCTTGTGCGGAAAGTCAGGGATCCGGCAAGCGGCATTGAGCAGACGCTGGATCTTGGCTTTGTGGGTGAGCCTGACCGGGTTGATCCGCAGGTTCTCTATGCACTTTCCGGTTCGGGACTGATCCCGGTGATTGCGCCGATTGCCGCCGGGTATGCCGGCGAAACGTATAACGTCAACGCGGACACGATTGCCGGTGCTGTGGCAGGTGCGGTGCATGCGACACGACTGCTGATGCTGACAGATGTTCCCGGTGTGCTGGATGCAAATGGCAAGCTGATTCCGGAGTTGACGGCTGAACAGGCACGGAAAGGAATTGAGTCGGGCATGATTTCCGGTGGGATGATCCCGAAGGTTGAGACATGCCTGCGAGCAGTCCAGGCGGGCGCTAAGGCGGCTGTCATTGTGGACGGGCGTGTACCCCATGCCTGCTTGCTGGAACTGTTCACGGAAGCTGGTTCCGGAACGATGATCCGGCGTGACGAGAGTGCTGACTGAAGTTTCGGTCAGAATAGCGGCCCGGTTACGACCAGGTGGACAGGGATGGCCCGGAGCTTTGAGTGGCTCCGGGCCATTTTGATTCCGGCAGCGTGAAGAGTTGAGCAGAAATCGTGTGGGGTAGGAGAGAGGGGACGCAGCTCATCGACACGGAGGCGGATATGTCATGTTACAGGCTGTGAAGATTGAGCTGTGGACGAAGGCATCCGGTCCGAGCCTGGACCCCGTGGCAGACGTCGCAGCCCTGCACAGGCTTGCACATGTCGTGACGGGCGGGCTTTGATTGTATCTGAGTAATTGCTGACTGGTTTCCGGACTGATAGCTAGGAAATCCCGGTAGTCCGATATGTTCAAAATAAAATGGGTTTCTGGCGGTTGCTGAATTTTGCAGCCCGGGCATGGCCGCGCAGGGCGAAAACAAGACACAAAAAAAAGCCACGGACGAGAGATCCGTGGCTTTTTTGTTTCCCTTCCCGAGGCGGGAAGGGAGGTCGTGAAAGGTGTCTTACTGAGCCGCGTCGACGCCCGTATGCGTGGCAGGAGCGAATGTCCAGCCTGCGCCGTAAGGCTGCGGAACAGAGAAACCCCATGTGGAGGTCGTGCTTGAACTCGCATCCCATGCCTGAGCATTGATGGACGTGCCCGAAGTCCGCAGCTTCTCGATATCGCCGGCAGAGATATTCGAGGAGGCCTTGTTGCCCCATGACGACCGGATGAAGTTCACTACATCCGCGATCTGCTGATCGTTCAGGATATGCTGATAGGCCGGCATGGCGACGGTGGAAGGTGCCCAGTTTGTGAGAGGCAGAACGCCACCCGCAACGATGATATGGGCCACCGACGTCGGATCATTCGAAACAACAACCGGATTGCCGGCCACTGGCGGGAACATACGGGCGACACCGCCGCCGTCGTTCCGGTGACAGATTGCGCACTGCTGAACGTAGATGTCAGCACCAGCTGTACCGGCGGTATTGCCGGAATCAAGCATCTTCGCTGTAGATGCGTCGTATGTGTAATCGCCTTTCGCGGCCGGAACCGGTGGCAGGCTCTTCAGATACTTCGCCATGGCGCGGAGATCGTCATCCGTGAAGTACTGTGTGCTCCATGCTACAACGTCCGCCATGCCACCGAACACGGCAGAGTGGTCGATACGTCCCGACTTCAGGAACTGGACGAGATCGTCTTCTGACCAGCGACCAAGTCCAACGACCGGATCGTTGCGCAGGCTCGGAGCGATCCAGTTGTCGATCGGAGCACCACCGGCGAGGAAGTCTGCGCCGCCTGCGCCGTCATACGCTTTTTCCTGCATCGTGATGCCACGAGGCGTGTGACACGCACCGCAATGGCCCGGGCCTGTCACGATATATTCGCCACGGGCGACGACCGGATCGGTTCCCGGTGCAGGCGTGAAGCCTTTAGGTGCCGGAGCGAACATTTTGGCCCAGAAGCCAAGCGGCCAGCGCATGGAAAGCGGCCAGCTGATGTCTGTCGGCCGGTTTGTCTGTACCTCAGGCTTCACGCCGTGCATGAAGTAAGCATACAGCGCCTTGATATCGTCGTCCGTCATCCGGGCGAAGGACGGATAAGGCATGGCCGGATACAGAGGCGATCCGTCCTTACGCACGCCACGACGAATTGCGTCGTCGAACTCTTTCAGCGTGTAAGTGCCGATGCCATGTGTCGGATCAGGCGTGATGTTGGTTGAGTAGATCTTTCCAATGGGCGTCTTGATCTCAAGACCGCCCGCATAGACCTTTCCATGCAATCCCGTGTGACAGGCCACACAGTCGCCAAGACGCGCGATATACGCACCTTTGGCCACCAGATCACTGTCTGCATCCTGAGCCAGACCCGGGGTCGCGCTGAGCGACGTCCCCGTCAGAAGTCCGACTACGGCTGCGCCGATCGCAGCCTTAAGTCCCTTGATCATTGTTTCACCACCGCGTCGCTTTTGTTCAGATGACGTCATTACCTGGGACAAGCCACTTACTGAGTAATGCCGAGAGTCGGGCTGTCCGGAACATTCTTATCGTTCCTCCGGGCATCGACTTCGCGCTGATAGGTTTCATTGGCACGCTTGATGATGAACTGCCGGATAGACTCAATTTCATCAGGCTTCATGGAAGTATCGAAGCGGTCCATGCCATAAGCGGTCAGAGCACCGCGACCCACGACATTGTAGAACGCGTCCTGATGCCGGATAGCACCCGACCACCGCAGATCAGGCAGCACGCCGCCGCTTTCCGCGCCGTCGCCGTGACAGGTCTGGCAGTAGGTCTCGTATTCGAAGTAGCCTTTGTCGACGACCTTCGTATCGTACTGCGCAGGTGGCTTCACGGGCAGGAAGCCAATCTCATTCATCGGCGGAAGGCTGGCCTTACCATCAAGTGAGAAGGCTGCGATGTAAGAATGATTGACGGTCCAGCCGGAAGCGCGGGACATGCCGCCTGCCGAAATCGGGAAAATACCACCCCAGCCGACTTCAACCGCGACAAACTGCTTGCCGTTGACTGTATAGGTTACTGGCGGAGCAATGACGCCGCTCTTCATATTGAAGTTGAACAGATCATTGCCGTTGGTCGCATCGTAGGCGTGGAATTCTCCGGTCGCCAGTCCCTGGAACAGTAGATCGCCACCAGTGGCAAGGATACCGCCATTCCACGGACCTTTATGATCGACCTTCCAGACCGCTTTCATGTTGACCGGATCCCAGGCGACAAGCCAGCCTTTCAGGTCCTTCAGGTAAGCGGTGCGGGCTTCCGGTGTGTCCGGCAGACCGACTTTAACCATGTCGAGACCGAGATTCCATGAATCCGGATGCGCCTTGAAGCCGCCCGCCTGATTCTTGTAAACAAAGGGGATCTGGTGGACAGGAAGATACACGAGCCCGGTTTTGGGACTGTAGGCCATGGACATGAAGTTATGGGCGCCGAGTGCGCCGGGAATGCCGTACCATTCCTTGCCGTTAAGCGTCCAGAGCGCTTCCGGATTGTAGATCGGGCGACCTGTCTTCGGGTCCAGGCCGTAGGCCCAGTTCTCATAGGTGTAGTTGTTGCCCTTGATGAACTGCCCGGTTTTCGCGTCAAGCATGTAGAAGAAACCGTTCTTCGGTGCGTGAACGACAACGTGACGGGTTTCACCGTTGATCGGCAGATCAAGCGTCATGATCTGCTGGACCGAGGTGTAATCCCACTGATCCATCGACGTTGCCTGGAAGTGCCAGACATACTCGCCGGTTTCCGGTTTCACGGCGACAATGCTGCCAAGGAACAGATTGTTCCCTTTGCCGTCTGAACGATATTTGTAGTTCCATGGCGAACCGTTGCCGACGCCGATGTAAATCAGGTCAGTGACAGGATCGTAAATGAGAGAATCCCATACTGTGCCGCCGCCGCCCTGCTGGGTCCAGGCGCCTGTCGGGCTCCATGTTTTATAAGCCTTGTTCATCAGAATGCTGTCAGAGGCAGCGTGATCCGGCTCATTCTTGTTGTTCGGCACTGTAAAGAAGCGCCAGTCCAGCTTACCGGTTTCGGCATCAAAGGCAGAGATAAACCCTCGCGCACCAAACTCGGAGCCGCCGTTGCCGATAATGACGCGGCCCTTGGCAACACGGGGTGCGATATCGATCGTATAAGAGCGCTGTTTACCGAGGGCAGCTTCCTGCGGAATCGTATTGACGCTCCAGATCTGCTTACCGGTTTTTGCGTCCAGTGCGATCAGGCGACCATCAAAAGTGCCGACATAGACTTTGCCGTTCCAGTAAGCAACGCCGCGGTTGGCCGTGTCGCAGCAGCCTTTATCGGCAATGTTGCCAGGAACTTTCGGGTCGAACGCCCAGAGCAGCGCACCGGTATCAGCCTTCAGAGCCCGGACTTTGGACCAGTTGGTAGACGCGTACATAACCCCGTCCACGATCAGAGGGGTACCCTCCTGACCGCGGTTGGTGTCCAGTTCGTTGATCCAGGCCAGTTTCAGCTGGCCGACATTTTCGCGGTTGATCTTATCGAGCGGGCTGTAACGCTGTTCGGAATAGGTTCGGCCATAAGTGAGCCAGTTTTCGGGATGATCGTCCGCGTGGATGATCTGTTCACCAGTGTCACCGGAAGCGCCGGCGGCGCGGGCCGAGCCAGCGGGCTGGCCCAGGGCTGCAGCAAGGAAGGTTCCTGCCGCGAGAATGCCAAGCAGGGAAGTCCTCTTGGCGGATGCGGGGCGGATCATGTCTTACGTCCTCGACAAATCACTGATTGCAGCTTCAATCGGCAAATCAATGCGGAATTACCGTTGCGGGTCAGTCAGCCCACATGAACTGATCATGTCAATCGTGTCATGTGGGGACGGCCTATGCGTCAGCCGTAGGGGCTTTTCAGAACAGGTAAGCAGCTTTCGCCTGTGACGATGCCTGTCATGGACAGTCTGTGGTGTGTTCCCCGCCTCTGTCAGCAAGATGGGCTGCGGAGAGGAATTTGGCGTATGTCCCGCTCTCTACTGCCATGTCCGCATGAATACACAGCGAATTCGATCATGGTCGCACGGTCTGTTTCATGTTGTTTCGTGCTGTTCGACCATGACTGACCTCATATCTGGTCTCGGGGCTGTTTCTGAGCGTTATGGGAGGGGTTTCCTCACAGAAAGGTGATCACGGACGGTGCCTGCCGGGGTGAACCCGGCGCCGATCCGACGCTTGAAAGGGAGTCGGTATGTGAGGCGGATGACTCACCTTTAATTATGATGCGGCGCGGAAACGGGTTAGAAATCCTGGACTTGAATTGCTTGTCTGCTATGCGCATATCAGTAAGCATGCCGGTTTTGCCGGGAAAGTAAGAGGAAGAATCATGTCATTCAGCGACTTCCGTTCGTCGCCTTCTGCCACTGGTGTACCGTCAGCCGAGGTGGACGCTGGCCTTCGGACATACATGCTCCGCGTCTATAACTGGATGGCATCCGGCCTTCTGCTTACAGCGTTGGTTGCGTATGTCATCGCCAATACATCCGTCGGGGCGCTCTTCTTTCATATGACGGAACGCGGTGTTGCACCGACAGGGCTTGGCTGGCTGGCTATGATTGCCCCGCTTGGCTTTGTCATGGTGATGTCTTTCGGGGTTAACCGTCTGTCGCGCTC
Source organism: Acetobacter fallax (assembly GCF_011516735.1). Taxonomy (GTDB): domain Bacteria; phylum Pseudomonadota; class Alphaproteobacteria; order Acetobacterales; family Acetobacteraceae; genus Acetobacter; species Acetobacter fallax. The sequence continues at coordinate 62,003 of NZ_WOSX01000003.1, read as the reverse complement.
TGCGGTGCAGGGTCTGTTCTGGTTGTTTTGCGGCGTCATGGGCGCGAGCATGGCGAGTATCCTGCTGCTTTATACAGGTGTCTCGGTTGCGCGCGTGTTTCTTGTGACGGCAATTACCTTCGGTGCGACATCTCTGTGGGCTTACACGACCGGTGCAAACCTGATGCGTTTTCAGTCTTTTTTGATGATGGGGCTGATTGGGCTTGTGATTGCGGGCGTGGTGAACATTTTCCTCCACAGTCCGGCACTGTACTTTGTTTATAGTGTGGTCGGTGTGGTGTTGTTCACGGGGCTGACCGCATTTGATACGCAACGCATCCGTGCAACGTATCCGCAGTTTGCTTATTATGAAGGTCCGGATCAGGCAGCTAAGCGCTCCGTTTACGACGCACTTAGCCTCTATCTGAATTTCATCAACCTGTTTCAGTTCCTTCTTCAGTTCATGGGTACGCGTAACAATAATAACTAAGTGTCTGTGTCACGCTAAACAGGAGTCGGCTCATCCGACTCTGAAGCCCGGCCCCTGAAAAGGGTCGGGTTTTTTTATGTCCGGTCGGGAACCGGATGATGTGCTTTGTCTGGATTTACGCGTGCCGCCATCGCGCGGAGTGCATGGCAAAGCTAAAAAATAAGACTTATGCATTAAGAAGATGGCTGATTATAATCTGCGCGTGATCTTCCGCAGGAAACAAAAAGCCCATGATTACGAGCACGAACGCGTGTTGGCCGATGTTTTTGAAATAAATTGAAATATACCGTGAACACTTGTCCGCAGCTTCCGGTCAGGCGGATAAGGGGAGATCGGGTGATCAAGCTTTGTTTCACGGATTGTGGTAACAAGCTTGTGGGATTATTGAATCGCCGTAATGCAGCGCGATTGCCTGGCCGGATGGGCATGTGTCCGAAAGGCGAGATGAGCGTGCTGTGAGAGCGGGGCCTGTTTTTGCGAGGCTTTAGAGTATGTCAGAACCGAGGGACGTACGATGAGAACTAAGTACCTGAAGGGGGTGGCCAGACTGGCCGGCCTTGCTTCGGTGCTTCCACTGGCGGGATGTCAGCTTGACACCCTTGATCCTAAAGGGCCGGTGGGAGACCAAATCAGACACCTGATCGTTGAATCAACGGTCGCCATGCTCATTGTGGTTGTCCCGACAATCATTTTGGTGTGTTATTTTGCCTGGAAGTACCGGGCCTCCAACACGGAAGCCGAATATCTTCCGAAGTGGAGCCACTCGAACAAGATCGAAGTTGCGATCTGGGGTATCCCGACGCTCATCATCCTGTTCCTGGCGGTGATCACTTATCAGACGTGTCATTCTCTGGATCCGTATCGTCCGCTTGACGAGGAAGCTCAGACAAAGCCGCTTAACGTCGAAGTGGTGGCGCTGGACTGGAAATGGCTCTTCATCTACCCGGATGAAGGTATTGCGACTGTCAATCAGCTTGCAATTCCGGTGAACCAGCCCGTTCACTTCGTGATCACGTCCGATGCGGTGATGAATTCGTTCTTTATTCCGCGTCTTGGTTCGATGATTTACGCGATGGCCGGCATGCAGACGCAGCTTCATCTGATGGCTACCGAACCTGGTGATTATCTTGGTGAATCAGCGAACTACAGTGGTCGTGGTTTCTCGGATATGAAGTTCCGCACGCTTGCGATGCCTAAGGATCAGTATGATGCCTGGGTTGAGAAAGTGCGTTCCTCTTCTGATCAGCTTGATGGTCAGACATATGCCAGGCTTGCCGCTCCGAGCGAAGCTGAGCCGGTTAAATACTTCTCGCATGTTGAAGGCAATCTCTTCGATACGATCGTCGCGAAGTACAATAACGGCATGGTCATGGACAAAAGCACGGGCAAGATGATCCAGGTTCAGTCCGCAATGTCCGACATGAACATGAAGGAGTAGGATCAAATGCTAGGGAGATTATCATTCGCGGATATTCCGGTGGATGTGCCGATCCTTGTCGGTACATTCCTCGGGGTCGCGATTATTGGTATCACGGTCCTCGGCCTGATCACCTATTACGGTAAATGGGGCTATCTCTGGAAAGAGTGGTTCACGTCTGTCGATCATAAACGTCTGGCGATCATGTATGTCGTCGTCGGGCTGCTCGCACTTGCACGCGGCTTTGCTGACGCGATCATGATGCGTACCCAGCTTGCGCTGGCCTATGCGGGCAATCCCGGTTACCTGCCGCCGCATCACTACGATCAGATCTTCTCCGCCCACGGAACGATCATGATCTTCTTCATGGCTATGGTGATCATGACGGCGCTGTTCAACCTCATTGTGCCGCTTCAGATCGGTGCACGTGACGTTGCCTTCCCGTTCCTGAACAACCTGAGCTTCTGGATGACGACGGTCGCGTTCGCGCTGATCAACCTCTCCCTGTTCGTCGGTGAGTTCTCGCAGTGCGGCTGGCTGGCCTATCCGCCACTGTCTGAAACTCAGTTCAGCCCTGGTGTTGGTGTGGATTACTACATCTGGGCAGTGCAGCTCTCCGGTGTGGGCACCCTGCTGACGGGTGTGAACTTCTTCGTCACGATCGTTAAGATGCGCGCTCCTGGCATGACCTGGATGAAGCTGCCCGTCTTCTGCTGGACAGCTCTTTGCGCCTGCGTTCTCATCATGGTGGCCTTCCCGGTTCTGACCGTTGCAGTGGCGCTTCTTGGTCTTGACCGCTACTTTGGCATGCACTTCTTCACCAATGATGGTGGTGGCAACCAGATGCTCTACCTGGACCTGATCTGGGCCTGGGGTCATCCGGAAGTCTACATCCTCATCATTCCGGCGTTTGGTGTGTTCTCGGAAGTCGTCCCGACATTCTCCGAGAAGCCGCTCTTTGGTTACGCCACGATGGTCTACGCAACCTGCGCGATCATGGTGCTTTCGTTCCTCGTCTGGGTGCACCACTTCTTCACGATGGGTGCGGGTGCTGACGTCAATGCCTTCTTCGGCATCATGACAATGGTCATCTCAATTCCGACGGGTGTTAAGCTCTTCAACTGGATGTTCACGATGTACAAGGGGCGTGTGGAGTTTCACGCTACGATGTACTGGGCAATCGGCTTCATGATCACCTTCTCGATCGGCGGCATGACCGGCGTGATGATGGCGATCCCGGCCGCTGACTTCGTCCTTCATAACAGCCTGTTCCTTATTGCTCACTTCCATAACGTTATCATTGGCGGTGTTTACTTCGGTTATGTGTGTGGCATGAACTTCTGGGCTCCAAAGGCTCTGGGTTTCAAGTTCAATGAAGCATGGGGCAAGCGCGCTTTCTGGTGCTGGTTTGTTGGCTTCTACGTCGCCTTCATGCCGCTTTATGTTCTTGGCTTCGACGGTATGACCCGTCGTATGAACCACTATGACAACCCGGCCTGGTATCCGTGGATGCTGGTTGCCGAAGTCGGCGCTGTCCTGATCTTCTTCGGTATCGCCTGTCAGCTCATTCAGATCTATGTGTCGATCCGTGACCGTAATCTGGCTGAGAATGTGGACGTTACCGGTGATCCGTGGAACGCGCGTTCACTCGAGTGGTCGACTTCGTCGCCTCCGCCGCCATACAACTTCGCGATCATCCCGCACATTCATGAACTCGATGCGTTCATGCATGACAAGGAAAATGGCATCGACACACGTCATGCGGGTGGGCCTTATGAGCCGATCCATATGCCGAAGAACACGGCTGCCGGGTTCTTCATCGGTGCCTTCAGCTTTGTGCTCGGATTTGCCGCGATCTGGTACATCTGGTGGCTCGCCGCGATTGCCCTGGTGGGAGTTTTCGCGACCGTGATCGCACGCAGTGCGAACCACGACGTCGATTACTACATCCCTGCAGAAGAGGTTGCGCGGATCGAGAATGAGCACTCCCGCAAACTTATGGCACAGGCGGCTGAGTAATGGCGCACGACACAACATTCGCTGACGCGCACTCGGAGCACGAACACCACGAGTTACCCACGGTGTTCGGGTTCTGGGTTTACCTGATGACGGACTGCATCATCTTCGGATCGCTGTTCGCCGTCTTTGCAGTCCTCCATAACCAGTTCAATGGTGGACCGACCGGTAAGGAGTTGTTTGAGCTTTCAGGGCTCGCGATGGAAACAGCGCTCCTCCTGATCTCGAGCATCACCTATGGTTTCGGCATGATCGCTGCCCACAAGGGTGAGATCAAATCAGTCATGATGTGGCTGGCCGTGACCTTCCTGCTGGGTCTTGGGTTCGTATTCCTCGAACTCAAGGAATTCGCTCATATGATCGCTGAGGGCGCAGGCCCTGACCGCAGCGCGTTTCTCTCAGCGTTCTTCACGCTGGTGTCCACGCACGGTCTGCATGTCAGCTGCGGTCTGATCTGGATCGTGACGCTGATTGTCCAGCTCGCTGGCACAACCGCGATTTCTGAGCGCATGATGAACAAGCTCACAATGCTGAGCCTGTTCTGGCATTTCCTCGACATCGTGTGGATCTGCGTGTTCACCTATGTCTATCTGGCGAGCATGATCTGATGAGTAATGACCATTCAGCCCATTCTGAGTCAGGACACGGCGGTGCAGGTGCCTATGCTATTGGCTTTGTTCTCGCTGTAATTCTGACGGCTGCGTCCTTCATGATCGTGATGGGACATAGCCTCTCTCCTTCGGGGACGCTTATGGCGATCTCCGTGCTGGCAGCGATCCAGGTGGTTGTTCACCTGATCTTCTTCCTGCACATGAACACGACGGCTGAGGCGAAGTGGAACAATAACGTGTTCTTCTTCACCCTCATGTTTGTTGCGATCTTTATTATAGGTACGATGTTCATCATGACGAACACGGCCGAACATATGATGTCGCGCTGATACGTTTCAGTTAGGCTGTTCAGGCAGCCTTTCCGAACGGAAAAGCCCCGGTCAGGACAATGTCCTTGCCGGGGCTTTTTTTGTGCTGTTCGCTGAACGGAGTAAAATTGCGCAACCTGAGCCGCGTAGGGCTTTGAGTTCCCGTAGCATCTGGACGCTGTAATACCGGAGGGTGATCTGTGTGTAACCCGGCGAGGCTCTGGCCTACCCCCGGAAAGGCTCGCTGTTTTTATCAGGAACAAACGGGGGTGCAGGGGCCTGTTGGTCCCTGTCGGACGGGATTCGGGCCGAGCCCGGGATGCCGTCATCCACAGGTCAGCCTTCACAGTCACTGGTATAAGACCCTGTCAAAGAGCCCCGGACTTTGCTCTTTGAATTTCTGCTGAAAAACAAAACGACCTGCAAAGACCTGTTACCGTTGCCGGATTTCAGGACGCTACTTCGTAAGCACTGGTTTACACGCTTTGACGTGGGACAAAGCGTGCTCTGTTCCACGTCAAAAGCACGTCTTTGGAAACCTGTTTATTTTAATGAACAGGGGTGACGGAGTCTGTGATCGTTTCCGGGTGCCAGTGCTCTGAATGCTCTTAGTGCAGAACGAAGAGAATCCGGACGTTGCCGGATTAGTCTTTGTGGGGCTCACTGGAAAGAAGCTCTTTCTTGCCGGGCTTATCTTTCCACTCTTCGGCATCGGCCGGCTGTGTGCCCTTGCGGGTAATATTGGGCCAGGATGTCGAATACTTCGCGTTGATTTCTGCCCAGGCGGCGGCGCGATCGTCACTGTCCGGGAAGATGGCCTCGGCAGGGCATTCCGGCTCACAGACGCCGCAGTCGATGCACTCGTCAGGGTTAATGACGAGGAAATTCTCGCCAGCGTAGAAGCAGTCCACCGGGCAGACTTCCACGCAATCCATGAACTTGCAGCGAATGCAGTTTTCAGTGACCACGTAGGTCATCGGCATCTCCGATCATCAGAAGTTCGACTGGGAGTCGAAATTGAAATTGCGCGGATCGGCTGACCCTTTGCGCATTACCAGGCGCGCAGATATGCGTGCGTTTTCGGGATGAAGCAAGTCATCACGTCGAAGTTCTGATGGACACGTCTGTCGTAGTCTGCCGCTGTATTCAGGTTGGCGCCAAAAGTCAGCGGAGTGCAAGCAGGAGCTATCCGGATTGCCTGTTCTTCATGTGTCAGACTGATCGGCTGGTCGTCGATGATCCTGGAGAAGTGGGAGGTGCGATTTTGAAATAAGGTTTTGCTGAGAGCAGAGAAGCGAGCTTCCTTGGAACCCGGCAAGAAGAACCAGCACGCCCTGCGTTCCGATTGGTTGATGGTACAACAGCTTTTCCGGAGAGCTGTGTCGGGGGGTATGCATAATGGTCTTGCACGCCCTGAAGCGTCAGGGCGCTTTAGCGTGAGCAGGCCAGGAGGCCGGGAACACAAAGCCTCACTGGGGCTGATTGATCGGGATGAGCGTTGCGAGAGCAGCAAATGGACTGTCCGGGCAGTACTCTCTGACAGAGATGGTGGCATCCTTGCGGCGCGGCTTTCGGGACCGGATGCGTGTGAGCATCCAGGCAGGTGATGGCCCGTAAACTTCGGAGGGCAATGGCGGAGGTATCGTGACTCGGAAGCCGAGAGCCTTCAGGACTGCGGGAATATCCTTTGTCCGAACTCCGAGCCAGGGGGCGAAGTCGGCGCGCAAAGCTGTGTCAGTGTGTCGTGCCCGAATGGTGAGCTCGGTGGACAACCGGTCTGCCATATCGATCCTTAACAGAACCGGTCCACAGGGTATCCAGCCGAGGTGAAAGAGTAGCGGGGAGGGAAACGACCCGGCGGGAACGGAGACCGCGCCGGGGTGAGGAAGAACAGGAGGCGGGATATCCTGCGCGACGGCAAGCAGCAGCAGCCGCATTTTTGCCGGTCCGGGTTTGAGCAGAGAGGGAAGGTAAAGTTGCCCGAGCGCGATCCGCACGCCGAGACGGGCCAGCAGCCTGCCAGGAGACATGGTTCCCTGAGGAGTCTGTCCGGCGCCTTCCATGAGTTGATGGATCAGACCGCGGGCACTGCAATCGGCGACAGCTCCGGCTTCGGCGCGGAATAAAGGAGCGAGTTCACGTTTGACAAGGTGCTGGAAAGCGGAACTCAGGCGGGCTTTCACGCGCTCCCGCTGCCTGGTATCGAGCAGGTCGTCACCACGGATCTCAATCGCCGGATGCAGAATGTCGCGACCCGGTCGGAGTCGGGCGATGATGGCATCTTTCCAGCTTATGTCGCCAGTTCCTGTATCAAAGCGGAATGCGGTGTCGGGAGCATCACAACAGGCGCTGACGCGAAAGGGGATTTCTGTGCGCATGGCTCGCCGGGCGGCGCGGGCCAGCGTGGTGCGATCGGACTGGGGAAGGGTCGGATCCATATGGAGTGTGAACCCCTGCATCCGGCCGATGGAATGGCCCTCGACGATGACGTCGCCGTTATGCTGAACGGCGGAAAGCAGAGGAGCACTGTCTTCGTTTTCCAGCAGGCGGATGAGATGGGCGGAACGGCGATCGACGAAACGGGCCGTCAGCCGTTCATGCAGCGCATCGGAGACCTTGTCTTCCACGGCGCGTGTGCGCTCCTGCCAAAGCGGTGCATTGGTGACCCAGTTGTCGCGATTGGCGATATAGGACCAGATGCGGATACCAGCGAGACGCTGCATCAGTGTGTCGACATCGCCATCGGCACGGTCGAAGTGGCGGAGCTGCTCTTCAAGCCATGTTGCCGGCAGGCGACGCTGTTCGACCAGAAGAGTGAAAACGCGGGCGCAGAGCTGGGCATGGCTGCGTTCACCGATTTTGCGGAAATCCGGGATCTGGCAGACATCCCAGAGTTGCCGGGTACGGGTGCGGCCCACCGCGAAGGTTCTGACCTGTGGCTCCTCGACCAGCGCTGCCAGGGTCAGCGCGTCGCTTGTGGGCTCGCTGGCCCGAAGACCACGCAGGGGCGGAGGAAGAGACAGGCTCGCGAGGAGGGCACGGGGAGAGGTGAAATCGAGTGCATCATTGCGCCAGATGAGGCATTCCAGCGGGTCGAACTGATGTGTTTCGACGGCTTCGATGATGGCTTCCGGGATTGGCGGGCAGCGGCCGGTCGTTCCAAAGGTGCCGTCGCGGGTGCCACGGCCGGCGCGGCCTGCGATCTGGGCGACCTCCGCTGCTGTGAGAGATCGACGTCGCATGCCATCGAATTTCGAGAGGCCAGCGAAGGCGACATGAGCAATGTCCATGTTCAGACCCATGCCGATCGCATCGGTGGCGACGAGGTAATCGACTTCGCGATCCTGATAAAGCGCGACCTGAGCATTGCGCGTACGAGGGGACATCTGGCCCATCACGACGGCACAGCCACCCCGGCGGGTGCGGATCAGTTCGGCGATCGCATAAAGTTCGGCAGCGGAGAACGCGACAATGGCTGAACGGGGAGGAAGTTTTTCCAGACGGATGGCGCCGGTAGCAGTCAGGGCTGAAAGACGTGGCCGGGTGTCGATAGTGATGCCCGGGAGAAGCCTTCGGAGCAAAGGGGCAATGGTTTCGGCGCCGAGGAACAGTGTTTCTTCCCGGCCGCGGGCATGGAGGAGGCGGGAGGTAAAAATGTGGCCACGTTCCGGGTCAGCGCAAAGCTGGATCTCGTCAACGGCGAGGAAGGCGACGTTGCGATCGACCGGCATGGCTTCGACGGTGCAGGAAAACCATTTTGCATCCGGGGGAATGATCTTTTCCTCGCCGGTGATGAGGCCGACGCGCCCGGCTCCTTTCTGCGCCACCATGCGTTCGTAATTTTCGCGGGCGAGAAGCCGGAGCGGAAAGCCGATAATGCCGGACGGATGAGCCAGCATCCGTTCGATGGCGTAATGCGTTTTTCCGGTATTCGTCGGCCCCAGCACCGCGTGGAGGTGAGCATCCGCATCCCGGCTGTTCGGGGCGTAGGCACTTCCGGCATCCGCGATAACACGGGGTGCGGTCGTGCGGGCGTGGGACCCTGTCATGAATACATCGTCCGCTGGCCTCACGGGAAATGCAAGTCAGGTTCTGACGTCTCATGGTTGGGGAGACGTTGCCTTGCGAACTGTTCCGGCGCAGCCTTGCATCTGACAGGATGAATGACGTGCAGCGGAGAGAAGGACGATGGCCGTGAAAGGACTGAAATGCATTGCGATCGGGCGGAAAAAAGGCACAGTCAGTGTGATTCATGGCGTTCGGACCTGTGATCAGAAAACGCTTGTGCCTCTGGTCGGCAGCGCGGGCGCACAGTTCGCGGTGAAGACGGGCTTTGCGGCAAGACCGGGTGAACTGGTGGTCGTGCCGGCTGCTGATGGTGGAATCGCGGCGTTGCTCGGGTTGCCGGAAGCGGGGCAGGGGGAGCCGTTTATATTCGGTTCTCTTCCGCGTGCTCTTCCGCAGGGTGTATGGCGATTTGCGTTGCCGCCGGACGTGGACGTCGGGCAGGCTACGCTCGGTTTCGCTCTCGGAGCGTATCGTTTTACGCTCGGGAAAGAGGGGGCTGCTCCGGCGACACTGTATGATCCGGCACCCGATCCACTTGCCGTGGAGACCGCGCGTTCGATCTGGCTTGGGCGCGATCTGATCAACCTGCCTGCGAATCTGCTCGGCCCGTCGGAACTGGCGGACCAGGCGGTGACGACATTGGAGCCGTTTGGCGCGAAAGTGAAGGTGATCAGAGGCGCGGCTCTTGAGAAGGCGTATCCGCTTCTGGCGCATGTCGGCAACGGATCGGACCGAAAACCACGTGTTGTGCTGGCCAGCTGGATGGGGTCGAAAGCGGCAAAAAATGCACCCCTGCTCTCCCTGGTGGGCAAGGGCGTTTGTTTCGACTCTGGTGGTTACGATCTCAAACCGGCTTCCGGCATGTTGCGAATGAAGAAGGATATGGGCGGCGCTGCGACAGTACTGGCGCTCGCCCGTCTTATCATGGCGCAGGATCTGCCGATCCGGTTTGAGATGCGGCTGGGTTGCGTGGAGAACTCCGTATCGGGGGGCGCGATGCGTCCGCTGGACGTCGTTACGGCGCGGAATGGTCTGACCGTGGAGATCGGGAATACGGACGCGGAAGGACGGCTGGTGATGGCGGACCTTCTGACGGAGGCGAGTGAAGCGAAGCCGTCTCTGTTGCTTGATGTTGCAACGCTGACGGGGGCAGCCCGTGTGGCGCTCGGGCCGGATCTTCCCGGGCTGATGTGCAACGATGACGATGTCGCGGCGGCGCTGATCGAAGCGGGACGTGCAGTTTCGGATCCGTTCTGGCGTCTGCCGCTCTGGGATGGATACCGTGACTGGATGCGAAGTTCTGTCGCGGATATTAACAATATCTCATCTAAGCCATTTGCCGGAGCAATAACGGCTGCTTTATTTCTTGACCGTTTTGTCGGATCAGGCGTGCGCTGGGTTCATATCGACAGCTATGCCTGGAACGATCAGACGCGTCCCGGCAGGCCGGAAGGCGGCGAAATCCTTGGGTTGCGGGGAATTTTTGCATTCCTGCCCCAGGCTCTTGATCTGACTGATTTATTAAATTCGTGAGAATAACGATACCGGAAAGCAACTATTCATTTGCTGCGGGTTTAAATCGCTCAGAGACAGGCTATATGAGCTTTCAACAGGAAACGCCGGTTTTTTGACCGGCAGTACATGGGACTTTCGTTTCCGTGTTCGGGAAAAAAGGATACCGGACTTATGGCACAGGCCAGAACAACATCAATCAGGACGGCGGCGACGAAGGCTGCTTCCACCAAAACACAGACAAATACCACTGCGGACGAACTTGTTTCGGTCCTGCGCGACACCATCGTTTCGCTCGTCCGTCGTGATGGCCCCGATCTTTCTTCCCGTCAGCTGGCGGTGTTCCTCACCTGCTATCTGCAGGAAGAAGGGCACACTGTTCGTGGTCTCGCCGCTGAACTGAATGTGTCCAAGCCTGCGATCACGCGTGCGCTGGATCGTCTTGGTGAACTGGATCTGGCGCGTCGTAAGGTTGATCCGCTGGACCGTCGCTCGGTGCTGGTGCAGCGCACGCTGAAAGGTGCTGCATATCTCCGTGAGATTCGTTCGATCATGGGCGAAGCCGGTGCTCCGAAGAAGGCTGAGAAAGAGGTTCGCGCAAGTCGTCGCGCTGCCTGAATCTGATTTTCAGACAGGTTCGAGGAGAGGGTCGCATCGTTCCGATGCGGCCCTTTTCTTTTTTTTGGTGATCTGCGCGTCCCAATAGTGAAGGATGCGTTATGCAACCTTCCACACAATATGCGTGTTGCAAAGTCATGCTCCGGATCGTGGCGCTGTTGAGGCGGCCTGTTTCGGAATAGCCACCACACCGGAAGGACTCTGCAATGAAAATCGGCTTTGTCGGCCTGGGCGCGATGGGGCACCCCATGGCCAGACGTCTTCTTGAAGCGGGTTACGACGTGACGGTCTGGAACCGGACTGCGGGCAAGGCGGACGATCTTGTCGCAAAGGGAGCACATCGTGCGGCAAGCCCTGCGGATGTCGCGGTGGATGCTGATGTTGTGTTTTCGATCCTCTTCGATGATGCCAGCACTGAGCGTGCAACATTCGGATCGGATGGTCTGGCCTCAACACTGAAAGCCGGCGCAGCGCATGTTTGCTGCAGCACGCTGTCTCTCGATCAGGCGCGTCGTCTGCGCGACGGACATGCCAGACATGGACAGGTTTATGTTTCGGCAAATGTTCTTGGCCGGCCTCCGGCAGCTGAGGCAGGCGAACTGTTTGTCATGGTTGCCGGACCGGCTGACAGTTGTGAAAAAATCACGCCTTTGCTGGAGGCCTTCGGGAAGAAGGTCTTTGTGGTCGGAGATGATCCGGTGCAGGCGAATCTGCTCAAGCTATCTCTGAATTTCATGATCATGTCGACGATTGAGCAGATGGCGGAGGTTTTTGCGATCAACGAGAAATCAGGCACTGATCCGCATACTGTTTTCGATATCATGACGGGCAGTTTCTTTGATGCGCCCGTTCATCGGAATTATGGAAAGCTGATGGTGGATCATGCGTATGACAAACCGGGAGCACCATCGGTCACGCTTGGTCTGAAGGATACGGAGATGTTTCTTGCCGCGGGGCATGATTATCGGGTGCCGCTGCCTTATGCGTCGATTGCAAGAGATCGTTTTCTTGCTGCAATCTCGGCAGGAGATGCGAGTCGGGATTTCGTCGTGCTGATGGAACGGGTGCGCCAGGACGCGGGGTTGCGGTCTCCGCGAGACTGAGGGGTGTGTTCCGGTGAGTGAAGGTCCGATACGTGATGTGTCTGCCGGGGTAGATGAGATTCCTGATTCTCTATGGGACAGACTGGCTCATTCATCGTTCCGGGCGAAATTTCATCTTGATGTGAAAGATCGCACCTATCTGGAAACACGTGGTTTCAGGACGGTAACGGAGCATGCCGCCGATTTCGTCGCGACACGGCTGGCGCCGGCGAAACCCGTGCGGGATGGCCGTCAGACACCCTGGTGTGGGCATCCGGTTTTTGTGGCGCAACATGCAACAGGGACATGCTGCCGATCCTGCCTTTATAAATGGCATGGCTTTCCGAAAGGCGTGCCGCTTGACGGAGAGCAGCAGGCTTATGTGGTGACGGTGATCTGCTCCTGGCTGAAGCGGGAGGATAAGGCTGGCGCAGCCGCAGCAGAGGTGCAGGGGATGCTGCCACTTTAGCCTCCGGAACCAGCGAAGACTGTGGCGGGAGATAGCTACGTGAAGCACATCATAAAATCAGAAATATTCTGACTGATCATGAGGCGGTGGATGCATAAATACAGCGACTGAAACTAAAGCAGATATAGTTGCGTTTATTTTTTATAAAAATTTATAATTTATAATAATTACATTTTAAATCTATGTTATGGAAATCAATTACGCATTGCAATCATTAGATTAAGAGATGTTGCGTAACATTAAATTACAGCATGGCATCCATGCTTTGATCCGTGATTGTCGTCAGAGGTGGCAGAAGTATAACATTTTTATAGATTCGTTTCTGGAGTTTATAATTATGAAAAAAGTTTTTCTTTTTCTCGCCGCTCTGTCTGTTTCTGCTCCTGTTATTGCGCATGCGGATGACTCGTCATCTTCTTCTTCCGGACATCATCATCGTCATGGTGAGCATGGCCAGAACGACAGCGACCGCAGCAACGGCGGCTCTGAGCAGGGTAGCGACCGGCGCGGTGAACGCGGTCAGAATGGCGAGAGCGGCCAGGGCGACCGTAGCGAACGGGGTGGTCACCATCGCCATTCTGACCAGAACACCGAAAATGGTCAGAACGGAAACGGTCAGAATTCAGGCAACTGATCAGATCGTAGTTTTGATGCATGAAAACCCGTTCCGGCGATTTCGCCGGAGCGGGTTTTCTTATTTTCAGTAAGAAAAAACATCCGGTTTCACTGCCGGTTTTCAGAGATAAGACTGAAGCTGAAGCGGGATATCTCTGCGTTTGCCATCGCTTTCGATCGTCAGTGGGACGATTGTTCCGGGATCGCCGCGGAGCAGGGGCAGGAGCGCTGCGAAGGTCGTATTCAGAATGCGGTCCCCCGGCCGGATGCCGGCCTGTGCGGCAGGACTCCCGGTTCCGACCTGTAAGACGGTCAGCGTCTCGTCGTGATTGTCGATCCACAGACCTGACATCGGGTACCGGGCTGGCGGCGGTGGCAAAGTATTGCGTCTGACCCACAGGATGCCTTCGCGCGGATCTGCTGACAGAGTGAAGCAGCGGAGAGTCGGCAGGCCGATCAGGCCGTTTTCGTTTTCTGTTGTGCCGGAATAATTTCTTTTTGCAGGCGGCAACAGAAATGTCAGAGGTCGGGAGAATGTCGTGTCGCCGAAGATAAGGCTGTCCGCGCGGACAAGCCGCCCGCCATTCTGTACAGGAACCCAGGGGCGGTCATCTGACCACAGGCCGAATCTGACTGCCTGGTTGTGATTGAGTCGCACGACTGACGGCGATCCGGTGTCCAGCAGGAAGCGGAGAGGCTGCCCATTGAGCGTTGCATCCGCGTAAAGGTACGACGACCACCCTTCCGGGCCTGCCTGCATGATTTCAGAGTGCAGCTTTGTGAACCGGTTGCCGCGATCTGGTCCCCCGTGTCGCCATATGCGCCACTCGCGCGCTTCAAAGTCGAGTTCGCTGCTAAGTGTGGTGAGAAAGCCGGCGGCAAGCGACCCGGCGATGCCATCTCCGAAGCCGAAATTTTTCATGCCTCCGAACAAAACATGGGGCTGCCTCACAATGCCGCCATACCGCACGTCATCTGCGTCATAAACCGGATGTGCGCCGTCATGTCCGCCGGCGGAGAAGCGAGCTTGTCGTGTTTCCCGAAGATTGAGTTTCTGCGCCAGTTCATTACGGATGAGGCTGATGCCCCCGCCTGTATCCAGTGCGAAAAGCTGTGGGTCAGAGTTGTTGATCACCACGAAGAGGGCAACACGGGATCCGGTCAGCGTGATGGGAGCCACGAGGGGCGTTTCGGCGGCAATCGCAGTTCCGGCGTGGCTGGTGAGAAGAGTCGAACCTGTCAGAATCAGACAGTGCCGCCGGGAAAGAAGGGGAGTGTGTGTGGGGCTGTTCAACACTGCGCTCCGTTACAGAAAGCTGCGGGATATCGGGATATCCCATTTTTGATTGAGATTGCTGAGCGAACGTAACAGTCGGAGATGGCTTTTCGCATGTAAAATATCGCCGGTCAGGCTGCTGTGCGCGAGCCACGCAGAGCAGGTCTCTGGCAATGCATGGGAACTGTAACACAGGCATGACGTTCAAATGCCAGATGACGCTGGGGCAGAGTCGCCTGTCAGCCGTTTTTCTACGTTTGTGGAAGACAAGGAATAGTACTATGCGTTTTGCACCGATTGCAGCAGTTGCGGCACTTTCAATGGCGACGTTCGCGGCGCCTGTCATGGCTGCGGAAGCGACGATGGGCACGCCGTCGGGTTCGATCGTGCTGACAGCAAAATCCGCTGATCTCGGCGTTGGCTATACCTGGGGTGACGCCACGCTGACATTTAACCATAAGGCCTACCATTTCTCGGTAAGTGGCGCGCAGATCGCTGCTGTCGGGTTCTCGGAAGTGACGAGTAAAGGGACGGTCTATAATCTGCATAAGGCGTCTGATTTCGCTGGTACTTTTGCCTCAGCGTCCGGTGAGGCGACGCTGGGTAACGGTCTTGGCGGGGCAGTGCTGGAGAATAAGAACGGGGTGCGGATCAAAATCGAGAGCACCGCGAAGGGCGCGCGTCTCGCCGCCAGTGGGCAGGGCCTGACCTTTACCGCGAAATAAGGTTATCGGGAATGTTACGGTAATCTGGCAGATAATGTGATGTTTTCAGCGGGCCGGAAGCAGCAATGCTTCCGGCCCGTTTGTCTGTAGTGGTATGTCTACCAGCGTCCGATCGGGTGTCGCCGCACCCGCCGGAGCACGAACGCGGTCCATACCAGTTGCGGCAGCGCTACCAGCGCCAGGGTGACTGTAACAGACGAGGCTTCGCGCTGCCCCGGGAGTGCGGTCAGTGCGAAAATGCCGCCACCCCAGAGGACGAAGCTCCAGTGAACCAATGAGACGGCAGGCATTGGCACGCCGGCGCGGTAAGCAACCTGGTAGAGATGCCCACGATGTGCCTGAAGGATTGCCTCGCCGGCGAGTGCGCGGCGGATCAGTGTGACCGTGACATCATAGAGCAGACCAGCAATCAGGCACGGAACCAGCAGGGCGGCATGCAGATCGGGGAGGAATGCGACCGGGCCCTGTGTTGCGAGCGAAAGCGCTGCCGCGCCGATGAGCAGCCCGCAGCTCTGGCTGCCGACATCGCCGAGAAAGATTTGGGCGCGGGGGAAGTTATAGGGCAGGAAAGCCAGCAGTCCGAACGCGATCAGGGCGGATGAGAGGCGGAGTGCCTCGCTGTCAGCGGGCCAGAAGGGCAGGGCAAGGCAGAGAAAAGACAGGCAGAGCACGCCGGAAACGAGACCGTTCAACCCGTCCATGAAGTTGACCGCGTTGGTCACGAACACCAGCCAGAAGACCGCCCCGGCCAGGGTGGCGCACAGACCGGGAATGCCGGTGAAGCCGTCGATGGGAAGAGTGGTCAGAGCTATGGTCAGGGCCGCCAGACTCTGCGCGGCGAGTTTGATCAGCGGCGGCCACTGATAGACATCGTCCAGCCAGGACACGACCGCCAGCAATGTGACCGCTCCCCACAGGGCGCCAGCTTCCATGGTCAGCGGCGGCAGGCCGCACACCGCGCGCAGAGGAACGAGAAACAGCAGGAATGCGCCGATAACCCCGACGCCGCCGCCTTTTGGTGTCGGTCTGGTATGCGCGCTGCGGTGGCCCGGCGTGTCGAGCACGGCAATGGCGATCATCCGCCGGATCAGCAGCGCGGATGTGCCGTAGGCGGCGATGAGCAGGAGCAGTGGGAGATAGACGTGAAACATGGCGGGCAGATCGGCCGGAGCAGTCGGGCGTCCGGCTGGTGGCCGGACATCCGGGGGATGGAGCGCGACTCATCCCGGTCGGGATGAAGAAACCGGTGATGGCTTCTTCTGGCCGGCGCTTAGCTGGGCTATAGGACCAGTGTGATGGTCCCGCAACGCCCGGAGGTCGCGCCGAGAAGCACCCGGCTGCGGCCCATGAATCGGATTCTGGTCAACGTGCTGCTTGATGGCAGTGTCGCGGCCATTGCCGCGCCGCTGGCGCGCTGGCTGGCTGCGCCACGCGACGGGCTGCTTCACCCGTTGTGGTTTCTTGCCGGAGGAGCGATCACGCTGATCGTCAGCGGCGTGCCGTTCCGCATGCCGCAACAATACTGGCGTTTCTCGGGAATCTCGGATCTGCTCGGGATCGCTGGCGCCTCTGCCGCGAGCGCGGCGCTGTTTACTCTGGGGCTGCTGGCGACCGGTTATCCGCTGCCGAGTCCTACCTTCCCGGTCATTTACGCAGTAACGCTTGTCGTTCTGCTGGGTGGATTGCGAACGGCTTACCGCCTCACGAACGGTCTGAACCGTCGAGGTGTCGTGCAGCGTAAGGTTGTTCTGGTCGGGGCCGATCAGGTGGCGGATATTTTTCTGCGGGCCATTGATCGTAACCCGGCCTCCGGTGTGCGGGTGACGGGGCTGATCGGGCAGGGAACGCATCAGGCCGGGCGCCGCATCCATAATGTCCCGATCCTTGGTCATGTCACCGATATCGCAGCCCTGCTGGATGGCATGGCACGGCGGAACGCGTTGCCGGAAAATCTGGTCATTACCGATCCGAATTTTCGGGGTGAGGGACTGGGGCGAGTGCTGTCGGCTGCCGAAACGCACGGCATTCAGGTCATGCGGGCACCGGTGCTGACAACACTGACCCCGGCTGAACGTGTCGAGCTTCGTCCTGTGGCGATCGAGGATCTTCTTAACCGGCCACAGGTGCCGCTGGATCGTGCCGGCATGGAGCGTCTGATCCGTGATCAGGTCGTTCTGGTGACAGGAGCGGGCGGGACGATCGGCTCGGAACTGGTGCGGCAGATCGCGGGTTTCAGACCAGAGCATCTGATTCTGCTGGATCATGGCGAGTTCGCGCTGTGGCAGATCGATGTCGAACTGGGTGAAATGGCGCCGGATGTACCGCGCAGTGTGGTGGTTGCTGATATTCGGGATATCGAGCGAATCGACGGGGTATTCGCGCTGTATCGGCCTGCGCTTGTGTTCCATGCGGCAGCGCTCAAGCATGTGCCGATTGTCGAGCAGAATCCCTGTGAGGGACTTCTGACCAATATCGTCGGCACGCGCGTGGTGGCGGATGCGGCAAAGCGTCATGCCGCACGGGCGATGGTGGTGATTTCCACAGATAAGGCTGTCAATCCGTCCAGTCTGATGGGAGCCAGCAAGCGGGCCGCGGAAATGTACTGCCAGGCGCTGGACATCGCGGCCCGGTCTTCCGGTCGCGCGGATGAGATGCGTTGCGTGACGGTGCGGTTCGGTAATGTGCTCGGATCGACGGGTTCGGTCGTGCCTCTGTTCCGGCGTCAGCTTGAGCGGGGCGGTCCGCTGACGGTGACGCATCCTGAGATGCGGCGCTATTTCATGACCGTTCCCGAGGCCGTGGGGCTGGTGCTTCAGGCAAGCGTGCGGGGCGCGGATGCGGCGGGCTTCGTGCGGGACAGGGTGTCTGGCGTGGAACCGGAGCGGTCCGCCGGAACGGATGCGCTTTTGCGGGACGGAGGTATCTTCGTGCTCGACATGGGCGAGCCGGTGAAAATCGTCGATCTGGCCCGCCAGATGATCCGTCTTGCGGGGCTGAGGCCCGATGAAGATGTCGCGATCCGGTTTACGGGGCTGCGTCCGGGTGAGAAACTGTTTGAGGAGTTGTTCCACGGACGCGAGGCGCCGGTGCCGACGGATGCGCCAGGCCTGCTGATCGCGACGCCTCGTGTGGTGGATCAGGCTGAAGTGGGTGGCGTGGTGGACCGGATCGCCGTTCTGGCGCATGCCGGGAATGCGGCGGGAGCCATTGCGGCGCTTAAGGCGCTTGTGCCCGAATTCGATCATAATGCGACCGGGGAAGTGCGGAGCCCTTCCGTGACAGACGCGGCGCAGGACAGGGAGAAACTTGTTTCATGAACACGACGTCCGGCGCCCCCCCGATTGCTTTCCTTGATCTTCCCGCACAGCAGAAGCGGATTGGCGCGAAGCTGAAGCAGCGGGTCGATACGGTGATGGAGCACTGCCGCTTCGTGCTCGGCCCGGAAGTGACGGAACTGGAAGAGAAACTCGCGACGTATGGCGGAGCCGGTCATTGCGTGGGCGTGTCATCCGGCACGGATGCAATCCAGATTGTCATGATGGCCGAAAATATCGGGCCGGGCGACGCGGTGTTCCTGCCGTCTTTCACGTATACCGCCACGGCGGAGGTGCCGCTGCTGCTGGGTGCGACGCCGGTTTTCGTCGATGTCGATCCGGAGACGTATCAGATTGATCCGGTGAATCTGCGGGAGCGGATCGAAAAAGTCCGCAAGGAAGGAAAACTGAAGCCGCGTGCCATTGTTGGTGTGGATCTTTTTGGTCTGCCCGCGCCATGGGAAGTGCTGCGCCAGATCGCGGCGGAGTATGAACTGTTCCTGATGGATGACTGCGCTCAGGCCTTTGGCGGATCGTATCAGGGGCATAAGCTCGGCCATGAGGCTGTGGCGACAACACTCTCATTCTTTCCGTCCAAGCCGCTGGGTGGTTATGGCGACGGCGGGGCGATCCTCACCGACGATGCCGACCGGGCTGAGCTTTATCGCTCTCTGCGCTCACATGGTGAAGGAAAGACACGCTATGAGGTGCTGCGGACGGGCATGAACGGGCGTCTCGACACGCTTCAGGCGGCTGTGCTGCTGGCGAAGCTGGAGGGTTTTGAAAAAGAACTTATTCGCCGCGATGAGATTGCTCAGGCGTACACCGCCGGACTGGAGGATATCGTCATCCCGCCCGCTGATGTGGAAGACTGCCAGAGTGCCTGGGCGATTTATTCGATCCTTCTGAAGGATTCGGACGAACGTACGACAACGCAGGGGCGGCTGAAGGCGGCGGGCGTTCCATCCGCGATTTACTATCCGTTGCCGCTGCACAAACAGCCGGCTTATCGCAGCCACCACGATGGCGTGGCGCTGCCGGTTTCGGAATCACTGGCTGAGCGTATTCTGGCGCTGCCTATCCACCCCGAACTGACTGACGCGGAGGTCGCCCGCGTGATCGCCGCTGTCCGAGGCTGAAGGACCTGACGACTATGAGAAAGGAAACGGCGTTTATTCTCGCCTTCCTGACTTTCACCATTGGCACTTCTCTTGTCATCTGGATGTTTGCACTGCCCAACTTTGTCGCGGTTTCGTTCCCGCATGTGACTGGCGGAAAGATTGCTGTCGGTCCGATGCGGCACGAGCGGGTGCTCACACAGCAGGAGATTGCGACCTTGAATGACTGGTTGCAGCATCACCAGAGCGGCTGGGGGCCGCTGAGCACGACGCCGCCTTCCAGTGGCGATGCGCGCATGGAGCTGACGGCGGAGAAGGATGGTAAGCCTGATCCGATCGTACTGACGCTCTGGACCGGGATCAGTGCTGCCGACTGGAACAAGACTGTGTTTGTGGAAACGCCGGACGGATCGAAGGTTCGTACTGAGACATTCCGCGGCAAGCAGTTTGACGTTCTGCGTGAGATGGTCGACGGACACAGCTATCAGCGCTCGGCCTTTCCGTGATCAGTATCCCTGCTGATACCGAGGCGCTGATTTTCGACTGCGATGGCACGCTGGTCGATACGCTGCCGCTTTATCTCAGAGCCTGGCAGGCTGCGCTTCGGGAAGTCGGCGGGATTGAGGTTGATGCTGCCTGGTTCAGAGAGCGGGGTGGTTATGCCGAGCAGATGTTGCTTGCGGATGTTGAAAAATCCTTCGGTATCACGCTGAACCGGCCTGCCATCATTGCTGCCACGCGCCGGCGCGTCCGGGAGACGATTGAGGGCGTGCGTTGCAATGTGCCGGTCATCACTGTTGTGCGCGAGTGGGCAGGACGGGTGCCTCTGGCCGTTGCCTCCAGCGGGTCACGCGAGGTGGTGGAGGCATCGCTTGCGGCGATCGGTCTGCTCGACGTGTTTTCCGTAATCGTCACGATTGAGGACGTGGAACACCCGAAACCGGCGCCGGACATTTATCTGCTCGCGGCCCGGAAACTGGGGGTCGATCCTGCGCATTGTGTCGTGTTTGAGGACAGTCATGAAGGGCTGAAGGCCGCCCGCGCGGCGGGGATGACGGCTGAAGATGTGCGTCCCTGTTCGGAGTTTCGCGTCGCGTCATGAATGACGGGACCGGGGAGACCCGCTGCTCCTGCTGCGGAGCCGCGCTGTCGTGTCTCGGTTCTGAGGCATGCTGGTGTATGACACGGCCGGCAGTGTTGCCCGTGCCGAAAGCGGGGAAGGCAGAATGTCTGTGTCCGGTCTGCCTGGATCGGGCTGTTGCGGAGAAAGCTGGCGGTGATTCTGGCCGGTCTCTGCCCTGAATATTTCCAAAGCAATTTTCTCTGAACACATCGGGAAATAAGCCTGTCGTTGCCGGGGAACGGGCGAGTCCGGATGATTGTTTAGCCGGTAACTTCAGTGTGTACATGAAACAGGCCTGAGGTTGCTGTCTCATTGTCACGGAGGTGTCATTCCTGTCTGGCCGGATTTCGTTGACTGACGCCCGGTCCCGGTGATGGGCTGGAATATCACCGGATTGTGCTGTTCCGGCCGGGTGAACTGAATTTGCCTGCATAAGATTCCGAGAAATGGATCGCAAGGAAAGGCATGATGGCTGAAAAAACTACGATCCCGCCGCAGGAAATCGAGTTGAAGCTGGTCTTTCCGCCGGACGCCAGAGCCCTGATCGACCGGCATCCTGTTTTTCAGGGCGCATCGGTCAGCGAACAGCATCTCGTTACCACGTATTACGATACATCCGATCTCATCCTGCACAGGACGGGATTTTCCCTGCGTGTGAGACAGCACGGCCGGAAACGTATGCAGACGCTGAAATCAGGGTCCATTGATGGTGGTGTGGCTGCTCGCCGGCATGAATGGGAATGGCCGGTCAGAAGCAGTCAGCCCGATCTGGCTCTGCTTGCAAAAACGCCCGCTGCGGCTCTGGAGCCAGTTCTGGCGGGGAACGTGAAGCCGGTCGTGGTGACCGATATCCGGAGGACTGTGCTTCTTCTGAAACACGATGAGGCTCTGGTTGAAGTCGCTATTGACGAAGGCGTGGTTCGTGCGGCCGGAAAGACGTTACCGATCAGGGAAATCGAACTGGAACTTAAAGACGGACCCATTCTTCCGCTCTGCCGGCTTGCTCTTCGGCTTCAGGCCGCTCTGCCGCTGAGAATCGGCGTGGAGAGTAAAGCCGAACGAGGCTATCGCATGCTGCGAGGTGAGGGGCCGGTTGCGGTCGAGGCATCAATACCTGCTCTGCCTCGCCGGGTAATGACCGGTGATGGGTTTCGGATGATCATTCGCGCGGGACTTGAAGGACTGATCCGCAATCAGCCCGCTGCGGAAGCCGGAGATGTGGAAGGGATCCATCAGATGCGGGTCGCCATCCGGAAGTTGCGCTCGGCGCTGCAACTGTTCGAGCCGTATCTGGAGGCTCACACTATCGGTCCGTTTGAAGACGAACTGCAAAGACTGGGGCGGGTGCTGGGTGAAGCCCGGGATCGGGATGTGTTCTGTATGGAGACACTGCCAGCGGTTTTTTCAACACCGGATTCGAATGACTGGCGTCTCCTTCTGGACAGGGTCGCAACGGAAAGCAGGGATGCCGCCCATCAGGCCGTGCAGCGTGAACTTGCCGGTCCCGCCCTGACGGCGCTGGCGCTGGGGCTGATGGCGTGGGCTGAAGATCGCCCGCTGAGTGCTGATGAGGACGTTGCCCTGACGCTGCTCGCAGCTATCGCGCCGGCACCGCTAGACCGTTTTTTCCGAAAAGTAAATCGGCGTGGCCGCAGGATCGATCCGGCGTCTCCGGAAACGCTGCATGATCTCCGCAAATCTCTCAAAAAACTTCGTTACGGAGCGGATTATTTTGCCAGTCTGTTCCCGGGCAGACGGGTCAGACCTTATCTGAAGCGTTGCAAGATTTTGCAGCGGGCTCTGGGAGAGATCAACGACGCTGCTGTAGCTCTGACGCTTGCTGATGAGTTTAGTGACAGCCATGTCGATCTTGCGCCGGCCTGCGGTGCCGTTGCCCGCTGGAGTGACAGAAAAACCAGGAAGGCGTTGCGGAAATTTCCACAGTCCTGGAAGGATTTTCAGGACGTCACGCCTTTCTGGCGATGAGAGGATTTCTCCGGGTCTGAATTTTTGCAGTATTTATGGCGGGATGATGGTCTGAGACCATCAGCGGTTTCGCGGCTTGCCCAAAGGATATAAAAAGCTCTGTTGTCGTTCAGTGTTGATCTGTGATTTTTCAAAGGGCTGGCGAAAAACCGGGCTCTGCCCGAACCCGGCAGGGACCGCAGGCCCCTGCACCCCGATTTGTTTAATTAAATGGTTTCCAAAGGTCTGCGACCTTTGGTGGGTTCCAGGTCAAAGCCCTGAGACGGGCCAGTACGCAACGCTGACAGAGCCATATAAAAAGGGTTCTCTCGTCGCAGACAGAAAATAAGACTGAATTTACTTTATAAGATAACGATGAATACGGTATCTTTCTGATGGCGATGTATTTCGAAATGTAAATACCAGCCTGCTATGATGAAATTTTCCACTTTTCCCTGATCGGTTCAGGTCTTGTTTACCCTGATACTTCAGGACGGATTGTGTTCAGGCGAAAGAGAACCGTATCCGTGGCGCCATATCCATTTTCCGCAGGTGATAAATCCTTTCCTCAGCGACAGTGGTATATTGCCGCCTGGAGCCAGGAAGTAGTTTCCGCGCCGCTTATGCGGAAACTGCTCGGTCACGAGATCGTCCTCTACCGAACGGCGGCAGGGCAGGTGACGGCAGTATCCGGCCTTTGTCCGCATCGGCGGATGCCTCTCGCATCAGCGCAAATCGTCGATGATCAACTCATCTGCCCATATCACGGAGCGGCGTTCGACGCGGAAGACCGCTGTGCGTCGCTGCCGTTTCAGTCAAAAATTCCCGGGGCGATGCGCCTGAAATCATTCGTGGTGGAGGAACGGGCACCGTTTATATGGATCTGGGGCGGAGATCCGGCGAGCGCGGATATGACGTGTCTGCCCGACACGACATCGCTGACAGCGCCTGGCGGGAATATGGTGCTGTCCGGCTTCGGGCTGAAGCATGTCCGGGCCCGATCGCAGCTCCTGCTTGAGAACCTTTTTGACAAGTCACATATCAGTTTTACTCATCCGGTGACACTGGGCATCCGCACGACCTCTGACGGGCCACAGCAGTCACCGGAAGTCATTGATCGTCACAATTATCTGGCTTTTCATCATTTATCGCCAATGCGGGCACCCGACGCGACCATGCGGGCATTTTTCCCCGATATCGGGCCATTTATGCGTGTTGAGTATCGCGCGGAACTGTTCGGGGTCGGGCTGGTGAACGCGGCGGGGACTGAGTGCATTTCGTGCGACGGGAATGGTGCATGTCTGACCGTGGCAGGACGTATGAACTTTCTTCACGGCATTACACCTGAGACGGACAGGACCACGCACTACTTCATGGCTGTGTCACGTGACTTTGCGCCTGAAAATGAAGACTACACTGCCCTCCTGGGGGAGCGGAATCGCCTTGTCGCTGATGAGGACATCAAAGTCCTGGAAGCAATAGAGCCATATCTCGACACGGCAGATGCGCGGGACGAACCGAATTTCGTAACAGATGCAGCGGCTATTCGTGTCCGTCGCCGCATTGAAAAATTGTTGCGGGCGGAGGCTCTGGTCCCCCTGACAGACCTGCCGACCCCTGCGGAAACGGTCTGACACGTCGCGCTTTTCGCAGCAGCCTGTCTGAACCGGAATGCACTGTGTTCCGGTGAAACGGAAAAGTATGCCCGATCAGGCAGATGATGATGCTTCGGCAGGCCGCACCGAAACATCATCAGAGAATGCGCACCATGCATGCTTAGCATGGCCCGCGAAATAGTGACTGCGATTTTAACGGTCAGTGACCGCGCCCGCCGCCTCCGCCACCATGACCTCCCCCTCCGCCATGACCTCCACCACCAGCGTGACCGCCGCCCGGTCCCCCTCCACCTGGTCGTCCACCGCCACCGCCCGGTCCGCCTCCGCCTGGTCGTCCACCACCGCCGCCCGGTCGTCCGCCACCACCCGGTCCGCCACCGCGTGGACCACCGCGCCAGCCGCGATAAGGGCCGACGCCATATCCTGGTCCCCAGCCGCCCCAGCCGCCATTCCAGCCGCTGTTATAACCGTAATAACTGCCGCCGTAGTTACCATACCCGTAGCCGTCATCGTAAGCGCAGCCCGCAAGTAGTGAGGTGATACCAAGAGCGGCTGCGAAAAGGAGTTTGCCGGGACGAAATACACTCATTTTGCTTCTCCGGCGGCTGTCGGCATGTGCCATTCCATGATCCCGAACACTGCGCCGGCCGGGTCGGAGACAATGGCGATCATGCAGTTGTTGTGGTCCAGATGCGGCTCCACCAGCACCTTACCGCCAAGCTGCGGAACTTTTTCCGCTGCGGCACCGACACTGTCGACCTGAACGAAACTCATCCATCGTGCCGGGGCATTCGCCGGAAGGCGTGGCGGAAGCGGATTGACTGTCGCGCGGGCATATCCCTGCGATTCGAGCGCATAACGCAGGGGGCTGGACGGGTCCTGGCTGGTCTGGACCTCATAGCCAAACAGTTTCTGATAGAAACCCGCGGCATTGGCAGGGATGCCGGTCAGCAGCGCACTCCAGATCCACTCGCCCTGCGCTGTGGGCGTATCGGAATCAGCCGGATCACCGCTTTCGGAATGAATGACGGCAAAGACGCCGCCTTGCGGGTCCGCTATGAGCGTTTCCCGGCCAAGACCGGGAATGTCACGAGGTCTGAAAAGAATTTTTCCACCCCAGCTTTGTGCCGTCTGTGCCAGTGCGTCGGGGTCCGTCGCGGAGATGAAAGGAAGCCAGAGTGGCTCGTGCCGGGCCGCATCGCCGGACGGGAGCGGATGCTCGATAAACCCTGCCACATTACGGCCACCAGCCATGGCCTGAGCATAGTGACCACGTGAAACGGGAATGTCTTTGAAGGTCCAGCCGAGCAGCGTGCCGTAGAATGTTTTGGCCTGCGCGAGATCGGGGGTCGTCAGCTGGGCATAGACAATTTTGCCAGGGAGAACGGACTTCGTCGACGGAGCCGACAGGGGCAGAAACGCGTCGGCCGCCCGTGCATGAGGGACTACGGCCAGGGAGGTTCCGAGCAGGAGGGCGATCGCGGCGCGATGCAGACTCCGGAGGCGGGGGGCGATCCCCGATGACGATGAAGAAAACGGCAAGGTAAGCTCTCCTGTGGAACAAGGCGCCCAGAGATTCACGTGCGGATCATCACGCCATATTGCGGGAAGGCATACAAGTCGGGGTCTGGAATGGCGATACAGGGTTATCACGCCTGAAACGGGTGCCGGTTCCGGTGGCGCATATGGTGATGACGGCTCAGTGAGACGGAGAGGCATCAACCACGCTTCATCGCGGTCGTGCTTCCTGAGTTCTCCGGTCACAAAACAGAGAGCATGTCAGCCCGGTCGCCGGGATGTCACGCCACTGCATCTTCTGGCCTCACGCTTTGAGAATCAGCAGAACCGCCCTGTCATCTGTCATCTTTTCCTGGGAGAGGATGATGTGCCCCAGGGCTTCTGCTGAACGACGGACATTGCGCAGCGGTTCGGCCCCGCGCAGCGTGACATGCAACAGATCGCCTGTCTCCAGAGCATCGAGCGCGAGGCGCGTCCGCACAAATGTCATCGGACAGATTTCGCCAGTGATGTCGAGCCATCTGGCAGGGGCTGACTGATTGCCGGAGGCGTATGGAACTGCGTTCGTCATGGCCGTAAACTGGTCCCGGCCGGCAGCCGGTGCAAGCGCTGTCAGGCCACAATGCAGGCTCTGTTCGCGCAGATGGGAAAGGCGATCGTGTCAGTCGATGTTTCCTTTATGAACTGAATGAGGCACACTGGCTGTAGCTTTTGTCTGTCTGGCATCGCGGTGTCGCTTTTATGCGAGACTGTGGGACAGCAGCTTTAAAGTGGACAGGTTCTGGATCAATCAGCTACGCGGAAGCGCATGTTCGTGAATACACAGGCAGCAGGAAGCGTGCTGTGACTCCGCCTCAGAATACCGCCCTGGCCCGTGCTGGTCGTTCCGCGAATGCCGCGGACACGTCCGAGTCACGGATCGGTCTTTTGTGTGTGGAGCGCGGTCTCAAAATGACAGGGCAGCGGCGCGTGATCGCACGGGTGCTGTCAGACGCAGAAGATCACCCGGATGTTGAAGAACTCTATCGCCGGGCATCGGAACTCGATCCGCGCATTTCGGTGGCGACAGTGTATCGCACTGTCCGTCTGCTGGAAGAGAAAGGGATTCTCGAACGGCGGGATTTCGGCGGGGGGCGGGCCCGCTATGAGGCCAGCGAACATGGCCGGCATTATCATCTGATTGATGTCGAGACCGGCAAGGTCACCGAATTTGAAGACGATGAGCACGAGGCCCTGATGCGCCGCATTGCCGAGCGTCTTGGCTTTGAACTGGTGTCCATGCGTCTGGAACTGTTCGGTCGCAGGCTAAAGGAGCCCGACACGTCCTCTGCGGCAAAAAAGGCTAAGCGCGGTAAGGGAAGCGTGAAATGAGCGCTGAAAAACCGCAGCGGGCAACGCTTTCCACGCTTGAGTTGCAGCGCGATGGTTTTCCGGAACTGCGAGGTGGTAATCTCGGGGTGCGGATCGCGTCCACTCCGGCGGAGATCGAGGCTGCGCAGGCGCTGCGGTATCGTGTGTTCTTCGAGGAAATGGGTGCACATCCGGATGTGGAGGCTAAGCGCCTCAGGCGTGATGTCGATGAGTTCGACCAGTATGCTGACCATCTGCTGGTTATCGACCACGCCATTTCATCTGGCCCGGAAGGGGTAGTCGGAACCTATCGGCTCATGCAGGGTGAAGCGGCCGGAATACTGGGCCGGTTTTACAGCGAGAGTGAATTCGATCTTTCGCCGCTGAAGAAGTTTCCTGGCAGACTGCTCGAAGTGGGACGGTCCTGCGTGGATGCACGCTATCGTGGCCGGGCTGCGATGCAGTTGCTGTGGCGCGGAATCGCGTCCTACATTTTCCTCTATCAGATCGACGTTCTGTTTGGCTGTGCGAGCCTGCCAGGCACCAATCCGGACGACGTTGCAGAGGAACTGACCTATCTTTACCATAACCATCTGGCGCCTCCGGCGCTGAGGGTGAAAGCGTTGCCGGAACGACGCGTGGACATGCTGCGCTGCGATCCGCTGAGTCTGGACCGCCGCCGTGTGCTGACGCGTCTGCCGCCGCTCATCAAAGGCTATCTCCGGCTCGGTGGTTATGTTGGCGACGGCGCCGTCGTGGATCAGGGCTTCAACACGACCGATGTGGCTGTTCTGGTCAAAAGCGAATTGCTGGCCGACAAATATTATCGCCACTACGAGCGTCGTCTGCGTGACGCACTCGACTGAGCGCGACGTTATTTTTCCTGAAAATGGGTAAGGGTATGGGGACCGTCGCTGCGCGTGAGCAGGCGGATGAAGATGCGCATGAGATGCCGCGTCCGGCCTGGTGGCGTCGTGCCGCTTATGCGCTGAAATCACTCGGGGGTCCGCTTGCCGCCGGTGCGCTTGCCGCGCTTGGTTTTCCGCCGCTGCATCTTCTGCCGGTTTTGCCCATCGCCTTTTTCATTCTCATGCGGTCTGTGGATCGCGCGCCGACGATGAAGCAGGCGGCAGCAGTGGGTTTTGCGTTCGGCCTTGGACTGCACACCGTGGGCCTCTACTGGCTGATCAATGCGGTTCTGATCCGTGCCAGCGATTTCTGGTGGTTTGTACCATTCCCATCGATTGGCTGCGGACTGATCCTCGCGCCTTTCGCTGCGGTTCCGGCCGCGTTCTGCCGGCTGGCGCCTGCTGGCTGGCGACGCGGCGTTCTGTTCGCCGGACTGTGGACGCTCTGCGATATGGGGCGCCTGTTTCTGTTTAGCGGATTTACATGGAATCCTCTTGGCAGTGACTGGGCTTTCCACGGTCTGGCGGGGGATATTCTGATCCAGCCCGTTGCCTGGATCGGGGTTGATGGTCTGACCTTGCTGACGGTGCTTCTCGCTGTTCTTCTTCCGCTCGGTCGGCGTTTTGTTCTTCCGTGTCTGGCTGTTCTGGTCGTCTGGATCGCCGCCGGCACCGCACGCTTTTACGGGGTGGCTCATGACGGGGCCCGCACCGGGAGCGTGCAGCAGCCGGTTGTCGTGCTGGTGCAGGGTAATGTGGCTGAGAAGGAAAAAATCAGCCGGACCGATATTCAGACAGTGTTCGATCGTTATCTTCGACTGACGCAGCGCGGCGTGGCGGATGGTCTGACGCTGGCGGCAAAGGTGCCGGGTGCGGCCCCGCCTGTGGTCTATGTCTGGCCTGAGACAGCTTATCCCGGCGTGCTGGAGGAGGATGGGCTAACCCGGACCATGATCGCGCACACCGCTGAAGGGGCCACCGAGGGTATCATCGGGACGTTAGGCGTCGGGCCGGACGGACACTGGCGCAATTCGGTTGTGGCGATTGATGGCGGCGGCCGTTTCCTTGGGCGCTACGACAAGGCACGGCTGGTGCCGTTCGGAGAGTATCAGCCACCGTTTCTGCCGCTGCAGATTGTTCCTGGCGGGGGAATGACGCCCGGACCCGGTTCGATGAGCTGGCATCTGCCGGGGCTTGCCGCTGTGGGGCCACTGATTTGCTACGAGGTGATTTTTTCCGGTCATGTCGTGGACAGACATGATCGTCCGGACTGGCTGGTCAATGTGACCAACGATGCGTGGTATGGCAACAGTGCCGGTCCTCGTCAGCATCTCGCCGCCGTGCGTCTGCGTGCCGTGGAGGAAGGACTGCCGATCGCCCGCGCGGCCAATACCGGTGTCACCATTGTTTATGACGCACGTGGTCACGATATGGGGAGACTTGGCTGGGGCGTGGAAGGGACGCTGGTGCGGACCATGCCGCCGCCTTTGCCGGCGCCTCTGTTTGCGCGTTACGGACAGGCAATTCCGGCGGTTCTCTGCCTGCTTTCTGTGGTTGTGGCTCTGACCAGACGCAGACGTCTTTCCTAAAATAGATATCTGGTTAACAAACTCAGCTTCAGGTTGTATGTTAACTCTTAGTTACCAGTCGGGCAGTCCGAGGGGTATGACAGGAGCGACACATGGCTGACGAAGAGAGCGGGAGCCGTATCCACGATCTTGATGTCCATGTGGGAGCGCGTATCCGTCTGCGCCGCACGATGCTCGGGATGTCGCAGGAAAAGCTCGGTGAGGCGATTGGCCTGACCTTTCAGCAGATCCAGAAATATGAGCGGGGGACCAATCGTGTCAGCGCATCCCGGTTGTATGACATTGCCAGAGTGCTCGACGTTCCGATTGGCTTTTTTTATGATGACATGCCGCTTGATCCGGCCACTCTGCCCCCGGTTTCGCCTCAGGTTGTGACCGGTTTCGCCGAGGCTCAGCAGAGTTTTGGCGGTCCTCCCATGACTGCGGCGCCTACAGCGGCGACGGCCTCGGTGGATGCCAGTGTGCTGACCCGACGTGAGACACTGGATCTTGTGCGGGCTTATTATCGCATCCCCGATACAGGCGTGCGTAAGCGTGTGCTGGATCTGATCCGGTCGATGGCACCGGCGGACGGAACCTGAACGTTCCCGGCTCTCTCATATCCACCTTTGTTGAGGCTGACACACCGGAAGAGAGATCCGGGGCTCTGTTTCGCACCCCGCCCAAAGGTCGGTGACCTTTGCAATCAGGTTTGTCTCTCGACAGATCACGGTGAAGGGAGCCACGTTCCGTTTCGGGACCGGCCAGAGTTTGGGCTTTCTTCCCGGTAGCGGGAAAATGGCTCTCAGGGAGCAGGCGGAGGCGGTACGGGCATCCAGTGTGTTGGCGCGGCGCGCGGCGCAGTCATCCAGGCCCGATCCTGACCGTCCCATTTGTCCAGCCAGACATAATCCCCTCGTCCCGGCATATGGTGAAAAAGCAGGACCGCGCTTCCGTCACGTGGTGCTGATTCGATCGGACGCCAGATGTGCGCTACGAATTCACTCAGTGCGAGCTGCATGCGGGTGCGGTAATGGGTCTGTGCTCTCGGGTCGAGATCATACCACGACGCATCACAGTAATTGTAATACGCTCTTGCCGCGCTTTCGAGCTGTTCGTCGGAGATGAGGTGGCGGGTATCAGGGCGCTGCGACATGGCAGTCCTACTTTCCTGGATGCGATCCGCAGCGACGGAAAAAGTCCGTTTCTGGTCTGGGGCCGGCTTAATAAGGCGAGAGCATCCGGATCAGAAAGCCGCCATGCACCGGGTTCGCTGTCCGGCATTCACCTGAGTCATAAGGCTGGATATGGCAGGGGCATTCAAGACCCGCAACGTATGATGGTGAATTTATATGAGCGGGACATTCTGACGCGCGGAGCGGCAGATCGGGCCGGCCGATGCGACAGGTGAACTGGCCGTGAGGCAGGGAGTGGGTAAATGACCCTCCCGGATTATACGGCAACTGACATGGAAAGATGACGGCGAAGTGCTATTGGGAGTACACGCGGGCGTGTGTACGTCACTGGAATCGGAACGGGGGCATCGATGGCTGGTAGTGTCAATAAAGTTATCCTGGTCGGAAATTTAGGTAAGGACCCGGAAATCCGTTCAAGTCAGAGCGGTCAGAAAATTGCGTCATTCTCTGTCGCGACAAGCGAAACCTGGAATGACCGCGCGTCGGGCGAGAAAAAAGAGCGGACCGAATGGCACCGGGTTGTGGTGTTCAATGACCGGCTTGCCGATGTCGTGGAGCGCTTCGTGAAAAAGGGCCGGAAGGTTTATCTGGAAGGCACGTTGCAGACGCGCAAATGGACGGATCAGTCTGGCCAGGAGCGTTACACGACGGAGGTCGTTCTCGATCGCTTCCGTGGCGAGCTGGTGCTGCTGGATGGGCGTGGCGGCGGATCGGACGGTGGTGAAAGCGGCGGTTACGGCGGCGGTGCTCCGGCCGGGGGCGGATATGGCGGCGGAGCATCGGCCTCGCGTCAGATCGGCGGGCCGCGCGGCGGAGCCCCGGCGTCACCCGCCGGCGGCTGGGATACTCCGGGTGGCAGTGATCTCGATGATGAGATTCCGTTCTGACATCAGACGAAAACTTTGCGCTCTTAAAAGGCCCGGTCAGATGGAAATATCTGGCCGGGCTTTGTTTTTTCAGGCGTGCTGATGCTTTGCGCTTTTGTGTCGCTTTCCGGGCTTTGCCGCATCCGGCGCTTCAGCTTCGGTCCGGGATGCTTTCGGAAGACGAAATCCGGGGATTGTGCGCAGCACGCGCTTCACATTTTCGACTGTAATCAGACGGGTGCACTCAAACTGCCGGGGGGTGCCGGCATGGCGTGGACACCACAGAAAATCCTTGTGATCGAAGCGGTGCGTGGGGTCGTTCCAGCAGGAATTGCAGGAGTGCCAGTTCACGATACGCCAGGGCGTGTGAAATTCATTGGTCGGGTGTGTGAAGCCTGAGATCATCACGACCTTGCAGCCGGCAGCCCAGGCCAGCCACGACAGACCACTCGACAGCCCGATGAAGAACTCCGCATGACGCAGCCAGCGGACGCGTTCAGTCAGCGGACGGTTTCCTGTCTGGTCTTCAGCGCCATGCGGGATCTGGTTCCAGACAATGCCCGTGCCATGGACAGGCTTCTGGTCGATGCAGATGACACGATAGCCGCACTCATTCAGAAACGCGATAATCTGGCGCCAGCCATCCGGATTGTTCCAGTATTTGCACTGCGAACTGCTTTGCGTGGCAATGCACACGTAAGGCTCTTCAACGGGACGCGACGGGTCCTCATCCGGTGCCATGACTGGCGGTTGTTCTGTCGGGTCCACGCCGAGGATGTAACCCGCTGTCCGGTGCAGACCAACCAGACGAAAATCAGTAGGTTGCCAGATGGCCGCCGCGTCATCAAAGAACAGCCCGAGGGTGTAGGTGGCATAGAATGTCTTCATCACCTCTTCATTGGCGACATCTTCCGGTGTCATGAACCGGATGTGCGGATAGACGCTTTCGAAGAGAGGAATGACCACTTTCGACATGGCACAGGTCAGGCGGCAGCCATGCACTTCGGCAAAGCGGGCCACATAAGGAAACCACCCCATCGTGTCGCCGAGCGTGCCCACCGGGACCTGAATCAGCACATCGCGGTCGCGACAGTCGAACTCGTGCGAAAAGACCGTTCCGGCGGCATCGAACACTTCAATGCCGAAACGGACGTAAAACCGTTTGGCGCTGTTGACCGTGGCCTTGCGAGCTTTTGTTTCGAAAAGAATGTTGCCTGTGTCGAGATCCCGTAGCCTGATGGTCCAGGCGCCTTCGGGAAGCTGCACACGACATCCGAGATTAAAGTCAAAGCGGATGCCAGCGGACGCAGCCTGTGTGGGGATCGGAGATGGAGAAACGAACGGGCCTTTTTCGGTCGGTGAGTCGCTCTGTTTCTGCTCAGCTCCGGCGCCCGCTTCATCGGGCGTGATTTTGCCGGGTTCGGCCGCGGAGAAAATGGAAGGTGTCTCATCAATCGTCAGTGCCGTAACTGGCCCGGAATCCTGTGTGTCAGACATGCCGCTCTGATTATCCGTTCATATCATGCGATGACCCAGCTGTGCCGTGCCCGGAACGGCAGGGTGTAAGAAGCTGTTTCAGGAGCCTTCTGCTGGCGATCCAACGCGGGTTTTCCATGCTCCGATGCTCACGGTCCGCATGACCGCTTCGCTTCGGCGCTCAAAAACATACGCCGACCGCGCCCGTCAGGGGCGCTCTCGCTCAGCCGAAGAGTTTCTGAAACAGCCTCTGAAATCGACCGATTCAAATAAACTCAGGGTCAGAAGCCGGATTGTGCAGTCTGGTAATTACGGTTGTCCCGCAGCTCCCCAGGCGCCTGTCGCATCCCGTCCCTTTCCCGGCTGCCCACCATAATTCTCATAAGTGAACGAAGCGTTGTAGGGCGGCGTAACGGGGGCCACGACTCTTACAGGTACGCCGAAAATATCGAACTGCCGGGCGGTCGAACTGGCTAACCTTGGCACCTGCTGGGCTTCGGTAGCGCCGATTCTCTCGCGGGAAGGTCTGCTGGCGAGCACGGTGTCAGAATGGGCCGCCAGGGTGACGTCAAAATCTTCCACCGGTTTGTACCCATCAGGCAGTGGCGGTGCGGTTTCCTGTGATTCCAGTGACTGCGGCGCATCCGACCGGGTTGTGGCGGGCGCAGCGGCACCGCTGCGCCCGCTACGGGCAGAGTGGCGGATATGGCTGGTACGGCCATGCACAGGATCCGACAGAGCACTCTGGCTGAGAGAGTTATCTGTCGGCTGAAGTGAAGCGTCGGGTGCCGCATGGGCTGCTGCCGGGAGCAGGGCACATCCAATGAGCAGACTGACGCCAAGAGCGGTGGTGGCTGCAATGCCGGGTAGTGTTTTTTTCATGGATCGACCCGCTGTGCTCATTGATGGGGCATGGGCGCCTGGAGCCACGAACGCGGGCCGGAGGCAGGTGGGACAACGCGCCGCGACCGGGCGTGCCGTAGCTGGTGAAGTGTAAACCATGTCGGCCTCCTTACGCGTTCCATAACAGAGTCGAATGCGCAACGCTTGCGGTCAATGAGCGTTTCCGCGAACCTGTTATGGTCTGGCGCGCTATCAGACCAGAAGCAGAGTGACACAGGACGACAGCATAATGACTCTAAGCACGGGAAGCGCGCTCGCTCCACTGGCTCTCACAAACGGGCAGATTATGGAGCTTGAGCGTGCGCTGAATCAGGTTGAGGCGGGACGCGGCGTTCTCGTCCGGCTTGCGGATCTGATGGGCGGGGCCGTTGGTCATGCAACACGACTCGGTCTGCGTGGCCTTGGGATGACACCTTCGGTGCAGGACAAGCTGCGGGGAGTCGCCGAGACCGCGATTACACGAGCATTTGACGTTGCGGTGCTGGGACTTGCGAAGCCCGGCAACCCGCCGCCAGTGCTGGCGGCGGGTGAAGAGCGTGCTGCCACTTCAAAAGTCCGTGACCGGGCGTTGCAGGCTGCTGTGGCCGTCTCCGGAGCCGTTGGCGGGTTTGCCGGAGTTGTCGGACTGGCGCCCGATGTCGGCTTCACCACGCTGACGATCATGCGTGAGATTGCCCGCATTGCGCGGGAAGAGGGGGAGGATCTTTCAGACCCGGATGCACGACGGGCCTGTCTGGAGGTTTTCGCGCTGAAGGCGTTCCCGAATATTGGTGAGGGACGTGAAAGCGAACTGGGCTATTTCTCGGCCCGCACAGTGCTGCGTGGACGGCCAGTGGTGATGCTGATTTCCGAGGTTGCGTCACATTACGGCCTGGCACTCGGACATAAGATTTCGTTGCAGCTTATGCCTGTGGCCGGAGCTCTTTGCGGAGCATCGCTGAATGCGGCTTTCCTCGCCCATTATCAGGCGCTTGCCCGGGCTCATTTTACCATTCGGCGGCTTGAGCGGGAGCATGGACCGGTCGTAAGAGATACCGCAGTAGCGCTTCGGGAGCAGGCGGTGGCGCGGGCTGGCACAAACGCGGCCTGAACCCCTTTCGGCGAAGCCGGGCAAAAACCCCGGACTTCCCCGTCGGAGATGTCTCATCAGTCCGATATGACTTCGTGAATGGTGATCCACGAAGAAAGCAGCCCGAGAACTGTGTAGATCACGGCCACGACGAATGCTGCTGGCGCATAATGTGGGGTCACCAGCGAGACAACCATTGCGAGGGCAATGCCGCTGAGTGAGGCTGCGAGCATATGCATCCGGTAAGGTCTCCTTTTGCGTGGTGTGGTGGTTATGCTTTCACCGGGGTGAGCAGAGGCTTGCCGCTCACCTCGGCCACGACGTTATCGAGCGCAAGCATTCCCATGGCAGTCCGTGTTTCGATTGTGGCGCTGCCGACATGCGGAGTCATGAACACGTTGGGTTCGGCGAGCAGGCGCGGATCAGGATTCGGTTCATTGCGACAGACATCAAGCCCGGCACCGAAGAGCTGACCGCTGTTCAGCGCGTCGAGAAGCGCGTCTTCATCGACAAGGATGCCACGAGCCGCATTGACGAAAATCGCGCCTTTCGGAAGCAGGGCAAGTGTTTCGGCGTTGATCAGCGAGGCAGAGTCCGGATTGCCGGGCAGATGCAGCGTCAGAATCTGACAGAGCGGCAGCATGTCAGACAGATTTTCAAACCATGTCGCGCCATGTTCGTCCTGTGGATCGAGACGGCGGCGGTTATGATAAAGCACTTTCATGTCGAAGCCCTTTGCACGCTTCGCCACCGCCTGGCCGATGCGGCCCATCCCGATGATGCCCAGTGTCTTGCCGCTCACCTGAACGCCGAGGAGTTCGTCCATCGCCAGGGTATGGCCCCAGCCGTTCCGCATGATTTCGGTATAGGCTTTGACGCGCCGGGAAGCGGCGATGATCAGCATCATTGCGAGATCGGCATTGCAGTCGGTCAGCACGTCCGGCGTGTTGGTGACAGCGATGCCGCGATCAAGGATCGCCTTCACGTCAAGATGGTCGAGACCGACACTCACAGTGGCTACGATGCGCACGCTTTCGGGAATACGCGCCACATCCGCGCCTTTGATCGCCGCGTGATGTGTAACAAGAAGCCCCTCGGCTTTCGTCTCTGCCGCAAGCCGGAAGACTTCATCCGTGGAAAGAGGTGTCTCTGGCACCGGAGGTGCGTCGAACGCGGCGGCGATGCGATCTTCGACGGGTTGCGGCAGGCGTACACTGCGAATGATACGGGGACGGTTTGCAGGCATTGAAAGCTCCGGTCTGAAAAGAAGATGTCGGGGCACTGCGACCATCATAGGCAGCGGCTCTTCAACGTCGCAACGGATGGCAGTGTCAGATGTTGCCGGTAAGGTAATATTCTGTCGCAAACCGGAGCGTCGGACGTTACAGTCATGGTAATCACGATCAGGAATATTGATGGCCGCCGATATGGTGCTGACGCCGGACATGATGCTGCGGGCTTATTCCATAGGTCTTTTCCCGATGGCGAGCGAAACGCATCCCGGTCGCCTCGACTGGTATGATCCGGATCCGCGTGGTGTGATGCCGCTCTACGGCTTTCACTTACATCGCCGGCTTGCCCGTACTGCTCTGAACGGGACATTTGATATTACGGTGGACACGGCGTTCGAAGAGACGATGCGGGCCTGCGCCGCTCCCGCGCCAGGGCGTGAAACCACGTGGATCAATGAAAAAATCATCTCGTTGTTCTGTGCGCTGCATGAAGAGGGGTTCGCCCATAGCGTGGAAACGCGCCGTGACGGGAAGCTGATTGGCGGACTGTATGGCGTTGCCCTCGGAGGCGCATTTTTTGGCGAAAGCATGTTCAGCCGGGAAGCGGATACGTCCAAAGTTGCCCTGGTGCATCTTGTCGCACGGCTGAGACTGGGAGGTTTTGTTCTTCTGGATACGCAGTTTGGTACATCGCATCTCGCGGGGTTTGGTGGGATTGAGATCCCGGCGACGGAATATAAAAATGCTCTGGCCCGGGCGATTACGGTGAAGGGGCGATGGGCTGCTGTGGAGGCCGGGGAGGTTATCGCTGAAATCAGGCGAATGCGGGAAGAGAGCCGCACCGCGTCCGCCTGACAGGTTGTTATCCCCAGGGGCGTCGCTCAGCTCTTTGTTTTCGCGGCTCTTTTTGACGGATCAATGTTTCCATCTGGTCGGGAACTGCTCTAACGATAGAGCGATTAAGATGAATTGCAGTCCGGATGGGAGCCTCACCGATGTTCAGAAATACGCTGCCCGGGGCGACGTCTGTCGCGAAATATGCGCGCCGCATTCTTGCTTCCTCTGCCATTATGGGAGCGCTTCTGTCACCGGTTGCCTATGCGGAGGGCGATCATCCGCCGCTGATGCCGACGCGGGATGCTGTTGTCACGTATACCGTGCAGCCGGATGGCGCTCCGCAGAGTGAGCAGGTGAAGGTGTGGTTTGCCTCAGAGGGGGCACGCATGCGGATTGACGCACCCGACGGGGCTGCGTCCACTATTCTCAACCGCACGGCACAGAGCGTGACCATTGTGCTGCATAAACAGCGCGTCTTCACCCGACTCACAGATCGCGGCGCCGTTCGCAATCCGTTTCTGCTGGATGTGTCGATGCAATATACGAAGAGTGGTCATGCTACGATCGCAGGAGTCGACTGCACACGCTGGACCGTGGCCTCGGAGAGAGGCCGGGCCAATGCCTGCGTGACCGATAACGGCCTGATCCTCAGTGAGGATGGTGTGGATTCAGACGGGCTGAAAGGCCAGTTGACCGCGCTGTCTGTCAGCTACGAGACAATTCCCTCATCGGAATTCGAACCTCCTGCCGGTTATCAGGAAGTTCAGCGTCATCGCGTGAGTCAGGGACATGCGCTGACCGGCCCTGTTCCGGGTCCTGACAATGCGGCTGCGCCGGCGTTACCGCCAGTGGCACCAGCATCTGCGCCCTGAGACTGAGTTTATGAGAAATCATAAGAAACTGCGTCCGGCTGGCACGATTTTGCTGGCGGGATTGTGGTGCGGAACGGGCTTTACGATCGGGGCCAGAGCAGATGAAACGGCCGCGGCTGCTTTGTCCGGGCCGTATGTCACGCCTTCCGTGGATGTCGATGTGCAGTATGAAATGCCGTCTCCGGATGGCGGATCGCCAGTGCATCAGGAGATGCGCTGGCAGGTCGTATCCCTTCGGCAGCGTGTCGACCCGGAAAACTCGGTTATTTATATGATCACGTCCTGGCAGGATCACACGCTGACTGTTGTGGACACACTTAAGCACAGGATCAGCCGGATGCCCGTGCCCGGTGCCGCTCTGACCCCGCCCGGAAAGGTGGCCCCAGGTCCGTTCCAGCGTCTCGGAACAGATTTTGTTGCCGGTCAGTACTGCGTCAACTGGCGCACAACAGATCAGGACGGGCGCCAGAGCGATGCCTGCTACACCGATGACGGGATCATGGTGCGTGCCACACAGCAGGGCAGGGTAATGGTGCGCGCGGTTTCTGTGACGCGCGGACCGCAAAGTGATGCGGTCTTTGCGGTTCCGGCCGATTATGCAGCGGTGGCTCCGGCACATTAGAGGAGCTTTTCC
Organism: Acetobacter fallax; assembly: GCF_011516735.1. Taxonomy (GTDB): domain Bacteria; phylum Pseudomonadota; class Alphaproteobacteria; order Acetobacterales; family Acetobacteraceae; genus Acetobacter; species Acetobacter fallax. The sequence continues at coordinate 23,252 of NZ_WOSX01000003.1, read as the reverse complement.
GGGCCTTCAGAGCACGCCATCAGGATGGGATATGAAAATGCAGTGTGCGGACAATACTAAGTGCCGCACCTCCGATCCTGTCGTCTGGAAAATGATAGCCCGGACAATACGGACAAAATTGAAAACAAATGCCGGCAGGCAGGCCAGTGAGCCAGCGATGGGATTAACGGCGCAGACTGTGTAGGTAAAACCAGAAAATACAGCAGCATAATCGCCGGGAAACGAAGACCCGTGGTTCAGCGTTCCAGGTCGTATCGGGAGACTGAACTGTAACAGGCGGCTGATTACTCCTGCGCCGAATGGTGTCTCACACCTGACATTTACCGCCCCGGACCACCACTACCGCCACCACGCTGACCACCATCCGGTCCAGGGCGTCGGCCACCTCCCGGGCCGCCGGGACCTCCACGCTGGTTTCTGTCACGTCCCCCAGGACCAGGGCCAGTCTGTCCACCACCCCATCTGTCACGATCGGAGAACCAGGGTTCTCCCCGGTAATGGTTGCCCCAGTAAGAGCCGAAAGCAAATGGAACGAGTGGCAGACCCGCCATCGGGCCATACTGCGTCAGCGGTCCCGTCATGCCGTTCCACGAAAGCTGGATCGCGGGTCCGGGAGCCCAGCCGCGGAGCGGCCCGGCACCCACGTCACACCAGCTCCATCCGTCGAGACAACCGTAGGTTACGACCTGCATGCCCGGAGGCATGGTGCCAACGAGCGGATAGCCCACGCCCGGTCCGGAATAAAGATAGGCGCCCTGCGGCACGAAAGCAGGCCGCTGCGCAACGGCGCTCTCCGGATGAGCGGCCAGGATCACGAGGGATGTCATGGCGATCAGTGCCGGAAAGCGGAGCACGCGCAGCGTGTCCGGACGCGTTGCTGACGGGGCCTTACTGGTGGATCGTGTCATGCATGTGTCCCATTGGCTTATATGGACCCGGTCAGGGTATGACCGGAGATATCATTCTTGCCGCGGAATGCGGCGGAACAATGAAGGGCATTTCGTTTCTGCCGTATAACGGGCATGCCTTCCATGTTAAGACAATGCGGAGTCAAAACGTCCACGCCAGACAGTCTGGCGCGGCAAGGAGAGATGGCGCTTCCGTGAAAGGCTGCATTGACTGCGTGACCGGAGATCTGGCCGGGTGAATCTGTGCCGTGTGTTTATTCTCAGGCCGGTTGCAACCATCCTGATCGCCGTTGCCTTCGTGTTCGCGGGCGCTCTTTCTTACCGGCTGATGCCCGTGGCGGATCTGCCGAATATCTCCGTGCCGGTCATCTATGTGATCGCCAGCCAGCAGGGCAGTTCACCGCAGCAGATGGCCAGTTCGGTGACAACGCCGCTGGAACGGCATCTGGGGACGATCGCCGGGCTGACGCAGATGACGTCCGATTCGACGGATACCTCCGCGTTTATCCTGCTGTTCTTTGACGATGATCGTGACATTGATGGTGCTGCGCGTGATGTGCAGGCGGCGTTGCAGGCCGCACGGCAGGATATGCCGCACACACTGATCTCAAACCCGCAATATTATAAAGCCAACCCCAGCGATAACCCGATCATCGTGGCCGCGCTCACCTCTGACACGCGGCCACTGACCAGCCTGCGAGATTTCGCCGAAACCCGGCTGCTTCCTCAGCTCGCAGGCATTCGGGGCGTTGGCTGGGTTCAGCCCGAGGGAACTGCAAAGCCTTCCGTGCGCGTGGAGATCAATCCCTACGCACTTTATAAATATGGCATCGGATATGAGGATATCCGTTCCGCTCTCGCCTCCGCGAATGCCAACACGCCCAAGGGCTTCATCGATGCAGGCGATCAGCGGATGCTGCTTGCAACCAATGATCAGGCGCGGAAAGCGGAGCAGTATCGCGGCCTGATCGTAGGGTATCGCAACGGACGGCCTGTACGGCTGACCGATGTCGCGGATGTACGGGACGGCCCGCAGAACGAGCGACAGGCGGCATGGTATAACGAACATTCGGCCGTTCTGGCGATCATCCGTCCCCAGCCGGGCGCGAATGTCATTGAGGTCACCGATCAGATCAAGGCTCACGCACCGCGTCTGCAGAGCGTGCTGCCAGGAGACGTGAAGCTGACGCTGGCCGCCGACATGTCACGCAGTATCCGTGCCGCGCTGGCTGACACGCAGCTTACGCTGATGATCTCACTGATCCTCGTGGTGCTCGTGGTGCTGGCCTTTCTCCGGTCCCTTCGTTCGACACTGATTCCGGCCATTACTGTTCCGGTGTCGCTCGCCGGATCGCTGGGCGTCATGCATATGCTCGGCTTTTCTCTGGACACGCTTTCCCTGATGGCGCTGACGATTGCGACAGGGTTTGTCGTTGATGATGCAATCGTCGTTGTGGAGAACATCGCCCGCCATATGGAAGATGGCATGAACCGCATGGACGCAGCCATTCTGGGATCCCGGGAAATTTCCTTTACTGTGCTGTCGATCACGATCTCACTGATCGCCGTGTTCATGCCCCTGCTGCTGCTGTCGGGAACCGCCGGAAAGATTTTCTACGAATTCGCGATGACGCTCTCGACGGCGGTGACGATCTCATTCCTGCTTTCGATGTCACTCACGCCGATGATGTGCGCCTATCTGCTGGAGGTTCATCATGGTGGGCCGGTGGACAAGGGAAGCGGCTTCGCCCGTCTGGCGCATAAAGGGTTCGATGCGATCGAGAGCGGACTCAACGGTATGCTGCGCCTTTACATGCGTTCGCTTGACCGCACACTGCGTTATCGCTGGCTGGTAATGGCCTCTTTGCCGCTCAGTGTTGTCGTGACCGTCGCTGTCATCATCTTCATGCCCAAGACAATCCTGCCGGCGGAAGACATCGCTTTGCTGTCGGGGTTTATCAGCGCGGATCAGACAAGTTCTTTTGCCGGTGTTTCGGAAAAAACAAAGAAGGTTGTCGATGCGATGATGGCGGACCATCAGGTCACGTCTGTTGTCGCGTTTACCGGTGATGATGCCGCCAATGAGTCCGAAGCTTTCGCCACTCTGACAGACAAGGCGACACGCCGCGACACACCGGAGACGATTGCTGCGCGAATTCAGAAACGCGTGGAGAATATCGCCGGTCTGGACGCGCATGTTTCCAATTCAGGCGATGTTAATGGCGGTGGCGGCCGTCAGCACAAAGGCAACTATACTTACGTCTTTGAAAGCGACAGCGCGGAGGCGATCGACACCTGGGTGCCCCGACTGGAGGAGGCGTTACGTCACAGCACCGTTCTGAGTGATGTCAGCACGAATGTTCATAACACCGGGTCGGCATTACATGTGGATATTCAGCGCGATACCGCAGCCCGGTATCTGATCACGCCGCAGCTGATCGGCAATGCGCTGTTTGATGCCTACGGACAGCGTACGGCATCCAGTATTTCGACGTCTCTGACGACGTATTACGTCATAATGGAAGTTGCGAAACAGTACCGGGAGACTCCGGATGTCCTGAACGCCATGTGGGTTTCCACTGCGGGTGGTACGGCGGGCGGCGGCACGGTTTCGAACTCGATCCGTGTGACGTTGCCGGATAAAACGGAATCGAAAGCTGCGGCTTTGAGCCAGCAGTCCTTTCGCAATCAGATCGCCAACCGGCTGGCTGGCGGTGCAGGAGCTTCGAGCGGGTCGGCAGTGTCGTCCTCCTCTGAGACGATGGTGCCGTTGATTTCTGTGGCGGATCTGAACCATCGGCCAACGTCTCTGACTGTCAGCCATGAGAATGGGTTTGTTTCGGGGTCGATCTCTTTCAATCTGCCGCCGGGCAAGGGAATTAACGACGCTGAGGCCGAGATCAGGCGCGTGGGAATTACCATCCACATGCCCGATACGGTACGCGGTGGATTTTCAGGCAGAGCAGCTGATTTCAGCAAAGCAATGATTAACGAGTTGCTGGTCTTTGTTGCCGCGCTGGCCACGATGTATGTGACACTCGGTATTCTCTATGAGAGCTATATCCATCCGCTGACTATTCTCTCAACATTGCCGTCAGCGGCGGTCGGAGCCGTGCTGGCTCTGTGGATATCCGGGCAGTCCTTCTCCCTGATCGCTATGATCGGCGTTATCCTGCTGATTGGTATCGTCAAGAAAAACGCTATTCTGATGATCGATTTTGCTTTGCATGCTGAGCGTGAGAGTGGAATGACGCCTGAAGAGGCCATTCGCGAAGCCTGTCTCAAACGCTTTCGGCCCATTCTGATGACGACCCTTGCTGCGGCTCTGGGCGCGGTGCCACTTGTGATCGGCAATGGCTACGGGGCGGAACTGCGTCGTCCGCTGGGCATCGCTGTCGTTGGTGGTCTGGCGATGAGTCAGTTGCTGACGCTCTATTCCACGCCGGTTGTATACCTGTTCATGGAATCAACCCGGCAATGGATCATGCAGGCCAGAAGGCGTGTCACCGGAAAGTTCTTTACACGCAGCAGATCCGTTCCGGAATCCGGAGGGTAATGGCCGGCCGGCCGGCCGGGACTGCATTTTGACGGACAGGGAGCGCTGTATTGGGCTGTTTATTGTTACAGACGTGTCAGAATTGCTTTTGTCCCGGTTTGTCTTGCATCCCGTTCCATGTTTCTATTGATGAACGACGTGACCGGGGACTGTTCTCCGTGTCGTGACGTGCTGAAAGACAAAGGACGAATGTTATGAGCAAGGATTGCTGTAAGACAGAAGGTGGCTGTGCCCCGAAAAAAGGTTGCTGCAGCCTGAAAAAGGTTGTCGGACTTGTCGTTTTTGCTGGCATTGCCGGCTTTCTGTGGAAGAAATTCAAAAAATCCTGAGCCACGGGTTCGCGATTCTTTGATTGCTGTCTCCTGCCTGCGCTGTTTTTTGACTCCGCTGGCAGGAACAGAATCGGGTTTTTAACTGACTTCCCTGCTGAGTTGAGCCTGTTCTGAATAAAATTTAATCGTGAAACACATATTGCATCACGGATACTCTGGAGTGCCCTGATGACCGGGCCGATCTGACAGCTGAAAGCCTTACATTTTTCAGTCGTTTATAAAAAAACCTTTACGTTATTAATGTGTTAGTCAAAATAGAGTGACTTTGGATTTTTGCGGTAAAGATTGTTTCCCGCCTTATTGTGAAATAAAAGGCCTGCTCTGTTTTTATATCGTTCCGGAGCACAAAAGGTTTAAGAAATACAGCGGAATGGCTTGTTGCGACTGTGCTGTATGCAACAGAAGTGTGTGATTTCAGTGAGTGCGTTTGTCAGGCCTGTACAGACTTCTTGTGAATTTCTGTTTTCAGAAAAATTGAGATAACGGTCATCTCATTTTGCCTGAGATGGTGATTTTATTCTTTCTCTTTTTATGCTGCATCCAGTGTATTTTAGTCGATATGATCATGTTTATTTGTGATTTTCTGTTATTTTTTTTGAACATATCGTTATGAATTCTCCTGACCTTGAAGAAGTTTTGCCGGAAAACGCCTTCGCGAGGTATTGCGTTAAAAGCTTCGAGTGATTATTTGTGCTGACGCAGCATTCTCAGCCCGCTAAAAGTTCTGAGTGGCTAATGATTGCGTTGTATCGTTAAAATGTAACGGAGTTTATCATGAGTGAGAGCAAGCCCGTTTCGCCGCTTCTTGAACTGACAGCAGAAATTGTTTCTGCGCATGTGGCGAACAATTCTTTTGCAGCCGATGGTATTCCGGCTCTGATCCGCGATGTCTATGCCGCGCTTGAATCCGCCGGTCAGGCCGCGCCGGAGCCCGAGAAGCTTCAGCCAGCTGTGCCGATCAAACGTTCGGTTTTCCCGGATTATATCGTGTGTCTGGAAGACGGTAAAAAGCTGAAAATGCTGAAGCGTCATCTTCAGAGTGCTTATGGCATGACGCCGGAGCAATATCGTGAGCGGTGGGGTCTGCCGTCAGATTATCCGATGGTTGCTCCGAATTACGCTGAGCGTCGTTCGACGCTGGCGCGTGAAATCGGGCTCGGCCGGAAGATCAGTGCAACCGCTGCGCCAGTTCATGACGCAGATGAGGGCGGCAATAATGGCCGGCGTCGTGGTCGCAAGAGTCAGTCTTCCTGACCGGAATAAACTGACACGATGTGTGGCGCGTCTTTAATTATGATGCGTCACAAACGGGGTGTTGCAATCGAACACTCCGCGCGCTCTGAGCGCCGATATGGATAAATATGCATGAGTTCTGGCGTTGATGATGCTGTTGTCGAGGCAGAACTGAAGCGCAGACTGCGCCGGTGGCGAGCCGGATCGGTAGCGCTTTTCGCTTTCGCTCTTTTTGTGACCGGGGCCGTCAGTCATAGATCCGGCGCCTGGAATCATGCTTCCGTGACTGGTCCTCACCTGGTCAGACTTAAAGTGACCGGTGTCATCGGATCTGACGTTTCCCGATGGACGAAAGCGCTTTCCAAAGCGGAGAAAGAGCCGTCCGTCAAAGGATTGCTGCTCGATATCGACAGTCCGGGTGGCTCAGTCACAGGCGGCGAGGAACTTCACGATGCGATTGAGCGCTTCGCGAAATCGAAGCCCGTCGTCACAACGATGAGTGGTGTCGGCGCTTCCGCCGGCTACATGATCGCGCTTCCGTCAAAACGTATTTTTGCCGAACGCAGTACTCTGACGGGTTCCATCGGTGTCATCATGGAAAGCCCGGACGTGTCGGGGCTTCTTGGTAAAATTGGCGTAAATGTGGACGAACTCGTCTCCGGCCCGCTCAAGGGACAGCCATCCATGGTGAAACCGATCTCTCCGGAAGGCCGGGTCATGCTTCAGGGAGTTGTCAGCAATCTCTTTGATCAGTTCGTGGCGATGGTCGTTGCAGGCCGGCATATGCCAGAAGATAAAGTCCGCTCTCTTGCTGACGGTCGTCCCTATACGGGACAGCAGGCGGTCGCTCTTGGACTGATCGACAGTCTGGGAAATCGTGACGATGCCCGTGACTGGCTTGCAAAAACCTGTGGCCTGAAAGCCGAGCCGGATGTCGTGACGATCGGTCAGGCCGTTCGGCGCTTCTCTTTCCGCCGACGTCTGATCGGGCTGTTTGGCGGCGCCGTGATGTCATGGTCCGGCCTTAATCTTGACGAATTTTTGCCACAGGATTCCGAACGTCTTGACGGCGCTGTTTCGATCTGGAAACCTTAGTCTCCAGCGAGGGGGCGGCAATGACCAGATCGGAACTCGTGGCTGAAATTGCGGCCGCCAATCCGCATCTGCTCGTCAGGGATGTGGAACTGATTGTTCACACGATTTTTGATGAGCTGACACAGGCGCTCGCCCGGGGAGACCGGGTTGAGTTGCGTGGTTTTGGTGCGTTCACTGTAAAAAAACGAGACGCACGGGCCGGGCGTAATCCGCGAACCGGAGATTCCGTCGCGGTTGACGAAAAAGTGGTACCTTTCTTCAAAGCAGGCAAAGAACTCCGCGAACGAGTCAATAATACGGATCCAGGGAACGAATAGTCCGCATCCTGAAATACCCTGTCGGCGGTTTCCGGTTTTTCTTGAAGAGTGCCGTTAGCCTGTTTAAAATGTTGCCGGGCGCTAACCAGCGTGACCATTCGCAGGAAGGCGTCCCGGGCAATTCAATACATGGTCCTGTCTCACGGTGCTTCGGAACAAAGTGGTGGCCTGTGTGTCTGGCCATCGCGTCCGGAGTGCATCGTTTTTCTCCGGACGATGCTTGTTCGCCGTATCGCTGTTTTTCTCGTTGCGGCATGTCTTTGCTTCCAGTGTCAGTACGGCAGCGCCCGCACGGTTCATCACGCCAGATCAGTGACGCGGCATCACCATTACATGCTGCACGGCTGCCTGTCCGCCGGACCGGTAATTGTCACGCATGGCCGCAAGCTCCGTTCCATCGGACGAGGGGGCAAGCTTCTCGCTCCGGTCGGTCGGGCTGTCTATTACACCGATGCGCGGCATTACTGTATGCCGGGGAAGCATACGCGGCGTCGGGGGTAACATTTTCTTTCCGATCTGTGTGTTTCCGATTTGTCAGTTCCACTCGCGAAGAGCACAGTTTCTGCTAGACTGATTTCTCCAGGGAAGCCGCATGACATGCGGAATCGCTGGTCAATTCTTGAGGACGGGGTCTTCAGGCTGTCATTCTGTCGCGGGTTGGCCGTCGGAATGAGAGCGCCCCGCGCGGAACAGGGACCGACATGGCTATTTTTACTGAACAGGATCACGCGGAGCATACCGCGATACCAGCAGATCGCACTGCCGCCACGATCGTTCCTGTCATTTTGTCAGGTGGTTCAGGGACGCGGTTATGGCCGATGTCACGGGCCAGCTACCCGAAGCAGCTCTGGCCTTTGCTGAGCGACAAATCTTTGTTGCAGGAGACAGCCCTTCGGGCTCGCAAACTCTCTCAGGCTGCTCCCGTGATTGTCTGCAATGAGGAACACCGGTTTCTGATCGCAGAGCAACTCCGGGAAGCGGGGATCGACGCTCCAAGGATTCTGCTTGAACCGGTCGGGCGGAATTCCGCCCCGGCCATTGCCGCCGCTGCTCTTCTCGTGGCGGAGACTCAGCCCGATGCTATCCTGTGGCTTATGGCTGCCGATGCGGCAATGCTGAAACTCGAGGCCCTTCCTGCGGCATTGCAGAGCGCTGTCGCCGGCGCTGAGCACGGTATGGTCGTGACATTCGGGATGAAGCCGACCCGGCCAGAAACGGGTTACGGTTATATTGAGGTCGGATCGGCACTCCCTGATGTTGAGGGCGCGTTTCGCGTCAGGGCATTCCGTGAAAAGCCGGATGCCAGACAGGCCGAAGAGTTTCTGGAAGCCGGCGATTATCTCTGGAATTCCGGCATGTTTGTGTTCCGTGCTGACGCGCTGATTCGTGAAATGGATGAGCACGCCCCGGATGTGATGTCCGGAGTGAGAGCCGCTTTTGCTGCCCGTCGCGGTGATCTGTTTTTTGAGCGTCTCGGCGCTGAAGAATTCAGGAGTGTTCCCGATATCTCCATTGATTATGCGGTTGCTGAGCGCAGCAGTAATGTTGCCGTTGTGCCCGCCGATCTTGGGTGGTCCGATGTCGGGAGCTGGGATGCTCTGTGGGACATCAGCCCGAAAGATGCGGAGGGAAATGTCGGCATTGGTGATGTGCTGATTGAAGACGCGAAAAACTGTTATGTGCGCTCAGATAAATATCTGACAGCAGTGGCGGGCATTGAAGATATTGTTGTGGTCGCAACGGACGATGCTGTTCTCGTGACTCATCGTGACCGCGCCCAGGACGTCAAGAAGATCGTTGATCGTCTGAAGCAGCAGAAGCGGCCTGAAGCCGCGACACATAACCGTTGTTACCGCCCATGGGGTTTTTACGAGAGCCTTATCCAGAACGACCGGTTCCAGGTGAAGCGGATCGTTGTTCAGCCAGGCGAGAAACTTTCTCTGCAGAAGCATTTCCATCGTGCCGAACACTGGGTGGTCGTGGGAGGAGTCGCTCTTGTCACGCGTGATGATGACAAGGTCCTCGTGCGGGAGAATGAAAGCATTTATCTGCCACTGGGATGCATCCATCGCATGGAAAATCCCGGAAAGATTCCGTTGACTCTCATTGAGGTACAGACGGGGTCTTATCTTGGTGAGGACGACATCGTTCGTATCGAGGATACTTATAACCGGACGTAAGTCGTAGAGGCGCGGGGAAAACCCGCGCCTCCATACTGTTTCTCCGGCGGTAAATACAAAAAACGCCCGCGACGTCTGATAAGAGACGTCGCGGGCGTTTTTTACGGAAAGCCTGTTGAGGGAGATTAACCCCGCAGACCGAGTTCCGTCGTCAGGAAATCGCGGAAAACCGCGACACGCTTCGAACTGCGCAGTTCTTCCGGATAGACAAAGAATGCTTCCACCAGAGGCGGCTCGACATTCGGCAGCACTTTAACCAGATCGGGATATTCGGAAACCGCATAACCGGGTACCGAACCGATGCCGAGGCCAGCCTGTATGGCATCCGCCATGGCGACCATGCTGTTGACTTCAAGCCGCGCCGCGCGTCGGTTGCCTTCAGGCAGACCGGCTTCCAGCAACCAGTTCACATGTGGAACAGGTGGGTGATAGCCACCGAAGGCCACCAGATTATGGGCACTGAGATCTTCCAGTGTGGCCGGCTGACCATGCTGTTCAATGTAACGAGGTGACGCAAATACCGCGAGAGGGAAATCCGCCAGATGCCGCTGAATCAGATCCGGCTGTCGTGGCGCGTGCATACGGACCGCGACATCGGCTTCACGCATACCAAGGTCGAGATCATTATCCTCAAGGATCAGCGTAATAGCGATCTCGGGGTTCTGGTCCATGAAACGATGCAGCCGCGGCATAAGCCAGCAACTGCCGAATCCTGTGGTGGTTGTGACACGCAGACGGCCAGCAGCCTTTTCCTTGCTCTCAGTGAGCAAAGTCTGCGTCATTTCAAGTTTCGAGAAAACTTCACGAACCGTCTGATTCAGCGTCTCGCCCTGCTCGGTCAGAATCAGACCTCGGGCATGACGATGAAACAAAGGAACCTGAAGCACGTCTTCAAGCGCCGAAATCTGGCGCGATACAGCTGACTGGCTGAGGTTCAGAACATCACCGGCATGGGTGAAGGAACCAGCTTCGGCAACCGCATGGAATATCCTGAGCTTGTCCCAGTCCACCCCAATCTCCCTGATCGTAGTAGCCACGCCATCCGGTATGGCGTCCTATGCGTGTGGTGCAAGAATTGTTGAGCAAGGTCAAGTATTCTGACTTGACTCTGCAACAATTCCGCTAAGATGCCGCTCCGCGTCCAGCGCAGCCATGCAGCCTGTGCCAGCTGCAGTGACGGCCTGACGATATATTTTGTCCTGCACATCGCCAGCCGCAAAAACCCCGGGCACCGAGGTGCGCGTCGTTCCCGGCTCGGTCATGATGTAACCTTCAGCATCCAGCATCAGCTGATCATGAAAAAGCCCCGTATTCGGCGAATGTCCGATGGCGATGAAGACGCCATCGACCGGCAGTGTGCTCGTCGTTTCGTTCAGAATGTTGCAGAGCTGAAGGCCGGTGACGGTCGGCGGCGTGCCCTGGCTGAGAATGTCCGCGACGACCGAGTTCCATACGACCGAGACTTTCGGGTTGGCGAGGAGCCGGTCCTGTAAAATCTTTTCAGCCCGCAGGGAATCGCGACGATGGATCAGTGTGACATGTGCGGCGTGATGCGTAAGATAAAGAGCCTCTTCCACGGCTGTATTGCCGCCTCCGATAACCGCGACGTTTTTGCCCCGGAAGAAGAAACCATCGCAGGTCGCGCAGGCCGAAACGCCCGCGCCCTGTAGCCGCTTTTCGCTCGGCAGGCCCAGCCACCTTGCCTGCGCTCCTGTCGCGATGACAACGGAGCGGGCAATCCAGGTGTCACCACCATCCAGTGTCACCCGGAAAGGCGAGCCGTGACGGAAATCCACTTCAGTCACAAGGTCATGCAGGATGGTGGTGCCGACATGCTCCGCCTGTGCGGCCATCTGCTCCATGAGCCAGGGCCCCTGAATCGCCTGCGCGAAACCGGGATAATTTTCTACATCCGTGGTGATCATGAGCTGGCCACCCGGCTGCATTCCTGCGACGAGAACGGGCCTGAGGTTTGCGCGTGCAGCATAGATCGCTGCGGTATATCCCGCTGGCCCTGCGCCAATGATCAGAAGGTCGGTCGTCATCGTCTTGCTCATCGTACCCTGGGTCCGTCTCTGGAGCGCGGCCAGCGCGCCGTAAGGCTCGAATCGAGCAGCTGGCGTCGCTCCGATATGGCGCTCCTGCCGGAGTGGGGCAACCCGTCCACCATTTTTCCGGCTGGCCCGGAGCCGTGCCGCAATGCTTCGGGCAGACTTTGCACAGCGGGGCCGCTTCGTCCTATATCCACCCCGAACCGGGCATGGAGAGGGCAGGGTGGCCGCAGCGGAACTCGATGCAGTGGATCGGCGGATCATTGCTGAACTGCAGGCAGACGGACGCATGACCAATGTCGAACTTGCCCGCCGTGTGGGAGTTTCCGCACCGCCCTGTCTGAGGCGTGTCCGTCGTCTGGAAGAACTTGGTGTCATCACAGGATACCGGGCGGAGACCGATCTGCAGGCGCTGGGCTGGTCTGCCACGCTCTTCGCGCTGATCGGCCTCGACAGTCAGAAAGAGACGGTTCTGACAGGTTTCGAAGCGATGGTCGCCTCCTGGCCCGAGGTTCAGGAATGTCACATGATTCGTGGCGGCGGAGACTTTCTCGTCCGGCTGGTTGCGCGCGATACGGCACATGAAAACCTGCTCACCCGCCGTCTGACGGAAGCGCCGCATGTCGCACGCGTGCAGACGCTGCAAACCATTCGTACAAGTCTCTCGCGGCTGCCTCCGCCTGAACTGCGCGCTGAAAGTGAAGAAAAATAGTCATGCCTGCCACTGGATTTCAGAGCGCAGATCCCGACAATATGCCGATTTTCAGGACGAACGGCCACAGGAGTGGCTGCGAAGCAGGAGACACCATGAGTCGGGCGAATGCCGCAGTTCTGAGTGAAGCACGGGCCGGCTGCCCGGAAATCACGATCGTCGTGCCCTGTTACAGGGAGGCGGCCAATGTACGCCCGCTTGTCGAAGCGCTGACCCTGGCCCTGGCCGGTCGGAGCTGGGAAGTCGTCTTCGTGGATGACAATTCTCCCGACGGGACCATCGACCAGATCCGGGCCATCGCTGAGGTTAACTGGAGGGTGAGGGGAATCAGCAGGGTCGGCCGACGCGGTCTGTCATCTGCCGTTATCGAAGGGGCTCTTTCTTCCTCGGCACAGATTATAGCCGTGATGGATGGTGATCTTCAGCATGACGAAACGCAGCTCGGCGCTCTGATCGACGCTGTCGGCGATGGTGGATGTGACATCGCGATCGGCAGCCGTCACGTCGAAGGAGGGGACAACAGCGGCCTCGCCAACGCCTGGCGTCACGCTCTCTCCGATGGTGGCATCCGTCTCGCTCAGATGATGCTGCCGGTGCGTGTCGGGGACCCGATGAGTGGCTTCTTCGCTCTGCGCCGGGAGTTTTTTGACGCGACAGCGCCTCACCTCTCCGGGCAGGGATTCAAGATTCTCATGGATCTCATCCTCTCCGCGCCGGAGCCGGTACGTGTGAAGGAAATTCCCTGCATGTTCCGTCCGCGTGTTGCCGGAGAGAGTAAACTCGACGTGCTGGTTCTGCTCCAGTTCGCCGGACTGATGCTGGACAAGCTGTTTCACGGCTGGCTGCCAGTCCGCTTCCTGGCCTTTGCCACCGTAGGGGCAATCGGTGTCACGGTGAACATCGCGATCATGAATATCATGCATCTTGCCGGAGCGGATTTCGAGGCGGCTCAGGCGACAGGCACCCTGGTCGCCATTCTCACGAATTTCTGGCTCGACAACACGCTGACATACCGGGATCGCCGTTTGCGTGGTGCGCAGCTTTATGGCGGCCTGATCATATTCCTGCTGGTCTCTTCTCTGGGGGCATGGGCCAATATTGGTATTGCGCAACTCTTCCGTGCTGACGGGCAGGGGTGGGGGAACGCGAGCGCCGCCGGCGCCGTGATCGGTGTCGTGTGGAACTATGCCGTCTCCTCCACGCTGATCTGGCGCCCAAGGTGATCTGCCTCCCGTACTGCGAAACATCGCCGCTGATCCATCCGGGCTGCCTGTGTCCCTGAGCGGGCTGTCGGCCCGGCATTCTGCTCTGCTGGCTCTTGCGGGTATTACGATTATTCGTCTCGTGGCCGCCGGTTTTCTGCCTGTCACACCCGACGAAGCCTATTACTGGACCTGGTCCCGCCATCTTCAGGCCAGTTACCTCGATCATCCCCCGATGGTTGCTCTCTGGATCCGTCTCGGCACAGCTCTGTTTGGTAATAACGGCTTCGGAATCCGCGTTTCCGGTCCTCTCGCTGCCGCAGTCGGAACGTTACTGACCGCTTCTGCCACCCGCGACTTTATGACTACCCGCATCGGGCGGACCAGAGTGGTTTCTGATGATCTGGCGCCCCCCATCATCGCGGGGGTGCTGCTCAATGCGACGCTTGCGGTCGGGCTGGGTGCGGTCATGATGACCCCCGACACGCCACTGCTGTTCTTCGTAGCGATTTTTCTCGCGGCGCTCGGGCGGCTCAGCGTGACGGGAAACGGATTCTGGTGGTTTGTCCTCGGGGCTGCAGCCGGGCTGGGTTTTGATAGTAAATATACCATGCTGCTGCCGGTCGCGGGGGTTGGTGCGTGGTGCCTGCTGTCCCGTCCTGGCCGGGCCTGGCTGAAAACCGCCTGGCCCTGGGGCGCAGTTCTTCTGGCGGCCGCGCTGACCATTCCGGTTTTCTGGTGGAATGAAACCCACGGCTGGGTCAGTTTCATCCGGCAGGGCGGCCGCGCCGCCGACTGGAAGCCAGCCCGGGCAGTGCAGTTTCTGGGTGAACTGCTCGGTGGACAGATCGGGTTGATGACGCCCGGAATTTTTCTTCTTTGTAGCAGAGCACTTCTGAAGTCCGTTCGCAGCCACGAAAAGACCGACCGCCTCCTTCTGGCAGTGATCGTTGTGCCGTTGCTGGTTTTCTTCCAGCATGCTCTGGGAGACCGCGTTCAGGCAAACTGGCCAGTACTGATCTATCCTCCGCTGGTTGTTCTGACAGCTCTTTCGCACCCCCGCTGGTGGCGTCCGGCCTCGGTTTTTGGGCTGGTGCTCGGCGCGCTGGTTCTTTTGCAGGCAATGATCGGGATTCTGCCACTCAACAGGCATTTTGATATCACGCTGCGTCAGGGCGGTGGCTGGTCAGCCTTTGCCCGGGAGGTGCGTGAGAAGACGCAGGGCGTCGCGTTCATTGCATCGGATGATTATGGCCTGGCCTCGGAACTGGCGCTGCGCCTGGATAATGTACCCGTTCTTGGTGGAGAATCCCGCTGGCGGCTGGTCGGGTTGCCTGCTTTTCTCTGTGATTCCGGAGAGGGCGTATTGATTCGCAATGCCCGGCGAAGCTTTCCGTCTGACAGTGCATGGTCAGGAATCGCATCGCCCGGGCTGGCGATTACGCGCGCAAGGTACGGGCAGGAAGCGGAACGCTATGTACTTTATATGGTGCGATGTCCGCTTCCGGCCGCCGTTTTGCAGGATTTGCGGCAACTTCCGGCCGCTCACTGACCTGTTGTTAAGCCTGTTTTAAGCCGCTCCGGCCAGCATGGTGCCCGGGGTCGGAGAGGCGCATGGCGAAAAACGGGGACAACAAGGCGAAGATCGTCGTCATTCGTCGCAATAGTGGCGGGGGCAGCGCACATCACGGTGGTGCATGGAAGATCGCGTACGCGGATTTCGTGACCGCCATGATGGCGTTCTTTCTGGTGATGTGGCTGATCAACGCCACGACCGAGCAACGCCGCCGCGGTATCGCCAATTTTTTCAATCCGATGTCATCGGATGGTGCCGCCACGGCCCATATGATGGCTGAGCCCAGCGCCTCAACCGTTTCCGGTAATGGCTCTGTTCAGGGGGCGAAAAATTCGGCGGGATCGCGAACGGCAGATCTGCTGCCGACATCCGACAGCATACTGAAGAAGAGCGATGAAGCCGCTACCGTACCTCGCGGTCTTGCGCCGGGTAATGGTGGCGTTCCCGCCAGATCGGGTGGTTTTGGTCCGGATGTTGGCGTGGTGATGGGAAGAGATATCGCCGGTGCGGGTCAGATCCTGAAGCAGTCCGGCACGATACGGGCACCCGTTCCGTCTTTTCCGGACAGAAGTATTGGTATGGTGACTCCTGCACCTGCGGCGATCCCCCGGATCGTGCCGATAGGTGGTGAGAAAAATGGCGTCACCACGTCTGTGGGTGACGGGCAGGATGCAGCGCAGCAGGAGCAGGAAGATCTGGAGAGCGATGCCCGGCAGATGAAAGCGGCTCTGGCACAGGACCCCGTCGGTGCCCAGGCCGCGCAGCAACTGGCTGTTCATGTGACGCCTGAGGGATTGCAGATCGAAATTTCCGAGACTGAAAAGAAGCCGATGTTCGATTCCGGTTCGGCCCGTCTGAACGTGCGCGCGGCTCATCTCCTCGGTGTCATCGCTCCGTATCTGACAGCGATGCCGCAAACGCTGTCGATCTACGGCTATACGGATGGAGCGATTTTCAGAACCAGTCAGTCATCAAACTGGACATTGTCAGGTGCCCGTGCCGATTCGGCGCGAAGTGTGCTGACGCAGAACGGATTCCCGGAGCGTCGACTGGTCGAAGTGGCAGGTCGTGCCGACCGGGAACTGGCACTGCCTGATGACCCCGGCGCCGCTGCAAACCGTCGTATCGTACTGGTCCTGCATCGTGAGCACGATGTCCAGCTGCCCGGTGCAGGCCCTGCAGCCGATACGACACCGTCCACGTCCGGCAATCCTGCATCCGATAGCCCGGCCCAGCCTGGCGCTCCGCCGTGACGGGAATACGAACCGGCATAACGCCATATTACTTTGAGACGAGGACAAACTGAATGTTGGTAATCGGCGGGCTGGGTTTCCTGCTGCTCTGTGTTTTCGGCTCTTTCGTGGCGTCGGGCGGTGCGATTGTGCCGCTTATGATGTCCATGCCTTTCGAGCTGATCACCATTCTTGGCGCTGGTATTGGCACCTTTCTCATGGCGAACTCCATGAGTGATCTGAAACATGTTCCTGCTGCGTTCAGGGCGGCACTCAAAGGGCCGTCTTACGGACGTGCGGACTATCTCGATCTGCTTAAACTGCTGTTTACGTTTACGCGAATGGCCCAGAGTCACGGGACGATGGCGCTTGAAAGTCACATCGAGACGCCAATGGAGAGTACGGTTTTCGCGGATCACAAAAAAATCCGGGATAACAACCGGGTGCGAAATCTGATCTGTGATTACCTTCGTATGATCAGCATGAATATGGACGACCCGTTTCAGTTCGACGAGGTCATGACGCGGGAACTCGCTAAAAATCTCAAGGAAGACACGCATGTTGCCCACGGCATGCAGTCACTGTCTGACGCCCTGCCTGCCCTTGGAATCGTTGCGGCGGTGCTCGGCGTGATCAAGACGATGGGCTCGATCAGCAAGCCGCCCGAGGTGCTCGGAGAAATGATCGCAGGCGCGCTTTCGGGGACCTTTCTGGGCGTTCTTCTGGCTTACGGCATGGTTGGTCCGTTTGCTGCCCGCATACAGAGTGTGGTGGAAGAGGACGCGGCCTATTACGATCTGATCCGTGTTGTGCTCGTCGCGTTTCTGCAGGGCAATGCGCCGCAGGTCAGCGTGGAGATTGGCCGTAAGGATATTCCGGTACCATTGATGCCCAGCTTTGCGGAGGTTGATGAAGCGATCAGCGCCGCACTTGTCTGAAGGCAGACGACAGGGATGGTTAAAGAGTGGTTGCTGAGACCAGTGCGGGCGATCTCGTTCGTTACATCACGCCGGGAGGATTGCTGCTCATGCGGCAGGAGCTTTCGCGGCTGCTGAGAGAGGATCGCCCGGCTGTGGTTGAGATCGTGTCCTGGGCGGCTGGAAATGGCGACCGCTCCGAGAATGGCGACTATATTTACGGTAAAAAGCGTCTGCGTGAGATCGACCGACGCATCCGTTTTCTGACAAAGCGGGTCGAAAACGCGATTGAAGTTGATCCGGCGACACAGGCGAAGCGCAACAGAGTGTTTTTTGGTGCAACCGTTATCTATGTCGATGAGAGTGACCGGGAAACGAGCGTCACTATCGTAGGCGCTGACGAGGCCGTCTCTGACCGCGGGGAAATCACTCTTCTGGCTCCTGTAGCCCGCGCCCTGCTTGGGCATGCGGTGGGAGATGAGATCATACTCCGCACACCGCGCGGCCCGGAGCAGATTGAGGTTCTGAGCATTTCATATCCCTCTCCTTAGCAGAGTCTCCGGACAGAGATCTGATGGATGCCGGCGATATATCTGATGGGAACCAGATCGCTCTGAGAGCCTGAGGCAATCCTGCGTGTTCGCAGGTCACTTTCCTGGCCGGATGAATTTGCTTTAAGACAAAAACAGCAGAAATGGAGCAGATCATGACCAGCGGGCTGGATGTCGCAGTACAGATGGACCCTCTCGAAGGGGTCGACATTGATGGAGATTCTTCCTTCGCGATGATGCTCGAAGCGCAGGCGCGCGGAAGCAGTCTGTTCGTTTACGGCGTGGAGTCGCTCGCTCTGACGGAAGGCACGCAGGGGCAGGGAAAAAAATTCTCCAACCGGCTTACGGCACTGGTTCGGCCTGTGCGCGTGCAGCGGCAGAAAGGCAATCATGCCATCTTCGGTGAGGCGGTTCGTCGTGATCTCGGAGAAATGGACGTGATTCTGATGCGTCAGGATCCTCCTTTCGACATGGCCTATATTACCGCCACGCACATGCTTGAGCACGTTCATGGTGTCGGCCCGGGAAAAGCGCTTGTGGTCAATGACCCGCGCTTTGTGCGGGACTCACCTGAGAAATTGCTGGTCACACACTATCCGGAACTGATGCCTCCTACTCTTGTCACATGGGACGTGCAGGAAATCCGTGCCTTCCGTCAGAAATGGAAAGACATCATCGTTAAGCCACTGTTCGGTAATGGCGGCAGCGGTGTGTTCCGCATCCGGGAAGACGATCAGAATCTGAGCGCTCTTCTGGAGATGCATTTTGCCCGCTCCCGTGAGCCGCTGATGATCCAGCGCTACGAACCGGCTGTCAGAGCCGGAGATAAGCGTATTATCCTTGCGGACGGTACGCCCATCGGGGCGATCAATCGCGTTCCGGCTGAAGGCGAGGCGCGCTCGAACATGCATGTTGGCGGTGTCGCAAAGAAAGTCGATCTGACACCACGTGACCGTGAAATCTGTGAAGCAATCGGGCCTATGCTGAAAGAGCGCGGACTGGTTTTTGTCGGGATCGATGTCATCGGGGACTGGCTGACCGAAATCAACGTCACCTCTCCGACCGGGCTTCAGGAACTGGCCCGCTTCGAAGGAACCAATCCCGCAGGAGTGCTCTGGGATTGCATTGAAGAACGGCTGGCCGTCCTCGCTTAAGTCTGCTCAGTCTCAGCCGGCGGGGCCTGGGAGGCATTTTGCTGGCCGGTCTCCTGCTCCGCGCCCTGTGCTCGGCGTTGTCTTAATTTGTCAAAAATATCAAAACGACAATCGATCCAGGTATGAATCTGCTGTCGCCAGTAGAAAGCAAATATGCCCGACCAGATGAAAAAACTCAGTACAATAAGAAACAGAATCACGACGTCACTCCTGTCGGTGCGGCATTACCTCCGGTTCGTGCAGATACTGCCTGAGCACCGGCCCGGCCACGATTCCCGGAGAAAAGCTCTGTCATCCAGCCAGCACCGCATCATCATTCAAGGGATGTATTGAGGAAGTTAAATACTCCCTGGCTCCGTAAATCTCCCTGGTGGTGTCTTATTGTAGGGGATTACGGCGTGTGAAAGAAGGCGGGAGAGACATGCTACAGACTTTGTCGTTCTGCTGCTGTATGGCAATGTCGCGTCCCGGCGATATGGAACGAAACCCGTTTCTGTGGCGTCTTGACCGTGTCTTGAGTTTTCAACCTCTTGTGAAACCTGGTAACGCCGGGCAGATAGGGCGCATGAGCGAAGTCTTGCAAGGTGTCCGCGACGATTCCGCGGAAGATGTTTCCCGGTCTGAAGAGGTGCACGGTCCGCGTGTTGCCCTCGATGCCGATGCGGTAAAGGCAGCCTATAGGCGCTGGGCCGGCGTGTATGATGCCGTGTTTGGCAGCGTATCGGCTTTCGGGCGACGGCGGGCAGTCTCTGCGGTCAATCGTCTTCCAGGTAACCGCGTGCTGGAAGTCGGGGTCGGTACCGGGCTGGCCCTGCCGCATTACACCGCGAATAAACGCATCACCGGTATTGATCTGTCATCTGATATGCTTGAGCGCGCCCGTGAACGTGTGCGTCGCGACAGGCTGGTCAATGTTGACGCGCTGCTTGAAATGGATGCGGAAGATACCCGCTTCGCGGATGCCTCCTTCGATATCGCCGTAGCCATGTTTGTCGCCTCGGTCGTCCCGCATCCACGTCTTTTGCTGGCAGAACTCAAGCGCGTCGTAAAGCCAGGTGGCCACATCCTTTTCGTGAATCATTTTCTCGCGCCGAACGGTGTGCGTGGTGCGATTGAGCGTAGCATGGCGCGTGCGTCTCATTCGCTGGGCTGGCACCCTGATTTTGCGATGGAGGCCCTGCTTCCCCCCGATGATCTGGCGCGGGCCCGTGTCGAGCCGGTTCCGCC
Organism: Acetobacter fallax; assembly: GCF_011516735.1. Taxonomy (GTDB): domain Bacteria; phylum Pseudomonadota; class Alphaproteobacteria; order Acetobacterales; family Acetobacteraceae; genus Acetobacter; species Acetobacter fallax. The sequence continues at coordinate 3,009 of NZ_WOSX01000003.1, read as the reverse complement.
AGCCGGTCTCTTTACTCTGGTTACTCTCACACGTGACGCAGAGTCTTCCGCCAGTGCATCCGCTGTTGCACCGGAAGAACAGGTCGCCTGATAGTAAACTCTGGTGCCCGAAGGCGCCGCCGGGGCGCGTCGTAAGCAATGCAGAGCTGTGGCCCCGCGTTCCCATCATGCTTTTGACTTTCGTGAAATTCCGGTAAGACTTGGCTGAAGGATCCTGTTTTGGGCCGGCGCCCGTTCTGATGGTCGCCTGATTTCCGCCGCCCGGTTCGGCGGCCCGTCAAACGAAAGACGCATGCGACGATGCCTGTAATGACGCAAGCTCCGGATACTCCGAACCGCGCCGAAAGTGCTTCGTTCACAGCACCTGTTCCGGCTATATCCACAGCGTCACTCAGCCTGGCCGTAGCGGTGGGAAGCATCGCGGGTATTTCCGGTATCCTGCAGGAAGCCGGGGTTCTCTCCGACGGTCTCACCCGGCAGATGGCCTGGTTTCATCCGGTGGCCATGCTTCTGTTCGTTGCTGTTCCGGCCTTTCTCGGTGGTTTCGGGCGACTCTTTCTGGCCCGTGATCTCGCTGATCCGATGCTTGAGAATGGTGGTCTTGCACGCCTTTCACGTCTGGATGCGGCCTCTCTTTCTCTGCTGCTGCTCTCACTTCTGACCTTTATCGCTGGTGGGGGAGCGGCGTCACTTGTCGCGACAGGGCTGTTGCTCTGGAGTGCGGGTGCCATTCTGCTTGCAACCTCGACGGTCACAACCATTCTGGACAGCCGCGCCCGGTCCGGTTGCGTCGTTTCGCGCGGGCAGGTCAGATCCGGTGCGGTGCCTCCATTTTCGCTGTTCACGTGGACACAGCTTTTTGCTGCGACCAGCCTGCTTTTTGTGGCGCCGGTACTTGCTGCTTCCGCAACACACGCATTTTTCGGTCAGGCTGGTATCGAAAATGTGCTTCCATCTTTTTCCATGCCGGTCACGCTCATTGTTCTGGTTGCGGCTTTTGGTCTCGCTGCTCGGATCTTTGACAGCGTGGCCCCTCTGAGCAGCCGTATCCGTCTGACCGCCGCCGCAATAGCCGGTCTTGCTTCTGATGGCGGGGCTGTAATCTGGGCTCGTGGCCTGTTTGCGCATCAGCCGCAATTCCTGATCACTCTGGCCGGAACGGGCCTCGCTGCCGCAATGTCTCTCATATTTGCCGGGCTGTGGGTGCGGGCACTGTGGCATCAGACCGTTTCGGTGAGGACGCGTGCCGGCGTGCCCGTGCTGTGGGCTTCGGCGTTTTTCGTGCTTCTTGCAGCAGGATGGGGCGTGCAGATGAGCAGCGGGCAGGGCCTGCATGCTGCTGTGCTGAGCGGCGCTGTGTTCGTGCTGTTCGGTGCTTTTTACAACTGGCTGGAGACGGCCTCCGAAGGTCGTTACTCTGTTGGGCTCGCCCGCCTCCAGTTCGGACTGCTTTTTGCCGGAGCGATCCTGTCCGCTGCCGGTGGTTTATCTGCCCGCGGTCCGGTGCAGATGACCGGTGACGTCGCGATGGCTGGTTCTCTGGCGATTTTCGTGGCGGTCATCGCCGGAGCTATGAAGCGGCATCGCCATGAGATCAGGCATCAGAATCCGGCTCTGTCCGGTTCAGCGGGGACACGATGAGCGGTGCAGCAGTCACGGAACGGGCTCCACGCCCACGGTTTGAGGCCGCTCGCGTCGGCACCCGTGCCGGTGACTGGGTGCAGCTTCTCAAGCCGCGTGTCATTTCTCTGGTGGTATTCACGGGTGCCGCGGGTCTGATTGTCGCTCCCGGCCCGGTTAATCCGATCATTGCCGCTGTCAGTATTCTTTGCATCTGTCTTGCTTCCGGTGCCGCCGGTGCGATCAATATGTGGTACGATCGTGACATCGACATCGTTATGCAGCGCACCGCCACGCGCCCCATTCCAGGCGGTCGCATTCCGCCGGATGAAGCACTGGCATACGGTATTGGTCTTTCGGTTTTGTCGGTCGCGCTCATGTGGCTGGCCACCAACACGCTGGCCGCCGGTATTCTGGCGTTTTCCATTTTCTTCTACGCAGTCATTTATACGATGTGGCTCAAGCGCTCGACGCCGCAGAATATTGTCATCGGTGGTGCTGCCGGCGCTTTCCCGCCGATGATTGGCTGGGCCGCCGCCACGGGCTCGCTCGCTGTGTTGCCCATTGTGATGTTCGCGATCGTCTTTCTATGGACGCCGCCGCATTTCTGGTCGTTGTCGCTTTACGCCTGCAAGGATTACGGTCGGGCCGGTATCCCCATGCTCCCCGTTGTACGCGGCGCCCGCTACACGCGCTGGAATATTTTTGTCTACACGCTGATTCTTCTCGCTGTGTCGCTGGTGCCGTCCTTTCTGCATCTCTGCGGAGCGCTTTACACAGTTACAGCGCTGACTCTCGGCCTCGGCTTTGTTGCCTGCGCGATCAGGGTGTTGCTTGAGAAACAGGACGCTGGCGGCATCAGCCTGAATGGTGACAAAGCGGCCCGTCTCTCATTCCGCTTCTCGCTCGCTTATCTGTTTCTGCTGTTTTGTGGTCTGCTTGCGGATCATGGATTGACCTGGTGGCTGTCATGATCGTTGCGGAAAATTCGACTGAGCTTACATCCCTGGAGCAAATTGAACTGGCGCGGCGGCAACGTGGCCGTGTGCTGGGGCTGGTGGGATTCACCCTGGCCATGGCGCTGGTGATTTACGCTGTGGCGCTTGTTCAGATCTGAGTAAGGTGAGGGTGCCGGCCCGAACCCGGCAGGGACCGTCACGCGAAGGCGTGCTGCGCACGACGGCCCCTGTACCCCGATTGATGAATAATAAAATGGTTTCCAAAGGTCTGTGACCTTTGGTGGGTTCCAGGGCAAAGCCCTGGGAAGGAGCCAGCACTTAGAGCCTGATGATTTTGGGCTGAATCGGAATATGGGTACCCAGATTGGCTGAAATCTGATTCAACCATCTGGCTGGATTGGAGGCCAGCATGGATGGCGCGTCCTTATTC